>NZ_CP083950.1:3116000-3474000 GCF_006439395.2 Mesorhizobium sp. B4-1-4
CGGAGCCTTCGTGCCGCCGTCGATGTGCTCGGCCATCACGATACGGTCCGGCTGGTCCTTGCCTAGCAACGACAGCAGGCTATCGCCCTCGTGTTCTGTGACGATGGCATCGGTCGAACCGGTCGCGATTTCCACAAGAGTCGGCATAATGTCGATCAGCGAGACGGGTGCCGTAATCCTCGCAAGTGCCGCCGCACCCGGTTGGTAGACGATCAACGGCACGCGGATTGCCGGATCGAAGAGGTTCTTCTTGAACCAAAGCCCCCGCTCACCGATCATGTCACCGTGATCCGACGTGAAAATGATCACGGTGTCGTTGGCGATGCCAGAATCCGCCAGTGTCCGGCGCAATTCGCCGAGCTTCTGATCGACGTAGCTGATCATGCCGTAATAGCCCCGGCGCGCCCGCCGATAGATCTCATCCGTCACCTCGAACTTATCGAGGCTGTAGTGGAAGTGTAGCGACCGGCTGTGGGGATCCATGTCCTCAAGCGCGATCGTCGGCGTGCGCGGCGGGTCGATGCACTCGTCAGAATAGAGATCCCAGTATTCCCGCGTGATCACATACGGATCGTGCGGCTGGGTGAACGAGACGGTCATAAACAGCGGCCGTCCATCGCCATAGCGTCGCCAGTCGAAAATGTGCTGCGTGGCGCGCCTAGCCACCTCGTCATCGTAGTCGATCTGCTGGGAACGCGCGAGCGGGGCGGCATCGGCAATCGTCTCCACGCTCGAAACTCCGAATGGCACTTTGCTCTTGCCGGTTGCCTCCTCGTCCTGCAACTCGTCATAGATCTTCGGCGGCACCCAGCTGAAATCCGCTGGATAAATTTCCGTCGTCAAGCGGTCCTCGTAGCCGTGATGCTGATCGGGCCCAACAAAATGCATCTTGCCTGAGATGCAGGTGTAATAGCCGGCATCGCGCAAGTAATGGGCGATCGTCGGCACGGCCGCCGGAAATTCAGCAGCGTTGTCGTAAGCGCCGATCCGCGATGGCAACCGCCCGCTCATAAGCGCAAAGCGGGAAGGCGCGCAAAGCGGATAATTGCAGTAGGCATTCTCGAAGACCGATCCCTCGGCCGCCAGCCTGTCAATGTTCGGCGTCTTACAAACAGCGTTCCCGTAGACCGAAAGTGCGATCGCTGTGAGTTGATCGCACATGACGAGGAGAATGTTAGGCTGCTTGTGGCTCATGGATAGCCTCTAATGTCCGAGGATCTGGCTCAGGAAGAGCTTCGAGCGTTCATGCTGCGGATTGTCGAAGAATTCGGCCGGGGGTGCGTCCTCGACGATGCGGCCCTGGTCCATGAATATGACCCGGTCCGCAACCTTTCGCGCAAAACCCATTTCATGTGTCACACACACCATGGTCATACCCCCCACCGCGAGTTCGGTCATAACGTCGAGCACTTCGGAGATCATTTCCGGATCGAGCGCAGAGGTGGGCTCATCGAAGAGCATGATTTCCGGTTTCATGCAGAGCGCTCGCGCAATGGCGACGCGTTGCTGCTGGCCGCCGGATAGCTCGCCTGGGTAGCTCTTCGCCTTTTCAGGGATACGGACGCGTTGGAGATAGGTCATGGCTTGCGCCTCGGCGGTCTTGCGATCCTGTTTGCGCACCAGCATGGGCGCGAGAACACAATTCTCCAGCACCGACAGATGCGGAAACAGGTTGAAATGCTGGAACACCATGCCAACCTCGCGGCGGATCTCGTTGATGTTTTCTATGTCGTCGTTGAGTTCCGTTCCGAGCACCCGGATCGTGCCGCTCTGGTGGTCTTCGAGCTTGTTGAGGCAGCGGATGAGCGTCGACTTTCCTGACCCTGATGGCCCGCAAACGACAATCCTTTCTCCCGCATTGACGGTCAGGTTCACATCGAAAAGCACCTGGTGATGCCCATACGATTTGTGAAGACGGTCCACTTCGACCGCGGCCTTCCGATCTGCCATGTCACAATATCCTTTCGCTGTTCGGGCGCCATGCGCTATTCTGGAACGATCGATCTCGCGGTCGGCAAGAATCTGCAATCGTTGCACTCTTTGGGAGGCGCACCTCGACGAGGCCCGCCTCCCCGAAAGCCTATTTCATGCCGTTTGCCTTTGCCCATTCGGTTGCATCGTGCAACGTTCGTTCGAACGCAGTGAAGATGGCTGCGAGATCGTCCTCGCTGGCGATCAGTGGAGGGCAAAAAGCAATCGTGTCGTAAATTGCACGGATAATCAGCCCGTGGTCGTGCGCGCGGCGGAAAACATAGGCGCCAAGAGCTCCGCGGTCATCGAAGGTTTTCTTCGTAGCCTTGTCCGCCACCAGCTCGACGCCGCCGACGAAACCCGCCCCGCGCACATTTCCCACCAATGGGTGGGAACCAAACTGCCGCAACCCCTCCTGAAGGAGCACGCCCATGTCTCGCGCGTGTCCCACCAGCCCACGTTCCTCGATGATCCGGACGTTTTCGAGCCCCACCGCGGTCGCGACGGGGTGTCCGGTCGTGGTAAAGCCGTGGACGAAACTCCCCAACCGGCCGCTGTGCTCAACCAGAATCTCGTTGATAGGCTCCGACACGACGATCGCCGCCAATGGCTGATACGATGAGGTCAACTGCTTGGAGAGCACCATGATGTCAGGCTGAATCCCGTAATATTCAGATCCGAACATCGCACCAAGCCTGCCAAAGGCAGTGATAATCTCGTCGACCACAAGAAGGATGTCATAGCGACGGCAAATATCCTGCACCCGTGGCCAGTAACCTTCAGGTGCCGGTATGACGCCACCGGCGGCAATCAGCGGCTCGCCGATAAACGCGGCGATGGTTTCGGGGCCCTCAGCGAGGATAACGTCTTCGATCTCGCGAGCAAGCCGCGAGGAGAACTCGATCTCGGTCTCTCCCGGCAAACCGAAGCGATAGAAATGCGGGCACGTCAAATGCCTGACGGGGATCGCCGGGAGGTCGAAATCCCGATGGCTGGCCGGAAGACCGGTCAGGCTCGCCGAAGCGATCGTTGATCCATGGTAGCCCTGCTGGCGCGCCAGGAATTTCTTCTTCGCCGGCCGCCCAAGGGCATTGTTGAGGTACCAGACCATCTTGACGACGGTGTCGTTGGCCTCAGAGCCGGAATTGGTGAAGTGAACATGGTTGAGATTGCCCGGCGCCAATTCCGCCAGTTTTGCGGCAAGCTCCACACCGGGTGCATGCGCCTTGTGGGAGAAGCTGTGATAGTAAGGCAGCGTTTCGAGCTGTCGCGTGGCTGCCTCGACCAGCCGCTTCTCACTGAATCCAAGGCCTACGCTCCAAAGCCCGGACATAGCCTCAATATAAGAGCGTCCCTGATCGTCGATCACGCGAACGCCGTCGCCCCGTCCGATGATGAACGGGCCGATCTCCTGATGGCGGGCAAGATTGGTGAAGGGATGGATGTGAGATGCCAGATCCTTTTCCACAATGGAATTTGAAATGCTCATCTTGAATTCATTTCTTGCTGATCTTTCGAGTGGCATTCGGACGAGTACTGATTGGTACCGGCGGTTCGTCAAACGGCTGTCGACCCAATGCCGACAAAATTCAGATCGCCTCCCCCTTGGTCAGGCAACCAGCGACAAAATTCTCCAGCAGTCGTGAAATGTTGTTGTTGAAACCATTCACCGGCAGACTGCCGCAGAACATGATCGACCCTGTGGAAAATACGCAGTTTCCTTTTGGCAGAGTGACGAGGCAAAGATCGGCCCTGACCTGGTTGCGCTGCCACTCGGCCGAGTGCAGGTCCGGGTTCCAGATTTTTTCCGGTACACAGGCGTAGTCGACTGGATGGTGTTCGGAGGAAGCCAGAACGATCGCCGAAGCCGGCGTGCCGAGCGACGGATCTACAACATCGAGTTCGAACCCAGCAGCCCCGCCACCGGACAGGCCGAAATTGCCGATGATTTCGTCATCTATCCCGTCGAAGAGCCAGGCGAACTCCGGTTCTCTAGATATCTGAGTCCGACGATAGTAGGACGACGTGAACGGCCCGTGCGCCGACATGCCGATACCGACCAGCTTTTGCGGAGGACGGCCATTCTTCAACCACAAGCCGCCGTACTGGCCGTCAAATGCATGGAAGCATTCGCCAGTTTCGGTTTCCCACATTCTGACGCCGCTTTCCCCGCGCCGGATCTCGATCGCGGCGGGAAAGATGTCGCTTGTCGCGACACGCCAGTAAAAACCGTTGCCCCCAAGATAGGCAAGGTTGCCGCCCGCATCGACAAACTGCTGGAGTGCATCCAGAGACCGCAATGTGTGATATTCAGGATGGGTCACGGTCAAAAGCAGCGCATAGCCCTCGAGCGCGAAAAGACCTTCTGCATCAAGATCGTGATCCGTGACGACGTCGATCTCGATTCCTTTGGCGTCCAGCCACGCAATCAAATGCATGTCGGCCGCGAAATGACGAAGGCCGGACCCTTTCTCGTCGAGATAGGCGAAGAGGCCTGGCCGCATCAGCAGTTGCGGGCGCAGGAGCGAACTGAACATGACCCCGCTACCATCGGCGTGGACATCGTAAAGCGAGCGGCCGAATTCCGGATAAAGTGCTGGATGATGCGGATTGCTTCCCCAGGCATCGCGCCTTGACTCATAGGCCGCGCCGTAATTCGTGCGCGGATAATTGCAGTAGGCCTGATAGGTCAACGTCGAGAAGAGGACGGCCACGCGGGCCTTGTGCCCATCTGAATTCGGGCGGACGAAGAACGGGATGATATCCTCGGCATCCTCGCAACGGAGCCTTATCCCGTAGACGCCGCTTGGCAAATCGCGTGGAACATCGAACGTGAAGTCGGTTTCCCATCCGCAATCATGAAGGTCGCCCTCATGGAAGTGGATTGCCGCATAGTCGTCCGGCGCATGCTGCCAGGACATTTCCCGTCCCGTCCAGCGCGAACCGCGGACGCCGCGCGCCGGCAAATTGTGGGTGCGCCCTTCAAGGCCGTTCGGGCCGATATCAATGATCTTGTCGGTGTCGATGCCCTGACCGAAGTCCCAAAGCGCCGCGATCTTTTGTTGTTCCGACCTGCCGCGATCCAAGTGCTCGGGAACCTCCATGCCCACAAAAAATGCGGGGTTTTCAAGCCGGCCGTTGAAGAACGACGTCATATCCGAGCAGTCAGCCGGCGCACGTCCGGCGGCAAGGATGATTCTTGAGAGCCCGCCCGCTGGCCACGGCAGATGGCGATCGAGATCGGATATTCTCGTGCCGGCAGAGACGTCGTAGCAGGACGCGCGGATGCGACCGGCCAGCCAATGCAGGCGCAATTCGTACCAGCAGCCAGTTTGCGGCACGACGGACAGGCGTTCCCAGGTTGCATCGACTATGACGGAAAACCCGGCCGCGTCGATATCGGCGCTAAGCGTGCTGCCACCGGCGGAGATCAGCGAAAAGAGGGTTTGAGGCTCATCCCTGACGAACCGCGGTTGAAAGCGGATCGCAAAGGTGAGGTCGTCGGAGCGCTGAAGCCCGCCAAGTGGAATGACGGCGTAGGAGCCGGGAGACGATGGCTTAGCCACCGATCTGTACCGGCCTTGGAAATGGGCCGCAACAGGACGCATGTCGATACCCGCACCGACCGGGTTCGGATCGGCCGAATAGATCCGAACCAGATCGGCGAAATAGTCAGCGCCGAAATGGCTGGAGACCTTCATATCGATCGTCTCGCCTGCACGGACGGACAATCGGTCGGTATAGCCAGTTAACCTCATGAGCGTTCAAACATTCAAACTTACCGCGATGACGTCTTCAGCGATTTTTCGAGATAGGCGCCATACCGCGACAGCGAGAACGTGAAGGTGAAATAGATCAATGCAACGAAGACGTAGACCTCGACGTAGAAGGAATTCCATCCTCCCGCGGAAAAGGCTGCATTGCCGGACGCCGTGACCTCGAAGAAGCCAAGAATCACGATCAGGGAGGTTTCCATGAAAGCGATGACCACCTGATTGATCGTGGCCGGCAGCGCGTAGCGGAATGCTTGCGGCAGGATGATCCGAGTGATCGTCTGCCAGTAGTTCAGCCCAAGCGCGACGGAAGCCTCCTCTTGACCCGCCGCAAGCGCTTGGATGCCTCCGCGAATGATCTCAGCCTGATAGACGGCGAAGAACACAGCGGCGCCGAGGATGACACGATAGAGCTTGTCGCCGACCAGAAAGTCAGGAAGCGTGAACGGCAGCACGATCGCGGCCGTGAACAGGATCGCAATGAGCGGCAGCGACCGGATGCCATCGATAAACAGCGCGGTCACGGATGAAATTACTGGTAGCCGCGAACGCCGCAGAAGCGCGAGAACAATCGCCAACGGCATGCCGATGACGACGGTGGATGCAAAAACGAACGTTGTCAGAGCAAGGCCGCCCCATTGCGTTTCCAGCACGAGCGGCATGCCAAACACTCCCCCTTTCATGAGAATGTAGAAAGCGCCGTACCCGGCGATCCACACGGCAGGCAATCGCTTGGCTGACCAGAAGAGAGGCACGCAAGACAAAATTGCTGTCAGCAGGATCGCAAGGCACGCGAGAGCCGAGCGCCATTGTTCAGCATAGGGATAGAGGCCGAACAGGATCAGCCTGTAGCGGTCCGCAACGACAGCCCAGCAAGCCCCCGCTACATTGCGACAATCCTCCGGCGTACCCGTCCAGACAGCTTTGATGAAAGCCCAGTCGACAATTGTCCACGCAGCCCAAAGGACGAATGCCAGACAAACAAGCGTCAGCAGCGATTGGCCAAATGTGGAGAAGAAATCTCGTTGAAAGCCTTTCAGCAGGCTCTCGGATTTCATGGGCTGGATGGTCGCGATTTCAGCCACAACCTTCTCCTTGCTCATTTCTTATGACCCGGCAGGGCAATCGCACGGTTGATGGCGTTCATGACCACCGAGATCGACATGTTGATCGCCCAGAAGCCCAGGATCAGAATGAAAATCAAAGTCAGAGTCTGGCCAGAGTGATTGATGGAATTGGCAACGACGGCAAAGAAATCCGTGTAGCCAATCGCAATACCGATCGTGGTTGCCTTCATCAGCCAAATGATCTGATTGGTCATCGTCGGCAGCACAATCCGGATCATCAGGGGCAGCCGGATTCGCGAGAAGATTTGCCAATTGCGCAATCCAAGCGCTTGCGCCGCTTCGGTTTGCCCGGTCGGAATGGCCAAGAAGCCACCGCGGACGATTTCGGCAACATACGAAGCGCCAAACAGAGAGATGGCGATGATCACCGCTGTGAGTTCTGGCACGATCGTCCCGCCGCCTCTGAAACGGAGACCCTGCAATTGCGGCAGGCTCAACAAAGGAGCATCGACTTGCCGGCCGAGGGCAAATGACAGCGCTGCAAGTGCAAGCCCAATAGCAACAGCAACGCCGAACGCAGCTTTTCCGTATCGCCGAGAAAGTGGAAGTGCTGCGAGGAGAAAGGCCAGCACGGCTGCAAGGCCCATGACGACATGCATCGCATCGATGTTCAGCGCAGGCAGGAAGACGCCCCGGTTCGAAATAAAGATGCTTCCGGGCAACGCAATCGCCGTCCTCGGCGGCGGCAGATGCGAGATGAGTGAATACCAGAAGAAGGCTTGCAGGATGAGTGGAAGGTTTCGAAAAAGCTGAACGTACCAGCTTGCGATCCATCTCAGCATTTTGTTGCTGGCAAGCCGTGCGGTTCCGATCAACATGCCGAGTATAAAAGACAGCGAAATCGAAATCGCGCCAAGCAGAAGCGTATTGACGAAGCCGACAAGGAGAGCGCGGGCATAGGTCGAGCTAATGTCATAGTCGATCAGGGTGAAGGGGATGGTTGACCCCGTCGCGTAGTCCAGAAAATCCCAACCAAATGTAACGCCTTGAATTTGCATATTCCGGCGCGCGGTCAAAATGCCGGTCACCACAATGGCGCCGATCACCGCTACGAAGGCTGCCTGCAGCGCTTGATCCCGGTGTCTGCGATTTCCAAGCAAAGTCGCCATAGCTTCTTCCCAGCGTTCCGTTTTTTCGCAGTCGGAAACGGGGCCTCGCCAGCGGATTGCTGGCGAGGTCCAATCGCAATTAGTCGAGAATAGGCGGATAAAGGACGCCGCCCTTTTGCCATGGCGCATTTAGGCCACGAGGAAGTTTGTAGCGCGAGTCCTTGCCGATATTCCTGTCGTAGATCTCTCCGGCGTTGCCGACGGTCTTGATGACTTTGTAGGCCCAGTCATCCGCCAATCCGACTCGCTTGCCGATACCCGGAGTTACGCCGAGCAGCTTGCCGACGGTCGTGTTCGGCGGGTTGGCCTTCATTTCATCGACGTTCTTGCTGTTGACACCGTTTTCTTCGGCAATGAGCCCGACGGCAATGACCCAGTTCACGAGGTCAACCCAGGCGTCGTCCCCTTGACGCATCGCGGCAGATTCCGGCTCCAGCGCCAGCGTATCGGTCAGGATAACGTGATCATCGGGGTTGGCCGCTGCCGCGCGCGAAGCAGCGAGGACCGGAGCCCACTCGGCATAGGAATCGCAACGGTTTGCATAATAGGCGGCCGTCGCTTCGTCGTTCTTTTCGTACGTGATCAGCTTGATGTCTAATTTGTTCTGCTTGAGGTAGTCACTGATCAGCTTCTCGGTGCTGGTGCCGCCGGCGACGCAAATGGTGCCGCCGCTCATCTCAGCAAGGGATTTGACGTTCAGATCCTTGTGGGCCATGAACGACGTTGCACCCACAAAGTAAGGCATGCTGAACTGGATACCGAGCTCAGTGTCGCGGCTCATCGTCCAGCCGGTTGCCTTGATCACCAGATCCAGGTCGCCGGATTGCAACGACGGAAAACGCTGCGCCCAGCTGATCGGAATGAGTTTGAGCTTGTCGTCGGATCCGAAGATTGCCGTGGCGACTGCCCGGCAATAGTCGATGTCCACGCCATGCCATTTGCCCTGGGCGTCGACTTCAAAGAAGCCTTCGAAATTGCCGTCGCCGGACGTGCAATTGAGCGCGCCTCGTTGCTGGACAGCCTTCAGCGTATCGCCCTGCGCTGCATGAGCTGAACTACCGATTGCCGATGCGAACGCAGCAGCAGCAAAAGCCAGACCAAATACGGTTTTCATTAGTCTCCATCCTCTGTTGGTAATGCCTGATCACAAACTTCGATGAGAGCTGCCTTTGGCAAGTCTTAGCGCTTAGCCGGACGTTTGCCTGAACGTGGCCAGAACTGGTTCCTGCATTTTAGAGGACGAGCCCTTCCCAAGTAACCGCGCCTGAGACGCGAAACGGTGGGAAAAAGCTGACCATCGGTTCCAGCTTGAGGCATGGCAGCGCCCTAGCCGTACCACGGTGCCGTTTGCGGATGACCGTGTTCATCAGCGATCTCCCAGTTTCACGCTTGCGCGCAGTTCCCGTTGCCAGCGTGTCCGCCGGTCTGTTCTGTCGTCTACGTGTCGACTGTTGCATTGTCGGCTTCGTGTCGACAAAGTCAAGAAAAAAGTTTACGTTGCCGACACGCTGTTTTTCTGGCCCACTGCACAAAACCGTAGGAAAGAGCTCAAGTGTCTGACGATTCTGAATCAAAACGCATCCGCGGCACCGGCTGGAAAAACGTCTATGAGACCCTGCGAAACGAGATTTTGGCGTTGACGCTGCGGCCGGGCCAATTGCTGGACGAAATGAGCTTGGCCGAACGCTTCGACATGTCACGCTCCCCAGTGCGGGAAGCCCTTATTCGGCTCGCGGGCGAAGAATTGGTCGTGACACTCTCCAATCGAAGCACGATCGTGGCGCCCATCGAGGTGGGAAACTTTCCCAAATATGTCGAGGCGCTCGACATCGCTCAGCGCATGTGCACCCGCCTTGCGGCTCAGCTGCGCAGCGACGCGGATCTCAAGATCATCGCACGCCGGCAGAAGGAGTTCGAAGGCGCGGTCAAGACCGGCGTCCATCTCAAGATGTCGGAAGCCAACAAGCAGTTCCACATGGCGATCGCTCATGCCGGAAAGAATCCGTATCTTGCCTCCTTTTACGAGCGTCTGCTCAACCAGGGGCAGAGGATGCTCCACTTGCATTTCGAGTATCTCGAGCGAACCCATGATGGCTATCTGCTGACGGACGAACACGACCTGATGCTGGAGGCGATCCGGGAAAAGAATGCAGATCGCGCCGATGATCTGGCGCACGCTCACACCCGCCAGTTTCAAGCCAATTTCATCAATTTTCTGCGCGAGAACTACACAACGGACGTGGCACTCGGCCCGCTCAAAGCCGCGGAGTAGACGTGGCAACGCCCACCGTTACCGGGTTCGTCGGAACCGGCGCGATCACGGACGCCATGGTCCGAGGACTCTTGGCCTCGCCTCCTCTGGCGCCTGAAATTGTCGTTTCGCCGCGCAATGCCGGCATTGCCGAACGGCTTAAACGGGATTTTTCCGTTGTGCGTATCGCTTCCGACAATCAAGCGGTGGTCGACGCCTGCGATACGGTCTTTCTCGCAGTCCGTCCCCAGATTGCCGAAGAGGTCATCACGACGCTCCGGTTTCGCCCAGAAGCAACGGTTATCAGTGTAATCGCCACGTTGGATCGGCCGATGCTTTTGCGCTGGATAGGCGCAGAGGTAGTGCTTGTCCAGGCAATCCCCTACCCTTCGTCGCGGAACGCCGAGGCGTAACCGGCCTCTTTCCACCGAACGAGGACGTTGCATTGCTCTTTGCCGCGATTGGGACCGCCGTCGAATGCGCCACAAAGGAAGAATACGATCTTCTTGCCGCGGCCAGTTCTTTGATGGCCACCTATTTCGGCATTTTGGACGATGCGACGCAATGGTTATGTGCCAAGGGCCTGTCCGAACCTAAGGCGCGCGCCTACCTGGCACCTCTTTTCGCGGAGCTGACACGCTCTGCCGTCAAGGAAGAGTCGACAAACCTTGGTCGGCTAAGCCAGGAATTCGCGACCAAGGGCGGGCTGAACGAGCAGGTCTTGTCGGACTTTCAAAAAGCCGGCGGATCAGCTGCATTGGTTGCAGCGCTCGACGTGTGCTGGAACGTATTCAACGGTAGCCCTTCCGCTAGCCAGCCACGGCGCTCGTGTCGGATATCGAGGCGCCGATCTCGCGAGCCGTGAAATCGGCCTTGTCGCTGCCTCGCAATGTCTCCGGCGGGACGGAACGCAACGTGTCGCGCTTTAATACCATGCCGACGTCAGATGGGCGATTTGCGCGCCCGTCTCGTAATACGCTTCCCTGAGACCAAGTGAGGAGATTTCTTGCAGTTCAGATTGTGGCAAGGCCAGGTCAGTCTCGGTCTTTTCGCCAAGGATCAGAAGTGCCAACTCTCGACCGAACACCGTGCCGGGCGAAATCCCGCGACCGTTGTAGCCTGAGAAACCAATGACGTTCTGGGCGAACTTGTGGAATCTCGGCATTGCATCCTTCGTCATGCCGATCTGTCCGTACCACTCATACTCGAACCCTATATCGACAAGGTGCGGATAGAGTTTCGACAAGGCACGGCGCGCCCAAGCCTTATGGATGGCGGTGCCGGTGTTGCGCAGCGCGCCGACGCTGCCGAGCACCAACCGCCCCGCTCTGTCCAGCCTGAACGAAGAGAGGATCGTGTTGGTGTCCCACGCGCCTTCTCGTCCTGGCAGGATGGATTGTAACAGCTCGGCCCCAAGCGGCGGGGTCGCCAGGTTGAAGTAGGGTAGATGCACCTGCTCATTACGGACGCCTATCCATGGTCCGGTGCTGTAGGCATCGGTGGCGACCACCACCCATTCGGCCTCGACCGTGCCGCCCGGGGTGGTGACTATCTGTCGACCGTTCTTCTTGCCAGCCGCTACAACTGGACTGGAAGTGCAGATCATCGCCCCGGCGCGCAGGCACGCCTGGGCGAGGCCACGCGCGTAGGCGAGCGGCTGTAGCGTGCCGGCACGCCGATCGAGCAGTGAAGCCGCAAAGGCCCGGGTACCCAGCCTTTTTTCCGTTTCGTCGGCGTCTAGGACCTCCACCGGCGCGCCTCGTCGTTGCCACTGCGCCTCGCGCTCCCGAATCTCCGTCAACCCGGCTGCGCCTACCGCGCAGTGAAGCGTACCGTTTCGCTCCAATTCACAGTCGATGCGATGCCTATCGATTAGATCCGTGACCATTGCCGGGCCCTCGCCGAGCAGCCGCAGCAGGCGCTCGCCGTGGAGAGATCCGAGCCTGGCGGTAAGATCGTCTGGCATCAACCATGGCCCGGCGTTGATCAATCCGACATTGCGCCCGGCACCGCCGAACCCGATCTCACGCCCTTCCAGCAGAACCACCTGGCGTCCGGCCTCTGCCAGATGCAGCGCGCATGACATACCGGTATACCCACCGCCGACGACGACCACGTCGGCGGAAATCTGGCGGTCGAGGGCAGCCGTTATCGGAGCCTTCGGCGCGGTCGCTTCCCAAAGGCCGTGAGAGCGGGGATCATTCAGCATCGAACGGGTTCCTAGGCATTTTTTGCAGATTGGACGCCTAGGCAAGTCGCGCGCATGCTGCGGAAATGCGCTGGATAGCTTCTCTCAACTCGCCTTCGGATGTCGCATAGGAAATACGGAAGAACGGCGACAGGCCGAAGGCAGTGCCCGGGACAACCGCGACACCGGCCTCCTCAAGCAGGTAGTCGCAGAAATCACTGTCGGTTTCGATCCGTCCGCCGGCAGGCGTCGATTTGCCGATCAGGTCTGCGCAACCGGCAAAGGTGTAGAAGGCCCCTTCCGGCTTGCGACAGTCGATGCCTTCGATCGCGTTCAATCCGTCAACGGTGAGATCGCGCCGCCGACGAAAACTCTCGGTTCTTTCCGTCAGGAAGTCTTGTGGGCCAGACAGTGCCTCGACAGCGGCGGCCTGGCTGACAGATGACGGACAAGAGGTCGACTGGCTCTGCACCACCGCCATCGCCTTGACCAGCTCTCGCGACCCGCCGGCGTAGCCGATCCGCCATCCTGTCATGGCATAGGCTTTCGAAACGCCGTTTACGGTCAGCGACCGCGCCTTCAGGCGCGGTTCCAGCGCCACCGGCGTGACGAAACGAAAACTGTCATAGACAATATGCTCGTACATATCGTCGACCAGCAGGCGGACGTGCGGATGCCGCAGCAGGACCTCGATCAGTGGCCGATAGTCGGCCTCGCCATAGGCAGCGCCGGACGGATTGGAAGGTGAATTCAGTATCAGCCATTTTGTTCTCGGCGTAATCGCTGCCTCCAGCTGATTTCCCCTCAGCCGGAACCCAGCTTCGGCTTCACACGCGACGAAGATGGGGCTGCCCTCGGCGATGGCGACGATATCGGCATAGGAGGTCCATGCGGGCGTCGGGATGATGACCTCATCGCCGCAGTTCACCGTCGCCATCATCGCATTGAACAGTATCTGCTTGGCTCCGGCGGCCACCGTGATCTCGTCTACCGCATAGTCGAGATCA
Source organism: Mesorhizobium sp. B4-1-4 (assembly GCF_006439395.2). Lineage (NCBI taxonomy): Bacteria > Pseudomonadati > Pseudomonadota > Alphaproteobacteria > Hyphomicrobiales > Phyllobacteriaceae > Mesorhizobium > Mesorhizobium sp. B4-1-4. The sequence goes on from NZ_CP083950.1 coordinate 3,129,427, forward strand.
TTCTCGCGGCGGAATTTTTCCCGGATCGCCCGCTTGAGTTCAGGCGTGCCATCGAGCGCGGTGTATTTGGTCTCGCCGCGTTGGATGGCATTGCAGGCCGCCTGCTTCACATTGTCGGGGGTGTCGAAATCCGGCTCGCCCGCTCCCAGGATGATTATCGGCGCCCCGTCACGCTTCATACCTTGCGCGCGGGCGCCGATCCTCAGGATCTGCGAAACGCCGATACTCAATATACGCGAAGCGGGCACGAAGCCGGCATCATCGATCCTTGTGCTGACGGTCATCGGTTGATCCTCAATCGATGTCGAACGAGACGCCCTGGGCCAGCGGCAGCGCCTTGGAATAGTTCACCGTGTTGGTGGCGCGCCGCATATAGGCCTTCCATGCATCGGAGCCGCTCTCGCGGCCGCCGCCTGTTTCCTTTTCACCGCCGAAAGCGCCGCCGATCTCGGCCCCCGACGTGCCGATATTGACATTGGCGATGCCGCAGTCCGAACCGTCGACGCCGAGGAAACGCTCGGATTCCTGCAGGTCGCGGGTGAAGATCGACGACGACAGGCCGGCGCCGACCGCGTTGTGCTCGTCGAGCACGGCGTCGAAATCCGAGTATTTCATCACATAGAGGATCGGCGCGAAGGTCTCTTCGGTCACCGGCGAAACCTGCTTCGGCATCTCGACCAGCGCCGGATGCACGTAATAGGCATCCGGGTGGCCGTTCTCGACCCGCGTGCCGCCGGTCACCTTACCGCCCTGGGCGGTGGCTTCCCGCAGCGCCTTCTGCATGGCGTCGAAGGCGGCCTTGTCGATCAGCGGACCGACCAGCGACGAGGTCTCCAGCGGATTGCCGACCGAAACGCTCTGATAGGCTTTCTTCAGCCGCGGAACCAAGGCGTCGTAGACGCTGTCATGCACGAACAGGCGCCGCAGCGTCGTGCAGCGCTGCCCGGCCGTGCCCATGGCGCCAAACGCAATGGCGCGCAGCGCCATGTCGAGGTCGGCGGTCGGGCAGACGATGCCGGCATTGTTGCCGCCGAGTTCAAGCACGGCGCGCGCGAAGCGCTTGGCCAGGCGCGGCCCGACATCCCTGCCCATGCGGGTCGAGCCTGTGGCTGAAACCAGCGGCACCTTGGGATGGTCGACCAGGATTTCGCCAACGGCGCGATCGCCGATCAGCACCGGTGCCAGGCCTTGCGGTGCGTCGGCGCCGAAACGCTTGACGGCACGCTTGAAGATCGCCTCGCAGGCAAGCGCCGTCAGCGGCGTCTTTTCGGAAGGTTTCCATACCACTGCATCGCCGCAGATCAGGGCAAGTGCCGCATTCCACGACCACACCGCGACCGGGAAGTTGAAGGCGGAAATGACGCCGACGACGCCGAGCGGATGCCAGGTTTCCATCATGCGATGACCCGGCCGTTCGGTGGCGATGGTGAGACCATAGAGCTGGCGCGAAAGGCCGACGGCGAAATCGCAGATGTCGATCATCTCCTGCACCTCGCCGAGGCCCTCGGACGGGATCTTGCCGACTTCGATCGAGACCAATCGGCCGAGCTCGGCCTTGTGCGCGCGCAGTTCCTCGCCGAGCAGCCGCACCAGCTCGCCGCGCTTCGGGCCTGGCACCAGCCTCCATGCCTGGAATGCCTGGTGCGCGGCGTCGATCACCTTGCCCGCATCGGCCGGCGAAATCGACTTCAGCGCCGCGATCTGCTCACCGGTCACCGGGCTGCGCACGATGAGGTCGCCGCCGACAAGCGCGTCCTTGGCAACACCTAGTTTCTCCAGCAGTTCGGCTGTTTCCTTCGCGACATCGATCGACTTCACTGCAATGTTCATCCAACGAACTCCTGTTCCTGATTATCCAAAACACACCGAGCCGAGACTGCCTGGCGACGTCAGTCGCTTCAGGCCCGCGGCAAGATTCTTGCTCTCCTGCGGGGTATAGCGATCGTAATAGGCTTGGTTCTTGCGGCCGACGCCATGCTCGGCGCTGAAACTGCCGCCGAAGCGGTCAACGGCGACAGAATAGACCCAGTCGCGCAGCCACTTTTCAAACGCATCGTCGACCTGATCGGCGTTGCGGACCACCAGATTGAAATGCACGCCGCCATCGCCGATGTGGCCGAAGTCGAAACTGTCGACACCGGCACATTTATGAGGCAGCTCGGCCTTCATCCACTCGCAGAAGGCCAGAACGTCGGCTCTGCGGAACGACAGATCGAAAGCCAACAGCCGTCCCGCGTGCTTGACGCCTTCTGACAGGGCGTGGCGCAGCGCCCACATTTCATGTGCGGGACCGACAAAGGCATTTGCAAGCGGCGCACCGTCGTCTTCCCATATTTCAGCCAGGACCGTTTCGAGTACGGCATCGAGCGGCTGCTCGCCCTCGCGCGGCGCCCAGCTGCGCGAAATCTCCGTCAGGATGACATAGGCGGGAATATCGCCATTCTGGAACGGGTTGCGCAGCGATGGAACGTGCGCGAGTGCGGCAGCTACCGCATTGCCGGACATGCCCTCGAAAGCCGAGAGATAGGACCCGAGACGCTGCTCCATCATCCGCAGCAGCGGCATGACGGCGGCGCCGGCTCGCGGTACCAGATAGGCGGTCGAGACCTGCCTCGGCAGCCGTTCCAAGTTGAGCACACATTCGGTGACGATGCCAAAAGCGCCGGAGGTCCCAACGAAAAGCTGCTTCCAGTCGACGCCGGTGTTGTTCTTGCGCAGTCCGGACATCAGGTCGACAACCGTGCCGGGCTCGTCCGCCAGGACGACCTTCACGCCAAGCGTGTTCATGCGCACATCGCCATACCGGAGAAAGCGCGAGCCGCCAGTATTGGTCGCCAGCATGCCCCCAATGCGCGGATCGGCGCCAAGGTCGATCGGAAAGAAAAGCCCGCTCTGCTCCAGCCGCCCATTGATGTCCGACAGCCTGGTACCGGCATCGACACGCAACGATCGATCGTCGATATCGAGATCGAAAAGGCGCGTCATTCGGTCCAGACTGACGACGACCTGCGATCCGCTGGCATCCGGCGTCGAGCCCGACACAAGTCCTGTGTTGCCCGATTGCGGCACGAGCGCGATATGCTCCCGCACGCAATAGGCGACGCATGCGGACACTTCCGCCGTAGTGCCAGGGCGGAGCACCGCCGCCGCGCGACCGCGATCGTAGCGCGCGCCGATCTCGTAGGCTGCCATGCCAGCCTGATCCGTGACGACGCCCTTCTCGCCAAGGATCTCAATCAAGGCCGACTTGTGTCTTTCGTCGATCATCCAGGTCGCCTATACCGCAGCCCGCAGGCCGCCGAGCACTTGGCAACAAGTCTCGATTGATGCCTGTTCGATGGCCGCGTAATGCTCGAACTCGTTCAGCACACCCACGCCGAGATCGGCTTCGAAGCGCTTCTGGTTGGGACTGGCGACAAATTCCTGGGTGGCTTCGTCGCCGAGATTCGACTGGAAAATGCCGGCGGCGCTTACGGGCAGGAAATCCTCGTAGACGATCGGATCGAAACGGACAAAACCTTCCGCGACAAGGTGCTCGAAATCACCAGTCAGAACCCTGCCGGCATGCCGCCCGCGCTCCGTCAGTGAGTATCTGAAGTATCCCAGCTTCGCGGCCCGGATGCCTTCCCATGTATCGGGGAACGCCTCGAATGTCCGTGAAAGTGTTTGCGCGTAGTCGGCTGCGTTCGATCCGTCGGCTGCCGGTCGGATGATTGCGCGCGTGGCCTCCAGCAGGCCGTCGTAAAGTGCGCGCCCCTTGGGTGTGAGCGCAATGCCGCGCTGCTCGATCTCGCCAAAGCGTGCCGCATGCGAGCCGGCCACCCAGGCGCCGTCGCCCGACTTGAACGACACCGACTCGTCCAAAGCCTTGAACGAAGTCTGCCTGAGCAGAATCGGGCAAAGCCGAGACGGCGGGCCTTCCACGATTGCCTTCGGCACTATGCCGCGCGCCGGCATGCCAACCTGAACGGCGTCGATATCCAGGGTGCGCGGTGTGAGATGATTGATGTGCGGCCCCCGGAACGAGACTACATCCGCGATTAACCGATGCGCCCGATGCAAGCTGTCATACATATCGAGACTGACGCAGGCCTGATCGTGCCACCGGAAGGTTTCGAGGATTTCGGCGACAAAGCGATCCGCATCTCCTTCGTGCAGGCCACCTTGCCGTTCGGCCTTTTCGGTCAGCGCCACTGCTGCGCCCGTGAAAATCCTGCGCTCCGACAGGATGCGCTCGGCCTCGGCGCGCAGGGTCTCGTCGTCGATGAGGTCGATCCTGAGCAGCGAAGTGAAGACGCGAAACGGATTGCGGCTTAGCGCCTCGGCTCCGACGGGGCGGAAGGCGGTGGAGTGTACCGGCACACCGGCCGGGCTCAAATCATAGTACCCTACCGGGAACATGCCCATCACGGCGAACACGCGCCGCATCATCGAGAGCTCGGCCGGTGTTCCGAGCCGGATCGCACCGTGCCGTTCCTCCGAAATTCGGTCGAGTGAGTCCATTGCTTCCAGGCGCTGTAGAAGCGCGGGATCAGACCGTAGGGTTTCGTCGTTCACCGAGGCGACCAGGTCCATCAGCGTGCCGTAGGCGGGGACTTCGGTCCTGTACATGGCCGACATCGCCGCCGAAAAGGCTGAACGGATGCGATCGGGTGTAACAAATGCACCGTTGTCCATGATGCGCGACCCCGCTCAAAAAAAGGGCAGATCATTCCTGAAAAAGCTGATACTGCATTTCTGGTGCCAACGATCGCGATGATTTCGACTAGGTTGATGCGAGTTACGCATGACACTCAACAGGCGACTGATACCGGATCTGGTGGCGATCCAAGCCTTTGAGTGTGCCGCGCGGCATGCCAACTTCACCCGTGCAGCTGGCGAATTGAACCTGACGCAGAGCGCGGTCAGCCGACAAGTCAAGGATCTCGAGAACCATCTCGGCACGCGGCTGTTTGAGCGGATCCGCCAACGGGTGGTGCTTTCGGAGGATGGACAGCGCTTTTTGCCGGAGGCGCGAAAGCTGTTGCAGCAGACCGAAGAGACGATGTTGCGGGCGATGTCCTCTGCCGAGGCCAGGGTAAGTCTCAGCATCGCAACCTTGCCGACATTCGGCAGCCGCTGGCTCAGCCCGCGCCTGCCTGATTTCCTCAGCCAGCACCCGGGGACGATCCTGAATGTCGGATCCAGATCGGCGCCGTTCGATTTCGGGGAGGAGAATTTCGACCTCGCGATCCACTATGGTCAGCCGGTCTGGGCGCGCGGCACCTGCACTTATCTTTGCAGCGAAGCCATCGTTCCGGTTGCAAACGAAGCGATGGCAACTTCCGCGGAGAACAAGGCTCCGGCTGACCTTCTTGGTGAGTCCTTGCTCCATCTGGCCACACGCCCCAAGCTATGGTCACAGTGGTTCGAGCAGGCTGGCCTGCCGGCGGAATTGGCTTACCGAGGCCACCGTTTCGATCAGTTTTCGATGATCATAGAAGCCGTGATAGGCGGGATGGGCTACGCGCTTCTGCCGCGCTATCTGATCGAGCGCGAGCTGGTGTCCGGCGAACTCGCCGTGATCCTCGACGTGCCAATGACGACCGAGAACAGCTACTACGTCGTCGTCCCGGAATCAAAAAAGACGAATCCACTGGTGCAAGATCTCACCGCATGGCTGCTGGGACAAGTCACCAATGCGATGTGATGTAAGCTTGTTGAAGCGCTGCTGCACCTCGTCAGATCGATTAGAGCGTTGCGCTGCTTCCATGCGGGATAATAGGTCACATTGGATCATGCTCTCTGAAACCGCACCTTCAGCGTGACGGGAAATGCAAGAGACTCGAAGATCTCTGTGTGCCGCAGGCACCAATACTCCTACGGGAAATGCAAGAGACTCGAAGATCTCTGTGTGTCGCAGGCTCCAATACTCCTGACGTGTTATTAACTGGCGTCCGCAGAAATGCGCACCAATACCGGCTTTCCCAACGGAATGCTCGTTGGCGAGGTGCGCCTTCTGGCCACAGGCGACGATATGATCGTAATTGAGGGCTATACCGGAATTGGGAATACGACGCGATGATTGCCCCCAAGGAGCCTTCGCGGTCATACACATGGTAAAATGGCAGAATCCTACTCAACCGAAAATCTGCGAAAGCATAGAAGGCGCGCCAGCAGATCGGTTCCTTCCGGTTCTGCCGCACATTGAGTCGCGCCAGGTCGTGCGAACTATCCGCCGATCACGATTGCGAGAAATTGTCCCCTTATCGGATACGACTATTTATGAAATGGAGCAGCGTGGCGAGTTCCCGCGGCGCTTCAATCTGACCCCCCGCTGCGTCGTTTGGGATTTGGGAGAAGTCGAGGCCTGGATTCAGGAAAGGCGAAACGCGTCCTCTGCTGGCGCGATCGAACTTGCCTCGGGCCCAGACGTTCGATCGCGGAAGACGAGACCCGTCAAATCGGATCGAGGATGATCGCTGCTCCTGAGGTCGGCTGGAGTATGGGGGTGTGCTTCTTGCCCGCCGCCCACGCTTCGACCATATCGGCCCATTCTTGCAGCATGTGACGACGCTGCGGCTCATATTCAGCCTTGTTATAGACACCGCGCGAGGAGCGGTTGTCTTCGTGGGCAAGACATTTCTCGATCCAGTCGCGATTAAATCCGATCTCGTTCAGCAGTGTCGAACCGGTCCGCCGCAGGTCGTGCACTGTAAACGGTGCAAGCGGCAGATCTTGCTTCTTAGCGCGGTCGACGATTGCCATGGTAATCCGATTGAAGGTCGCTCGCGACATGGGTTCGTCGGCGTCGTAGCGAGACGGCAGCACGTATCGCGAGTTCGCTGCGCAAGTCTTGAGCGCAATCATGATATCGAGGGACTGGCGGGACAGGTAGACGTTATGCGGCTTCTTCCGCTTCATTCGCTCTTTGGGAATTCTCCAAACAGCGTTCTCGAAATCGACCTCATCCCACGTCGCGTCCAGCAACTCACCTTTTCGAACCATCGTGAGCAGGATCAGCCTTAGGCCGAGCCGAATAGTTGGCAGCGTCGGAACGTTTTCCAACTCTTTCAGCATGATTCGCATTTCTGCAGGTGACAAAGCCCGGTCTTTCGCCTCGAATGTGGCTATCGAGGCCGGTCCTACCTCGTCCGCTGGATTGGCAATCTTCTCGCCCTGCAGAATGGCATAACCATAGACCTGCTTGACGATATCCCGGACATGGATGGCGGTTGCTGGCGCGCCGCGGTCCCTCACCTTTGCGCAGAGCGCCCGCAAGTCGTCAGCGGTTATTTCTGTGAGCAGCCTCTTATCCCAAATCGGCAAGATGTCTCGATCGAAGATGGACTTGCGCATTGAGCGTGTGCTGTCCGCCATCTTGGCCTCCTTAAACCAGCCCCTGCCGGCATCACCCAAGGTGGCCATCACAGACAGGCGCCGCTTGTCACGCTGCTTTTCCTGCGCCGGCGATTTTCCGGCTGCCACCATTTTTCGTGCGGCAAGACAGCGGTCACGCGCCTCTGCTAGCGAGATGCCTCCATCACCATAGCGGCCGAGCGTCACTGTCTCTCGCCGACCATTCATTCGGTAGTCGTATCGGAACGATATCTGCCCTGTGGGAGCCACGGTCGCGTACATACCGTCACGATCAGCGACCTTGTAAATTTTATCTTTTGATTTCAGCTTCTTGAGTGCGATGTCGGTGAGCATGACGTGGAGGTCCCAATCCGCTTCTTAGACTGATAGACGCCGAATTTTACCGTCACTGTTTTTACCGTCAAGAGAAGACATTTCCGTAGGATATTCAATGATTTACCTGCATCCTCTTGGAATTGGCGTTGTGACGGTATCAGTCCGCAGCGACGATGCCGCAAAAAGGCGTGCCGTCAGATCTACCGCCAAATGATTTCGCTTAGGGGCGATAGTCAGCAATAGACTTAGGGGTGGAATTTCTTGTATTTCAGGCGTTTAATGAGATATCTTCGATAGTCGCCGAACGCTGCCGAACGACGCCGCTTTATTCCCACTCGATCGTGCCTGGCGGCTTTGACGTCACGTCGTAGACGACGCGGTTGATGCCGCGCACCTCATTGATGATGCGTGTGGCGGCGGCACCCAGGAAATTCATGTCGTAGTGGTAGAAATCGGCCGTCATGCCGTCGACCGACGTGACGGCGCGCAGGGCGCAGACGAATTCGTACGTGCGCCCGTCGCCCATCACGCCAACGGTCTGCACCGGCAGCAGCACGGCGAAGGCCTGCCAGATGGCGTCGTAGAGACCGGCCTTGCGGATCTCGTCGAGGTAGATCGCGTCGGCCTCGCGCAGGATCTCCAGCTTCTCGCGCGTGATGCCGCCCGGGCAGCGGATGGCGAGGCCGGGGCCGGGGAACGGATGGCGGCCGATGAAGCTTTCGGGCAGGCCGAGTTCCTTGCCCAGCGCCCTCACCTCGTCCTTGAACAGTTCGCGCAGCGGCTCGACCAGCTTCATGTTCATGCGCTCGGGCAGGCCGCCGACATTGTGGTGGGACTTGATGGTCACCGACGGACCGCCGGTGAAGGAGACGCTCTCGATGACGTCGGGATAGAGCGTGCCCTGCGCCAGGAAATCGGCGCCGCCCAGTTTCTGCGCCTCTTCCTCGAACACTTCGATAAACAGCCGGCCGATGGTCTTGCGCTTCTTCTCCGGGTCCGACTCGCCTTCCAGCGCCGAGATGAACTTGTCGGAGGCATCGACCAGGATCAGCGGCAGATTGTAATGCTGGCGGAACATCGAAACCACGCCCGCCGCCTCGTCCTTGCGCATCAGGCCGTGGTCGACGAGGATGCAGGTCAGCTGGTCGCCGACCGCCTCGTGGATCAGCAGCGCGGCGACCGAGGAGTCCACGCCGCCCGACAGCGCGCAGATGACCTTGCCCTTGCCGACCTGCTTGCGGATCGCCTCGACCGCATGCTCACGATAGGCGCGCATTGTCCAGTCGCCCTCGATGCCGGCGATGTTGTGGACGAAGTTCCTGAGCAGCCTTGCGCCGTCGGGCGTGTGCACCACCTCGGGGTGGAACATGATGCCGTACATCCTGCGCTCGACATTGCCGAAGATGGCGAAGGGCGAGCTTTCCGACTTGCCGAAGACCTCGAAGCCCGGCGGCAGCGCGATGACGCGGTCGCCATGGCTCATCCACACCTGATGGCGCTGGCCGGTGGCCCACAGGCCCTCGAACAGCGGGCTATCCTTTTCGATCTCGACGAAGGCGCGGCCGAATTCACGGTGGTTGGAGCTTTCGGCGACACCGCCCATCTGCACGCACATCGCCATCTGGCCGTAGCAGATGCCGAGCACCGGTACGCCGGCATCGAAGACGATCTGCGGCGCGCGCGGGCTGCCGATATCGCTGGTCGACGCAGGGCCGCCTGACAGGATGACGGCTTTCGGATTGATGCGCTTGAACGCCGCCTCGGCCGACTGGAACGGCACGATCTCGGAAAACACCCCCGCCTCGCGGATGCGGCGGGCAATGAGCTGCGTAAACTGGCTGCCGAAATCGACAATCAGGACGGTGTCGGGATGATTGGCTGTTGTCATGGCGAGCGTTTAGAGAAAGAAATGAGTCTGCGCAATGGGTTGCGTAGCCTGACGTTCAGAGCGGTCTCGGCTCGTCACGGGGCGAATCCGTCCGCAGCGTGCCCGACCCGATCGCCTGTTCGAGGCGCGTCACGGCGTCGGCCAGCTTCTCGTCGATGACATGGAGGTATTCGGTCCAGTCCCCAACATGCCTGAGATCAGCCGCCCCGTCGGAAATGCCGCGCAACCCGATCAAAGGCACATCGAACAGCTGGCAGGCGCGCAGGCAGGCGAAGGTTTCCATGTCGACCATGTCGGCCGCGATCGAGTCGTAGGCCGCGCCTGTGATGATCGCCCCACCGGTCGACAGCGTGGCCTCCTTTATATCCGGAATGCGGAACGGCAGCGGCACGGTCACCGGCAGGTCGAGGAACGGCGTCGCGCCCTTCTCGAAACCGAGCGGCGACGCATCGATGTCCCGATAGCTGACGGAGATGACCTGATAAATTTCCGTCTGTTCCAGGCTCCGGCTTCCCGCAGACCCCAGTGAAACCACCAGATCGGGCAGCGCCTTTTCCGACTTCAGCCAGGACAGTTCGGCGCCAAGCCTGACGCCCGCTTCAACCGGGCCGACACCCGTCATCAGTGGCGTGAACAACCGTTGCAAATGCGGCCCGTATTCGGCCTGTGCCGCCATGATGAAAAGGACGTCCTTGCCACCGATCCGCACAATGTTACCCATCGTATCACCCTGCAATCCCGTCGCGCCCAACCATCGTCATCATCGTCCCCGTCATGGTGGCGATCAGCTTGGCCTCGCCGTCGGCGGCGAAGGCATAGGCCTGGCCGTCGGCAACGATAATGGTGCGACCGGGCTTGGTCACCGAGCCACGGAAGAGAAAGCGCTCACCCCTGCCCGGCGCCAAAAGATTGACCTTGAACTCGATGGTCAGCACGCCGGAATTCTCCGGCATCAGCGAGAACGCCGCATAGCCGCAAGCCGAGTCCAGCGCGGTCGAAATGACACCCGCATGCAAGAACCCATGCTGCTGGGTCAGTGCTGCCGAATAGGGCATCTCGATCTCGATGATGCCAGGCGTCACAAGCGTCAGTTCGGCGCCGATGGTCGCCATCGCCTGCTGGCGCGCGAAGGACGCCCTGACGCGATCCTCATAGTCTGGAGCCGGTACGATCTTTGCCGCCATCACGATTGCCTTCAGGTTTGCCGGGAAACTTATCGCAGAGGCATGTGCGGCAAGCAAATGCTTTTGCTGCACTGCAGCATTAGGCCTCGGCCGAGCAGGGAAACTCCTTTCGGAATGAGGGCACTCCGTGCGGTTCAACTGGCCCTGCGCATGGCACAGAAATAGAATCCGTCAGTGCCGCTCAGCGCCGGCGACAGCGAAACATCCCCGCCAGCGCCGATCCGCGCGGCCGCCTCATGGCCTGGAAAACAGCTGTTCCAGAGCGCACGGTGATCGACCGGAGCAAAGCCGCTGTTGCGCTTGCGGAATGCCGCGACCTGTTGGCCATTCTCCTCGTCGAACACCGAGCAGGTGATATAGACCAGCAGGCCGCCGGGTTTGACATAGGCGCGTGCCGCGTCGAGGATCGCCGACTGCTCACCTTTGCGGGCGTCGAGCTGTCTTTGCGTCAGCCGCCATTTGGCATCGGGACGGCGCCGCCAGGTGCCGCTGCCGGTACAGGGCGCGTCGACCAGCACAATGTCCATATGGTTGGCGAGCGGAGCGAGTTCGGCCGGCTTGGTGACGACCTGCACATTGCGGTTTTCCGAGCGGCGGATGCGGTCGAAGATCGGCGCCAGCCGCGCTTTTTCGGCATCATGGGCAAAGATCTGGCCCCGATTTTCCATCGCGGCCGACAGCGCCAGCGTCTTGCCGCCGGCGCCGGCGCAGAAGTCGAGCACCTGCATGCCGGCCGTCGCGCCGGCAAGCGTGGCCGCGATTTGCGACCCCTCGTCCTGGACCTCGAACCAGCCTTTCTGGAAAGCCGGCTCGGCCTGCACGTTAGGGTGCCTGCCGTCGCCGTCGATGGGCGGGATGCGGATGCCCTGTGGCGCGATCCGCGCGGCGCTGGCGCCGGTCTGCGCCAGCTCGGCCAGCACTTTGGCGCGGTCGGCCTGCAGCGTGTTGACCCGGATGTCGAGCGGCGGGCGGGTGGCAAGCGCGGCGCCCTCCTCGACCCACGTCCCGCCGAAGGCCCGTTCGAAAAGCGGTTCGCACCAATCGGGTATGTCGGCGCGAACCGCGGGCGGCGCGTCGGCAAGCCGGCGTTGTGCGATTGCCTGGAGTTCCGTGGCGCTGAGCAGCGGCGGCGCGAACTTGTCGCCTTCGAGCGCGGTGTTCAGTGATTGCGCCGTCTGGACCCATTCGAGCAGCAGCGCCCCGAAGCCGATGGCACGCGGCGTGTCCTCGCCGAGCAGCCAGCCGGCGGAGCGTTTGTGGCGCAGCGCGTCGTAGACGATGTTGCCGATCGCGGCCCGATCCCCGCCGCCAGCGAAACGGTGTGAGAGCCCCCAATCCTTCAGCGCATCGGCCACCGGCCGGTGACGCCGGCCAATGTCCTCCAGCACTTCGATGGCCGCAGCCAGCCGTCCGCCCAGTCGCATTCGTCATTCCATCAAATCGAGCACATTCATCTCTCGGCCTGCTCTTAGAGCCTTTCACGTCCGGATTGAACCCCGCTCCGACGCGCGACGAGACAGCAGCCGGACCGTTCCCTGCCAAATCTATCCGATCAATAACTCATCCGGGTCGGCAACAGCAGAGTGATCAATAAATGAAAGGTCTCTAATGTTCGTAACTGGCGATCGCAAGCACGGCATGGGGCGCGACAGCTCTTCTTTCCAAGTTTTTCGGTTGGGAATACTCTTCCAATCATGATTCGCGGCGCGAAAAAACGTGGACAGGCGGATCGTCACGAGGGAGAGGGCAATGAAGACTTATCTGGCGGAAGTTCTAGGCACATTTCTGTTGGTGTTCATCGGCACGGCGTCGGTGGTGACGGGCGGCTTCGGCGGCGCGCTGCCTCTTGGTCAGGAAGGCATTGGCCTGGCATTCGGCATCGGTCTCATCGCGGCGGCCTATGCGATCGGTCCAATTTCGGGCGCGCATCTCAATCCGGCGGTCACGCTCGGCGTCTTCCTTGCCGGCCGGCTGCCGGCCAAAGACATCATCCCCTACTGGATCGCGCAGATCATCGGCGCCATTCTGGCTTCGCTGGCGCTGTGGATCATCGTTTCCGGCCAGGCCGGCGGCCACACCGGCGGCTTCGGCGCCAATGGCTGGGATGAGACAAAATGGGGCATGAGCTCCGCGTTCCTGTGGGAGTTGATCGGCACCTTCACCTTCGTCACGGTGATCCTCGGTGTTACCGCTGAAAAGCACTCGACGGCATTTGCCGGATTGGTCATCGGCCTGACGCTGGCGGGCATTCACTTCGCCATGATCCCGGTCACCGGGACCTCGGTCAATCCAGCCCGCTCCATCGGCCCGGCGCTGTTCTCGGGCGGTGCAGCGATCAGCCAGCTCTGGCTGTTCATCGTCGCGCCGCTGATCGGCGGCGCCGTCGCCGGCGTCGTGGCCAAGGCGCGTGTCTTCGAAAAGGATTGATCTCGAAAGCCTGAATGAAGAAAAGGCGCGGACCGTGGCCCGCGCCTTTTGTTGAGTGAATATCCGCCTCGATCAGCGCGCGATGTCGAAGCGGTCGGCGTTCATCACCTTGGTCCATGCCGCAACGAAATCTTGGACGAATTTCTGCCCGGCGTCTCCCGATCCATAGACCTCTGCCAGCGCACGCAGTTGCGCATGCGAACCGAAGATCAGGTCGGCACGGGTGCCGGTCCATTTGAACGCCTTGGTCTTGCGGTCGCGAGCCTCATACACCTCCTCCGAGCCTGGGACGGAGCCGGCAGCCGGCTCCCAGACCGTGTTCATGCTGAGCAGATTGACGAAGAAGTCGTTGGTCAGCGTGCCCGGCCTATCGGTGAACACGCCGTGCTTCGACTTGCCGGTGTTGGCGCCGAGCACCCGCAGACCGCCGACGAGCACCGTCAATTCCGGCGCCGTCAGCGCCAGCAACTGTGCCCGGTCAACCAGCATCGCTTCAACCGACATGGGCTGCTTGCCCCTGACATAGTTGCGGAAGCCGTCGACCTTCGGCTCGAGCGCGGCAAAGGAGTGCACGTCCGTCTGCTCCTGCGAGGCGTCCATGCGGCCGGGCGTGAACGGCACCTTCACCTCATGGCCGCCGTCCTTGGCGGCTTTTTCGACCGCGGCGACGCCGCCAAGCACGATCAGGTCGGCGAGCGAAACCTTCTTGCCGCCGGTGTTGAATTCCCTCTGGATGCCGTCAAGCTTGGCAAGCACCTTCGCCAGTTCAGCCGGCTGGTTGACGTCCCAGTCCTTCTGCGGCGCCAGGCGGATGCGGGCGCCGTTGGCGCCGCCGCGCTTGTCGGAATTGCGGAACGTGGAGGCTGAGGCCCAGGCGGTCGAGACCAACTCGGAAACCGACAGACCCGATGCAAGGATCTTCGCCTTCAGCGATGCAATGTCCTGCTCGCCGACCAGTTCATGATCGATCGCCGGAATCGGATCCTGCCAGATCAGTTCTTCCTTCGGCACCAACGGGCCGAGATAGCGCGCGACCGGACCCATGTCGCGATGGGTCAGCTTGAACCAGGCGCGGGCGAAGGCATCGGCGAACTGATCCGGATGCTCGTGGAAACGCCGCGAGATCTTCTCATAGGCCGGGTCGAAACGCAGCGCGAGGTCGGTGGTCAGCATCGCTGGCGCACGACGCTTGGAGGGATTATGCGCATCCGGCACCGTGCCGGCGCCGGCGCCGCCCTTCGGCGTCCACTGATGGGCACCGGCCGGGCTCTTCGTCAGTTCCCATTCGTAGTTGAAGAGGTTGTCGAAAAAGTTGTTGCTCCATTTGGTCGGCGTCGTGGTCCAGGTGACCTCGAGACCCGAAGTGATGGCGTCGCCGGCAATGCCGGTGGCATACTTGCTCGACCAGCCGAGGCCCTGCGCCTCGATGCCGGCGCCTTCCGGCTCTGCCCCCACCAGCGAGGCGTCGCCGGCGCCATGGGTCTTGCCGAAGGTATGGCCACCGGCGATCAGCGCCACGGTTTCCTCGTCGTTCATCGCCATGCGGGCGAAGGTTTCCCTGATGTCGCGCGCCGCGGCCAGCGGATCGGGCTTGCCGTTCGGGCCTTCCGGATTGACGTAGATCAGGCCCATCTGTACGGCGCCGAGATGGCCCTGAAGCTCGCGGTCGCCGGAGTAACGCTCGTCACCGAGCCACTTGGTCTCCGAACCCCAGTCCACATCCTGTTCGGGCTCCCACACGTCGGCGCGCCCACCGGCAAAACCGAAAGTCTTGAAGCCCATCGATTCCAGCGCGACATTGCCGGTGAGGATCAACAGGTCAGCCCAGGAGATCTTGCGGCCATATTTCTGCTTGACCGGCCACAGCAGGCGGCGGGCCTTGTCGAGATTGGCGTTGTCCGGCCAGCTGTTGAGCGGCGCGAAACGCTGCTGGCCAGCTCCGGCTCCACCACGGCCGTCACCGATGCGATAGGTGCCTGCGCTGTGCCAGGCCATGCGGATGAACAAAGGGCCGTAATGGCCAAAGTCGGCCGGCCACCAATCCTGCGAATTCGTCATGACGTGGCGGAGATCCTTGATCACCGCATCGAGATCGAGGCTCTTGAATTCCTTTGCATAGTCGAAGTCCTCACCCATCGGGTCCGACAGGTTGGACTGCTGATGAAGAACGGCAAGATCGAGCTGGTTCGGCCACCAGTCACGGTTGGTCCTGCCGGCGGATCCATGCGCCACGGGGCATTTGCCAGCGCTGTTGTCGTCGGTTTTCGCGTCCATCTTATTCTCCAATTTTTGCCGAGGTTCCCAGGCAGCCGAGGCACACCATTCTGGAATGATTCCAGACTAGGCCGCATTCGCGATAAAAACAAATTGCCTTTCCTGTTCATTTCAATAGGATTTTCTTATGATAGGCTTGACCGTCCGGCAGATGCATTATTTCGACGCGTTGGCGCAGACGCTGCATTTCGGACGCGCGGCGAAACTCGCTGGCGTCAGCCAGCCGGCGCTCTCCTCGCAGATCGCGGAAATGGAGCAGCGCCTGAACTGCCGGCTGTTCGAACGCGGCGGCAGGTCGGTCCGCATGACCGACGAAGCCATCGCGCTCTTGCCGCGCATCGAGCGCATCCTGGCCGACATACGTGACGTCGAGACGACGGCGCGGCACGGCCGCACGGCCATGGAGGGGCGTTTCCGGCTGGGTATCATCCCAACCGTCGCGCCCTATCTTCTGCCGCGCGCCCTGCCCGAACTGAAGAAGCATTTCCCGGCCTTGCTGCTCGAACTGCGCGAGGCGGTCACCACCTCTTTGGTCGAGGACACCGCATCGCGCAAGCTCGACGCCTTCATCGCGGCACTTCCGCTCGACCATCCTGGGCTGATCACCGAAGCGCTGTTTTCCGACCGGTTCTTCCTGGCCGTGCCATCAGGCGATCCGGCCTTTGCCTCGCCGCCGGTTCCGCCCGAAAGCCCGGCACTGGAGAGGCTGATGCTGCTCGAGGAAGGGCATTGCCTGCGTGAACAGGCGTTGGCGGTCTGCGGCAATGTGCGGCCGGTGGCGATGGCAAGCTATGGCGCTACCAGCCTGACCACGCTTCTGCAGATGGTGGCGCACGGGCTCGGCGTCACGCTCATTCCCGAAATGGCGGCTGGACCGGCCGGCGCCATCCCCGACCTCAAGATCGTGC
This sequence comes from Mesorhizobium sp. B4-1-4, assembly GCF_006439395.2. Lineage (NCBI taxonomy): Bacteria > Pseudomonadati > Pseudomonadota > Alphaproteobacteria > Hyphomicrobiales > Phyllobacteriaceae > Mesorhizobium > Mesorhizobium sp. B4-1-4. Next base: position 3,145,782 of record NZ_CP083950.1, read on the forward strand.
CGTTCCAGGAGCCGATGCCGCAACGGATGATCTGCCTTGCCTGGCGGCGCAACAATGCCCGCCACGGCGAATGCGTGGAACTCGCCAAGATCATCCGAAGCCTCGGCGCGGCGGTGCTGGCAGCCTGAGGAGCGGTCAGACCGGCCCTCACAAAACCCGGGACAGGAACTCGCGAGTGCGCGGCGATTGCGGGTTGGCGATCATCTCGCGCGGCGCGCCACGTTCGACGATCACGCCACCGTCCATGAAGACGAGCTGATCGCCGATCTCGCGGGCAAAGCCGATCTCATGGGTGACAACGACCATCGTCATGCCGCTTTCGGCGAGATCGCGCATTACCTGCAGCACCTCGCCGACCAGTTCCGGATCGAGCGCCGATGTCGGCTCGTCGAAGAGCAGCACCTTCGGCTTCATGGCCATGGCGCGGGCGATCGCCACGCGCTGCTGCTGGCCGCCGGAAAGCTCCCGCGGATAGCGGTCGACCTTGTCGGCGAGGCCGACGCGCCGCAGCAGGACTTCGGCCTCTGCCTTGGCCTGGTCGGCCGGGATGCGCCGCACCTGCGTCGGCGCCTCGATCAGGTTCTCCATCACCGTCATGTGCGAGAACAGGTTGAAGGACTGGAACAGCATGCCGATTTCGGCCCGGCGCCGGCACAGGAGATCGTCCTTGACCTCGTAGAGCTTCTCGCCCTGGAGGTCGTAGCCGACGAACTGGCTGTCCACCAACAGAATGCCGGCGCTGAGCTTCTCCAGATGGTTGATGCAGCGCAGGAACGTGCTCTTGCCGGATCCCGACGGGCCGATGATGCAGGCCACCGATCCCTCGGAGACATCGAGGTCGACGCCCTTCAGCACCTCTAGCGGACCATAGGATTTTCGCACGCCGCGCGCGAACACCATGGAGTTGGCCGGCACGCCGAAGCGGGCACGATTTTCGGACTTCACATCACTCATCGGGCAACGCCGCGCAGGCTGATGGCGTTGCGCAGGGCGCGCATCGTCAGGGGATCTCGGCGCGTGTCGCTGCGGCCGAAATGGCGTTCGAGGAAATGCTGTCCCACCGACATGATGCTGACCACCGCGAGATACCAGAAGGCGACCACGATCAGCAGCGGGATCGTCTCGAAGGTGCGCGCATAGATGCTTTGCGCTGTGTAGAACAGGTCGTCGACGGCGATGAACGTCACCAGCGAGGTCATCTTCAGGAGATTGATCGCCTCATTGCCGGTCGGCGGCAGCACGAAACGCATGGCTTGCGGCAGGGTGATGCGCTTCAGGATCATGCGGTAAGGCATGCCGAGCGCGCTCGCAGCCTCCGACTGGCCTGACGGCACCGATTTGATGCCGGCACGGATGATCTCGGCCATGTAACCGGCCTCGCAGAGCGAAAGCGCGACGACGGCGGAAAGGAATGGGGTCATGAAATCATTGGTGCGCACGGAGAAAAGCGTGCCCAGGAAAGGCAGGCTGAGCGAAATCTCGCGCACCAGCAGCGAGAGGTTGAACCAGAAGATCAGCTGGATCAAGGCCGGGACACCCCGGAAGAACCAGACATAGATGCCCGCGAAGCCACGCAGCACCGGACTCGGCGACACCCGCATGATGGCAATGACGGTGCCGACCACGATGCCCAGCACCATGATGATGACGGTCAGCATCAGCGTGTTGCCGAGACCGCGCATGATCGAGGGATGGAACAGGTAGCCGGCCGCCGTGCCCCAGGCGAAGGCGGGATTGCTAGCGAAGGCGCGGATGATCAGGAAGGCCAGCAGCAGGGCGAACGCCGTGCCTACCCAGATGCCGTAGCGGCGCTGCGGCACGACGGTCAATCGCGACACGGCAGCGGCAGCGCCCGGCTCGACACCAATATCGGTCTGGTGGGCCACGCCCATCAACAGTCTCCTGGTTGCTGGCCGGCGCCTGATTGAGGATCAGGCGCCGGGTAATTTTCATTCGGCGCGGAGCGCGTCCATGGACCCGACGAAGTAAGGTTCCTTGATGGCGTAGGCGCCCATGCCGTACTTCTCGAGGATAGCCTTGTAGGTGCCATTCTTGAACAGTTCGGCAAGTGCTGCCACCATCATGTCGGCGGTCTCCTTGTCGCCCTTGGCGATCGCCATGCCGAGGGGCGCAACCTCGTAAAGCGTCGGCAGCACCACCAGTTGCCCCTTGCTCGTCACCTCGAAATAGCTCGACGCGGTCGCATCGTCCATACGGGCGTCGACGCGATCGGACAGTACGGCCTGGACGATATCGGTCGAGGAGTTGAAGACAGACTTCTCGATGGCTGCCTGACCCTTGTCGGTGCACTCCTTGCCAAGCTTGTCGACCAGGAAATCCGAGGCGCTGCCGGCCGAGACGCCGATGCGCTTGCCGCAGAGCGGGGTGTCGCCGCTGAAGCTCGCCTTCTTGTCGGGCGACGTCGAGACGGCCAGCCCAGCCTTCAGGAACATGACGAAATCGACCTGCTTCAACCGCTCGGGCGTGGCCGAGAACGTCTCCCAGGCGATCTTGAAGCGGCCGGCGGCAAGCCCGGGTATCATGGAAGGAAACGGCGTGCGCTGCACGTCGAGCTTGGCGTCGACGAGCTTGGCCACCTCGCCGGCCAGTTCGATGATGATGCCGGTCTGCTTGCCGTCGGCATCGAGATATTCGAACGGCGCGAAGTCCAGCGTGTTGGCGACGGCAAGCGTTCCGCTCTGCTTGACGTCGGCCGATTTCGGCACGTCGGCGGCCTTGGAAATCCCACCCCAGGCTGTCACGGAGATCGCCAGCGCAAGGCCGGTCATTCGCAGATATGCATTCATTGCTGTTCCCCCTTCTTTTGCTTGTTTGCAGTCTTCATCAGGCAAAACCACGCAAAGTCCGGGCCGGTCTCCGTTCGGAACCGGCCCGGGCTCGGCATTCGCTTACGCGTTGGCCGCTTCCGCCGCCTTCTTCTTGCGGTAATGGTAATTCTTGTCGATGCGCTCCATCAGGTAGTCACCGTAGAGCACCGGCTCGTATTTCGGCTGCGTGCCGGCCGGCACGCAGACCGGCAGCGCCTCGATCGTCTCGTCCATGGACGGATCGAAGAAGAAGGGCTGCGAATAACGCTCGCGTCCCGAGCGGTTGATGACGCGGTGCGGCGTCGAGACGAACTGGTCGTTCGACCAGCGCGCCAGGATGTCGCCGACATTCATGACGAAGGAATCCGGGACCGGCGGTGCAGGCACCCAGTCGCCGGCCTTGTTCTTGACCTCGAGGCCGCCGACATCGTCCTGCGCCAGCAAGGTGATGAAACCATAATCGGTGTGCGGCGCCGAACCGAAGAGCCCCTCTTCCTGCGGCTGCGTCGGATAATGCAGCAGCCGCAGGAAGGTCGTCGGCTGCTCGAAATAGCGGTCGAGGCTGTCGGAGGGCAATCCGAGCGAGAGCGCGATGGCGCGGACCATCTTGCGCGCCAGCGTGTCCATCTCGTCGACATAGCGCTCGATCGTCTGCCTGAAGCCCGCAACGGCAGCCTCGTCCGGCCACTGGTTGGGGCCTTGCAGCGGCTTTTCGGCCAGGGCCCTGGGGTCTTCGGCGCCGACCTCGTGCATGAAGAAGATCGATTCGCTCTGGTTGGGCTTGCTGACGGTCGCCACCGACGAGGTCACGATGGTCGAGCCGGCAAAGGGCAGGTAGCCGCGGAAATTCTTGTCGATCTTCAGCTTCGCCTTTTCCTCTTCAGGCAAGGCAAAGAAGCGCTTGCTGGCTTCGCGGACGGCTTCGACATCGGCGCGCGGAATCGGATGACCCGTGACATAGAGGAAGCCGATCGTCTCGAGATAGCGGCGCAGCGTCGCCGCCGTGGCCCGGATCGCGCCCTCGTCGTCGCCATAGAGCGCGGAGACGTCGAGGATTGGAATTTCGGAAAAATCGCCGCGCTCTTGTGCATCCATTTTCGAACACCCTGTCTTGAACATAAGATACAGTACTGTATTTCTACACATCCGAGCGGCCTCATCAATAGGCTTTCGATCGCAAAAGGAAGGACGCGGCATCATGGCACCACGTAAGATCATCATCGACACCGATCCGGGCCAGGACGACGCGTTCGCGATCCTCTTCGCGCTGGGATCCCCGTCCGAGCTCGAGGTGGTCGGCATCACCACGGTCGGCGGCAACGTGCCGCTTGCCCTGACGTCGAAGAACGCGCTGAAGGTGGTCGAGCTTGCCGGGCGACCGGATGTGCCGGTCTATGCCGGATGCGCGGCGCCGATGGTGCGCAAGCTGATCACGGCCGAATATGTGCATGGCGAAACCGGCCTCGACGGTGCCGACCTGCCCGAACCGGTGACGCCGCTCAAGAGCGAACACGCCGTCAATTACATGGTGCGCACGATCATGGATGCGCCGGAGGGCGAGCTGACCGTCTGCACGCTCGGGCCGATGACCAACCTTGCCATGGCCATGACCATGGAGCCGAGAATCGTGCCGCGCCTGCGCGAAATCGTGCTGATGGGCGGCGGCTTCTTCCAGGGCGGCAACGCCACGCCTGCCGCCGAGTTCAACATCTTCGTCGACCCGCATGCCGCGCACAAGGTGTTCGATAGCGGCGTGCCCGTGACCATGGCGGGCATAGACTGCACATACACCGCGCTTATGACGCCCGAGTGGCTGGAGCGCCTGCGCGCAACCGGCAGTCGCGCCGCGATCGAGGCCGCGAACCTCGCGGACTTCTACAGCCAGTATGGCACGCACAAATTCGAGACGCCGGCGCGCCCCATCCACGATGCCTGTGTCACCGGCTATCTGCTGGCGCCACAGATCTATGAGCAGCGCCAGTGCGCGGTGACCGTCGACATCGTCTCGCCGGAGACGATCGGCATGACCGTGGTCGATTGGTGGCACGTGACCGGCCGGCGCAAAAACTGCAACGTCCTGCGGCGCATCGATCCGGCGCCGTTCTTCGAACTTATGCTGGAGCGGATCAGCGCATTACCCTGAGCTAAGAGCGTTATTTCTGTGCAGTTCCGGACGGAAAACCGTTACACACTTTTCCTGGAATTGCCCTGGCCTTCCGCGATAGATGGACTCCTGGAGAATCGCGGAGCGCATCGAAGCCGGCGAACGGGTTGGAGGCGTCGCGCATGGCGATGAAGGTCTTGACCATATGAAAGCGGACAGCGCCCCGGCCAGAGGCAAGAAACCTTCCAAGGCCGCCCCGCGCCCTAAGGCGGCAAGGCAGACGCTCAGCCGCGAGGCGTGGATCGCTGCGGCGCGAAAGGTGCTGGAGAAGCGCGGCATCGCAGAGGTCAAGATCGACCGTCTCGCCCAACAGTTCAAGGTGACGCGCGGCTCCTTCTACTTCCACTTTGCCAGTCTAGCCGACCTCCGCGACGGGCTGCTGCAGGAATGGCGCAACATCAATTGCGCGCCCTTCTGGGCGATGCGCGACACGCACGATATCGATGGCCTGCAGTTCTTCACCGACATCGTGCATGTCTGGGTGGATGAAGCACCGTTCAGCCCATTGCTGGATCTGGCGGTGCGCGACTGGTCGCGAACGTCGAAGAAACTGACGCAGGAAGTCAAAGACATGGACAACCTGCGCATCGAGCTGCTGATCCGCTCGTTCCGCGCCATGGGTTATCCCCCGGACGAAAGCCTGGTCAGGGCCCGCATCACATATTTCCACCAGATCGGCCAGTACGCGCTGTCCTTCAAGGAGGACCCGGCGGTGCGCAGGAGCTACCAGCCGCTGTTCGGTGAAGTGCTGCTCGGGCCGCTTGTGCAGGAGCCGGGGACAGCGCCACGGCCGTCGGAGATGAAGGGCGGACGGCGGTAGGGAGGCGGCCTTCGGATTGGACACGACCAACTTCGAGGCGACAACGGTGGGGCGGCTTTGTGCCTCATCGATGGATTGCCGCTGACCACCGGGACGCTGTGGACTGATGGCCTCATCGGTATCGGCTAAGCCGCGGATCTGTGCTAGGCAGCGGCCCAACCAATCAAAGGACGACACCCATGAGCGAATTGACCGTGGCCGAGGCGACCGAAAGTATCTATGCCTCACTGCGAGCGGACAATGCCGACATAGACGCACATATCGCGACGCTCAAGGCAGCGCTGACACGAGAGGGGATAAAGCAGGCAGTGTTCGATCCGACCAGGTTGGCGCAGAACAACCGCTCGGGCCGCAAGTTGATGCAGGCTTATTTTCGGCAGCGCGGAGTGAACGTGAGATTTTCGGACTAGGTGTAGGCATCATCTGAAGATTGGCACTCAAGCCGTCTTCTGCGTCACCAGCCCCAGTTCTTCCACCATCGCCTGACGCATCAGGAATTTTTGCGGCTTGCCGGTCACCGTCATCGGCAATTCGGTGCGGAAGCGGATGTGGCGCGGCACCTTATAGTGGGCGATCTGGCCGGCGCAGAAGGCCTTGATCTCCTGCTCGGTGGCGATCTGGCCTGGTTTCAACACGATCCAGGCGCACAGCTCCTCGCCATATTTGGCGTCGGGAATGCCGAACACCTGCACCTCCCGGACCTTGGGATGCCGGTAGAGGAACTCCTCGACCTCGCGCGGATAGACGTTCTCGCCGCCGCGTATGACCATGTCCTTGACCCGGCCGACGATGTTGCAATAGCCCTCGGCGTCTATCGTGGCGAGGTCGCCGGTATGCATCCAGCCATCGCTATCGATCGCCTCGCGGGTCTTTGCCTCGTCGTCCCAATAGCCCTTCATCACCGAATAGCCGCGCGTGCACAGTTCACCCGGTGCCCCGACCGCAACGGTGGCGCCGTCGGCATCGACCGCCTTGACCTCGACATGGGGGTGGACGCGCCCGACGGTGGAGACGCGCTTTTCCAGCGGATCGTCGACGCCGCTCTGGAAGGACACCGGACTGGTCTCAGTCATGCCGTAGGCGATGGTCACCTCCGACATATGCATCAGCGACACCACCTTCTTCATCACCTCGATCGGACATGGCGAACCGGCCATGATGCCGGTGCGCAGGCTGGTAAGATCGAATGTGTCGAAATCCGCGTGGTCGAGCATGCCGACGAACATGGTCGGCACGCCATAGAGGCCGGTGCAGCGCTCCTGCGAAACGGCATTCAGCGTCAGGCCGGGATCGAAGCCCTCGCTCGGGAAAACCATGGTCGCGCCCTTGGAGACGCAGCCCATCGTGCCCATCGACATGCCGAAGCAATGATAGAGCGGCACCGGGATGCAGAGCCGGTCGTCAACGGTGAGCTTGATCGCCGAGGTGACGAAGTTGCCATTGTTGACGATGTTCGAATGGGTGAGTGTCGCGCCCTTGGGTGCGCCCGTCGTGCCTGAGGTGAACTGGATGTTGATCGCCTCGTTCGGCTTCAGCCCCTCGGAGAGACGGTCGAGGCTGTCGTGCTCATCGCGGCCGGCCATGGCCAGTACGTCGCCGAAATTGAACATGCCTGGCGAATTGTCCTCGCCCATGCGGATGATGATCCTGAGCGCCGGCAATTTCTCGGCCTTCAGCTGACCCGGTGCCGCCGTGGCGATCTCCGGCGCCAGCGTCTCGATCATGCCGAGATAGTCCGACGTCTTGAAGCTGGCGGCGGTGACGAGCGCCTTGCAGCCGACCTTGTTGAGCGCATATTCCAGCTCGATCAACCGGTAGGCCGGGTTGATGTTGACCAGGATCAGGCCGATGCGGGCGGTGGCGAATTGCGTCACCAGCCATTCCCAACGGTTGGGCGACCAGATACCGACACGATCGCCCTTTTCCAGGCCCAGCGCCAGGAAGCCGGCGGCCAGCGCATCCACCGTGTCCGACAGTTCGCTCCAGGTGAAGCGCTTGTCCTGGCCGACGAAGACGGCGGCATCGAGCGTGCCGTATTTGCTGACCGTGTCGGAGAAAAGCTCAGGGATCGTCTTGTCGAGCAGCGGCACCTTGCGCTCGCCCGAGACATGCGCCCTGCCGTCAATGGGTTCGATGAAGACGCTGCCGGCGCGCGCACCGCGTCCGCGCAGATTGGTGGCGTTCTTCAGTTCGTCGAGATTGACCGGCATCGCTGTGTCCTCCAGCTCGGACCAAGCCTATCAGCCTGCCGGGACGGTGGAAACTGGGTTATTCCCTGCCCTTGAGGGGAGGGTGCCGAGCGCAGCGGGGTCGTCTCACGTCGAGCACTGCCGCAAGGACCCCACCCGTCCATCCGCCTTCGGCGGCTGTCCACCCTCCCCTCAAGGGGGGCTAGCGTGCGCACACATCTGCTTCGGAGGGGTGTCAAGGGACGTATTGGCCGGGCGGCAGATGGGGCTTGAAGGGTTGGAATCGTGTGTGATTCTGTAGCTGCCATTGTTGATTCGGGAGATTTCGACGATGGCACCGCTGCTTGGATACTTCGGCGACCTGCGCTTGCAAAAAAGGGGAGCATGGTGCTGGAGCGCATGTGCATGCGCATCAGCGCGGGCATGCGTCGGCTGGCCGATACACGCGCGGAACAGGTTGCGTTCACGCGGCTGTTTGGCAATCCCAACGTGACGGTGCAGGAGATCGTGCGCACGGCGGCGGCGCAAACGGCCAAGGCGGCGGCCGGCCGTCATGTGCTGATCATCGAGGACAGCAGCGAGATCAACTATCAGGCCAAGGCCTCGCGCAAGCGCGGCCTCGGATGTGTCGGCAACGGCAAGGATATCGGGCTGTTCGTACACCCGGCTCTGGCCGTGGATGCCGGCGACGGGTCGGTGCTGGGCCTTGCGGCGGCCACGATCTGGCGGCGCCGGGGGCAGAAGGCGGACGACTACCAGGCCCTGCCGATCGAAGCCAAGGAAAGCTACAAATGGATCGCCACCGCCACGGCGGCCCGCCAGGCGCTGACCGACACGCCGCTCCTCACCGTGATCGGCGACCGCGAGGCCGACATCTACGAGGTGCTGGCAAGGCTGCCTGACGAGCGCACGCATGTGCTCATGCGCGCTGTGCGCGATCGGGCGCTGGGGGAAGAGGGCGGCCGCTTGTTCGGCGAGATAGCCAAGACGCCGGAAGCCGGCCGCATCGCCTTCGATCTGCAGGCGCGTCCCGGCCGGCCGGGACGCAAGGTGCACCTGGCCGTTCGCTTCGCCGAGGTCACCTTGCGCCAGCCGCGCCTTGGGGCCGACCGCCGCGATCCGCGCGCGGTCAGGCTCAATATCGTGGAAGTGCGCGAGATCGATCCGCCTTCGCCCAAGGACGCGGTGATCTGGCGGCTGTTGACAACCCACACCGTCAAGACACTCGCCGATGCCATCGCCATCGTCGATCTCTACCGGTCGCGCTGGACCATCGAGCAGTTGTTCCGGACCTTGAAGTCGCAGGCCATCGATCTGGAGGAAAGCCTCATCGCCGATGGCGATGCACTCGAACGTCTGGCTGCAACCGCGCTGATCGTGGCCACCAGGGTTATGCAACTCGTGCACGGGCGCGACGCGGCCGGCCAGACCCTCAGGGCCACACGCCTCTTCAATCCCGCCGAGATCGCCGTTCTGGACGCGCTGGTCGCCAGGCTGGAAGGCAAGACCCAAACGCAGAAGAACCCGCATCCGCCACACACGCTCGCTTGGGCGGCCTGGTGCATTGCCCGGCTCGGCGGCTGGAACGGCTATCCAAAGGAGCGCCCGCCGGGCCCGGTCACCTTCAGCAACGGCCTCAAACGCTTCCACGCCATTGTTGAGGGCTTCGTCCTTGCAAACCCATACTGACCACCGCCAAATCAAATGTGTGCGCACGCTAGCCTCAAGGGGGAGGGAGAGCGCTCATTTTCGTGACGATGTCGCGCAGGATGGCTTCATCGCTGGCGGCGCGGGCCTTCTTCGATGCCACCAGACAGGCCTGCGATTTGAGGACGACGCCGTCGCTCAACACCTTGAGATGGTTGGCACGCAGCGTCGAGCCTGTGGTGGTGATGTCGACGATGACATCGGCAAGCCCGGCGGCCGGCGCGCCTTCGGTGGCGCCGAGGCTCTCGACGATGCGATAGACCTGGATCCCGTGTTTCTGCGAGAAGAACTGCTGCGTCAGCCGCCAGTATTTGGTGGCGATCCTCAGGCGTCGGCCATGGCGCTGGCGGAAATCGGCGGCGACGTCGTCGAGATCGGCCATGGTGTCGACATCGAGCCAGATTTCGGGCACCGCCACCACGACATCGGCATGGCCGAAGCCGAGGCGGGCCACGATCTCGGCGCGGACCTCCCAATCGCCGAGATTTTCCCGCACCAGGTCCTCGCCGGTGATGCCGAGATCGACCGCGCCCTGGCCGATCTCGCCGGCTATCTCGGAAGCCGACAGAAAGGCGACCTCGACATTGTCCAGGCCCTCGACGCGGGCGTGATATTTGCGCTCGTCACCGGGCAGGCTGACGGCGAGGCCGGCCTTGGCCAGCACCTCCAGCGCCTGCTCTTTCAGCCGGCCCTTCGACGGGATCGCCAGTGTGATCATCGTGCCGTCTCCCGCAACGCTTCGATGCGGTCGAGCCAGACGGAAAAGCCGACACCGGGTATCGCGGTCCTGGCGCCAAGCAGCGTCAGCAACCGGTCGTAGCGGCCGCCACCGGCCAGGGGACGCTCGCCGTCGTGCGCCGCGATCTCGAAGACCACACCGGTGTAGTAGTCCAGCGGACGGCCGAAGGCGGCGTCGTAGCGGATTTTTCCCGCAGGCAAGCCATGCGCCTCGATCGCCCTGGCGCGGGCAGCAAACTTTTCAAGCGCGGCGCCCAGCGAAAGCCCGGCGCCGTCGGCGAAGGTCTCCAGCGCTCGCGCCGCGCCATCGAGCGGCACGTCGATCGCCAGAAAGCTCTTCAGCGCCGCGAAGGCCTCGTTCGAGAGCCGCACACTGCGCAATTCGGCTTTCTCGATCAGCCGCCGCGCGATGTCCGATGGCGCGCGTCCGGCCGAGGCCGATAGGCCGGCCTCCTCCATGCCACCGGCAATGTGCGCCGAGAGGCCCTCGAGATCACCGTCGAGGACAAGTGCGGCGACCGGACCGGAAAGCTGGCCGTTGCGTGGCGGGTTGGCGAGATCGGCAAGGGCTGCCTGCAACATCGGCGCCGAGCCGAAGGCACGGGCCAGCCGCATGCGCCAGCCGCGCGGCAGCCCGAGGGCGGCGAGCACCGCCTCGAAAATGCCTTGGTCGCCGAGCGTGACCGCTAGCGACTGTCCGGGCAGGACCAGTGAGAGCAGTGCGTGCGCGTCGGCCACCGAGCGGGCGTCGGCTTGCGCCGTGTCGCGGTCGCCGAGATCCTCGATGCCGGCCTGGAAGAACTCGTTGCCGCCTTCGCGGCGCTGGCGAAACACTTCGCCCAGATAGGAATAGCGGCGCGGCGTGCCGGCCTGCGAGCGGATATGGTCAAGGCAGACAGGAATGGTGAATTCCGGCCGCAGGCACAATGTCTGGCCGGTCTCGCTTTCGGTGAGGAAGATGCGGCGGCGCAAATCCTCGCCGGCCATGTCGAGGAAGGGGTCCGCCGGTTGGAGGACGGCGACCTCGACCGCATGGGTGTCACGAGCGGCGAAGAGGTTGGTGATGTCGGTTGAAATGGCGGGGTAGCGGGAGGTCATGGAAAGGTTGGGCGCGAGGCACCCCCCTCTGGCCTGCCGGCCATCTCCCCCGCAAGAGGGAAGATTGGATGTCGCGCGGGCTTTCGCCAATTCCCAGCGATGAACAAGCGACGCCGAGTCTCAAGCTGCCGATCTCCCCCCTTGCGGGGGAGATGGCCGGCAGGCCAGAGGGGGGTGTTCAAGCGCCATCCTTGGCGCGATCGGATGCCTGCGCCGCCAAAATCTTCTTCACCTCCGCAACCAACTCACCCTCCGCCACAGTCACCTGCGCCGGCCGCGCCGCGCGCCATTCGGCATTATCGGTAATCTCGGCCGACATGCGCGCGCCTTCGATCAGGTCCTTGATCTGCAATTCACCCTTGGCGCGCTCGTCGCCGCCCTGGATGATTGCGACCGGGCAGCCGCGCCGGTCGGCATATTTGAGCTGCGCCTTCATGCCAGCGCCGCCGAGATACATTTCGGAGCGGATGCCGGCGGCGCGCAGCTCGGCCACCATTTTCTGATAGCGGCCGAGGCTTTCCGTGTCCTTGTCCATGACCAGCACGACCACCGGCGCGATCACATCGGTGCTGTCGAGCTTGCCGAGGTTCTTCAGCGCCGTCATCAGCCGCGAAACGCCGATGGAGAAGCCGGTCGCCGGCACCGGCTCGCCACGGAAGCGCGAGACCAGACCGTCATAGCGCCCGCCGCCGCCGACCGAACCGAAGCGCACGATCTGGCCGTCCTCATTGGGGATTTCCGCCAGCAGTTCGGCCTCGAAGACGGGGCCGGTGTAATATTCGAGGCCACGCACAATCGAGCGGTCCATGGCGATACGGTCCTCGCCATATCCCGCGGCCCTGACCAGGGCTTCAATCGTCGCGAGTTCGCCAACGCCCTCCTGGTAGGTCGTGTTCGCGCCGACATTGGAATCCTGGCGAGCCTGGCCCTTTGCTGTCGCAAGAAGAACGGCTTCGGCCTGTGCGTCGTTCAACCCAGCGCCCTTGGCGAAGTCGCCTTCGCCTTCCTTGCCGCCATCCCAGCGCCCCGGGCCAAGCAGGAGCCGCACGCCTTCCGGCCCCAACTTGTCCAGCTTGTCGATGGCGCGCAGCACCGTCAACCGGCGTCCCGTATTCTCGTCGCCACCAAGCCCGATCGCCTCCAGCACGCCGTCGAGTACCTTGCGGTTGTTGACGCGGATGACGTAGTCGCCGCGCTTGATGCCGAGCGCTTCCATCACGTCGGCCATCATCATCGCCATTTCGGCGTCGGCGGCGACGCCCGGCGTGCCGATCGTGTCGGCGTCGAACTGCATGAACTGGCGGAAGCGGCCGGGGCCGGGCTTCTCGTTGCGGAACACCCAGCCGGAGCGGTAGCTGCGGTAGGGTTTGGGCAGGCGCTCGAAATTCTCGGCGACGAAACGCGCGGTCGGCGCGGTCAGGTCGTAGCGCAGAGACAGCCACTGATCGTCATCGTCCTGGAAGGAGAACACGCCTTCGTTCGGCCGGTCCTGGTCGGGCAGGAATTTTCCCAGCGCATCCGTATATTCGATCAGCGGCTGGTCGGCGGGTTCGAAACCATAAAGCTCATAGACCGAGCGGATCGTCGCCATCATCTTCTCTACGGCGCGGATGTCCTCGGCGCTGCGGTCGGCAAACCCGCGCGGCAGCCGCGCTTTCGTCTTTTCCGATTTGTCGGCCATGAGATGTTTGCCCGGTGTTTCGTGATGTTTGCAGGTCAACAATGTTGCGATTTTCGCAATGCGCGTGTCCTAACCGATGCTGATTGGTGCGGCAAGGCTGGCGACGTATGTGCGCATCTACGCCCTGCCAACACCCATATTCACAAGATGACAAGCCATGCGGCGGGCCCATTCGAGCCGACATCCGGTGAAGTCGCCGGGCCCACCATGCGCGATGCGCTAGTGACAGGACTGCTGGTGATCTACCCTGCCCTTGCCATCGTGGCGGCCATTTTCGCCGGGCTTTACATGTCCAGAACCATCGGCGCCTGACAGGCCGGCGCCGGGGCGTAGGCGCCGCCGCTATTTCGGCCGCTTGAAAGCCTTCCGTTCCTTCTCGACCTCCTTGCGGCAGACGCAGCCTTCGAGATGGTCGTTGACGAGGCCCATGGCCTGCATGAAGGCGTAGACCGTGGTCGGGCCGACGAAGCTCCAGCCGCGCTTCTTCAGTTCCTTCGAAATCCGTACCGAGACCGCCGTGGTCGGGTTGGCGCGCAGATGGGCGAGGTCGACGATCTCGGGCCGCTCCTCCTTGCCGGGTTCGAACTTCCAGAACCAGGCGGCCAGCGAGCCGAATTCGTCGGCCATTTCGCGAGCGCGCTTGGCGTTGTTGATGGTCGAGACGATCTTGCCGCGATGGCGGATGATGCCGGCATTGCCGAGCAGGCGCTCGACATCCTTGTCGGTGAAGGCAGCGACCTTGTCGAAGTCGAAGCCGGCGAAGGCCTCGCGAAAATTCTCGCGCTTGCGCAGGATGGTCAGCCACGACAGGCCCGACTGGAAGCCCTCGAGACAGATCTTTTCGAACAGCCTGCGGTCATCGGCCACCGGCCGGCCCCATTCATGATCGTGATAGTGCAGATAGTCGGGCAGATTGCCATGCCAGAAGCAGCGCGCGACACCGTCGGGACCGGCGAGCAGGCCGGTGTTTTCTTGTTGCATGGCTGAAATCCATTCCTTAACGCGCTTTTGCGCTGCTTTACCGTGGCTTTACCAGATTCCTGAACGCGGCGGTAACCACACCAAAAGGTTTACTGACAGTTCGGCATTTTACGCATTCCGATTCATGTTTCGGTTGCTGCTGGCGCGCCAATGATCGCCGAACCGGGGAGCGTTTCCACCCGGTTGTATCAGACGATCAAGGTGCGTTCCCGATGAAGAGAGTCCTGTTTCCCTTGCTCGGCGCCGTGGCTGTGTTTGCCGCCGGCGTCACGCCGTCCACCGCCGGCGACCGCTATGCCGACAGGCCGCCCGTGATGGTGAGCCCCGACCTTTCTGCCCCGTGGGTGCTGCAGCTTGGCCATGCGCCCGGCATCGTGCGGCAGAACCGTTCGGTCGCGCAGCAGCAGCCGCGCCTGCGCTATGCGCAGCCGCAAGCACAGCCCGACCGCGTACAGACGGCCGCCGTGCAGATGCCGGCCAAGCGCATGGTGATGCGCCCACAGATCAACCCGATCTACCTGCCGCAGGAAGTCGACTATGACGGTGGGCAGAAGCCAGGCACGATCGTGATCGATACGACGCAGAATTTCCTCTATCTGGTCGAGAAGAACGGCAAGGCCCGGCGCTACGGCGTCGGCACCGGCAAGCCGGGCTTCGAATGGTCGGGCACGCACAAGATCACCAACAAGCGCGTCTGGCCGGACTGGCGCCCGCCGGCGCAGATGATCAAGCGCGAAGCGGCCAAAGGCCGCTACCTGCCGACCTATCTGGCTGGCGGCATCGAGAACCCGCTCGGCGCCCGCGCGCTCTATCTCGGCACCACCGAGTATCGCATCCACGGCACCAACCAGCCATGGACGATCGGTGGCGCGGTGTCGTCGGGCTGCATCCGCATGCGCAACGAGGACGTCGTCGACCTTTATGAACGGGTCAATGTCGGAACCACGGTCGAGGTGATATAATTTCGCGAATCACCTGATCCGGAGACGCATCGTTTTCCGGGGTCGGAAGAAATAAGGGGGACGGGCCGTATGGGGATGCGGTCGGTCAGGAAGGGCAGTGCGGGGAACCGCGCTGCCCTTTCCTTTTTGGTTGGGTAGGAGGCGTTCCGCCGCGTTGCGTCGCGCAAAAAGGCATCGCGGTTCGCTTTCGTGCTGACATTTCCGATGTTCTTTTGCTATGTCGGCGCCAACGAGAGAAAGAGTCCACCCATGTCCCTGTCCGACGACAGCCGCTATCTCAAGGGCGGCCCGGTTGCCCAGCGCATCATCGCCGCCGTGCGTCAGGATGCGGCCATTGCCAAAGCCGAGGGTTTTCCGCCCAAGCTGATCTCCATCACCGTCGGTGACACTGATGCCGTCGATGTCTATGTGCGCAACCAGCGCGCCAAGGCTGAGCTTGCCGGCATCGATTTCGAGGAACGGCGTTTTCCCGCCACCATCACTTCGGGCGAGCTGGAAGCGGCAATCCATGGCCTGAACGCCGATCCGCGCGTTACCGGCATCATCATCCAGCGGCCGGTTCCCGCGCATATCCCGATCAAGACGCTGCAGGCGGCCGTGCATCCGCTGAAGGACGTCGAGGGCATGCACCCGGCCTCGATCGGCAACATCGTCTACAACCAGCTCGATCTCGCGCCCTGCACGGCGGCCGCCTCGGTCGAGTTGCTGAAGGAGACAGGCCTCGATCTCAAGGGCCTGGAAGTCGTGGTCGTCGGCCATTCGGAAATCGTCGGCAAGCCGATCGCCTTCCTGTTGATGAGCGAAGGCGCGACCGTCACGGTCTGCCACCACATGACGCGCTCGGTCGCCGCCCATGCGCGCCGCGCCGATGCGCTGTTCGTCGCCGTCGGCAAGCCGCGGCTGATCAAGGCCGACATGGTGAAACCAGGGGCTGCCGTTATTGACATCGGCATCAATTCCGAAATCGGGCCGGATGGGGCGAGCCGCATTGTCGGCGACGTCGATACCGAAAGCGTGCGCGAGGTCGCCTCCTGGATCACGCCGGTGCCGGGCGGCGTCGGCCCGATCACGGTGGCGATCCTGCTGCGCAACACGATGGTGGCACTCAGCCGGCAGCGCGCGCTCTACGAGGCGACATATGGCACGGCGGATAGGTTGGCGGCCGAATAGCGCCAAGCCGACTATTCCGCCGCGACGAGCCTCTCTTCAAGAACGCCTTCCGGCTTTGGCCCCCCATAGGCCCAGTCGAGCAGCTTGATCGTATGCACCACCGGAAGCTTCGCGGCGGACGCGATCTGGGTGATGCAGCCGATGTTTCCCGTGGCGACGATCTCGGCACCGGTCGCCTCGATGTTCTTCACCTTGCGGTCGCGCAGTTTTGCCGAAATCTCGGGCTGCAGGATGTTGTAGGTGCCGGCCGAGCCGCAGCAGAGATGCCCTTCCCGCGGCTCGCGCACGACGAAGCCCGCCCTGGCCAGCAGCTCCTTCGGCTCGCGGGTGATCTTCTGGCCGTGCTGCATCGAGCAGGCCGAGTGATAGGCGACGACGGTGCCGGGCCTGCGCACCGGCTCGGGCAGGTCGATGGCGGTGAGATACTCGGTGATGTCCTTGGCCAGCGCCGACACGCGTGCAGCCTTGTTGGCGTAGACCGGATCCAGCCGCAGCATGAAGCCATAGTCCTTGATCGTCGTGCCGCAGCCCGACGCGGTGATGATGATGGCATCGAGACCGCCCTGGTCGATGGCGCGTGTCCAGGCGTCGACATTCTGCCGTGCCGAAGCAAGGGCTGCTTCCTCACGCCCCATATGATGAACCAGCGCGCCGCAGCAGCCCTCGCCGGGCGGCACCACCACCTCGATGCCGAGTCGTGTCAGCAGCGAGATGGTCGTATCGTTGATGGCGGGGTCGAGTACCGATTGCGCGCAGCCGGTGAGGATGGCGACGCGCCCTTTTTTCGTGCCCTGCCCGGCATGAATGCCCGGCGACGCCAGCGGCGAAGCCTCTGGGATCGATGCAGGCGCGAGCCTAAGCATCGCGCCGAGCGGCTTCAGCGACGGGACCTTCTCGAACAGGCCGATGAACGGCTTGCCCAGTTTTGCCAGTTTGAGCGCGGTGCGAAAGCGTTGGGGATAAGGCAAGACGAAGGCCAGCATGGAACGGGTCAGCCGGTCGAGCAGCGGCCGCTTGTAGGTCTCCTGGATATGGGCGCGGGCGTGGTCGACAAGATGCATATAGTTGACGCCCGACGGGCATGTCGTCATGCAGGCGAGGCAGGAGAGGCAGCGGTCGATATGGGTGACGATCTCCTTGTCGGCGGGACGGCCGTTCTCCAGCATGTCCTTGATCAGGTAGATGCGGCCGCGCGGCGAGTCGAGCTCGTTGCCAAGCGTCACATAGGTCGGACAGGTGGCGGTGCAGAAGCCGCAATGCACGCATTTGCGCAGGATCTTTTCCGATTCAGCGACATGCGGATCGGCAAGCTGGGCGGATGAGAAATTCGTCTGCATCGCTGATGTCCTAGGCCATGCGGCCGGGATTGAGGATGTTCTTCGGGTCGAATTCCTGCTTCAGGCGCTGGCTGAGCGCGGCAAGCGCCGGCGCCTGCGGCTCGAACACCGGCAGCGCCGTGCGATGGGCGGGCGCGGCGCGCGCCAACGTCGCATGGCCGCCACCATGTTTACGCAACAGTCCGCGCAGCAGTGCCGCTTCCGGGTCGCCCTCTTCCATGCGCAGCCACACCAGTCCGCCCTGCCAGTCATAGAAGGCGCTGACGGCGGCCTGCATACGCAGCGTCAGAACCATCTGGTGCGCCTGCGAGGGCGCCATCGACACGCGCCAGACCGGCTTCTCGCCGCCATCGGCGAAGGGCCTGATATCGCGTATGTCGCGCCAGATCAGCCGCGAGGCCTCACCGGAAATTTCCTCCAGCGGCCCAGCCTTGCCGAGCAGCGTCTTCAGCGCTGCAATACGGTAGGCAACGGACGGGCCAAAGCCCTCGACGCGCAGCAACGTGGCGGCATCACTGCCGAGCGCGGCGCCGGCGACGCGCGCGGCAATGCGCTCCGGCAGATGGGCAGCGCTAGACACTTCCGCGCTGGAGCCGAGCGCCAATGCCATCGCGGTGGAAGCGGCATCATCAAGCAGTCCCCTGATCGCCAGGGTGACCTCGGTTTCCGCCGCCGGCAGCACCTTGAAAGTGACATCGGTGAAAACGGCCAAGGTACCCCAACTGTTGGCCATCAGCTTCGACAGGTCGTAACCGGTGACGTTCTTGACCACGCGGCCGCCGGACTTGAAGGCTTCGCCCCGGCCGGAGATCACATTGATGCCGAGGATATGATCGCGTGCCGCGCCGGCCTTCAGCCGCCTCGGACCGGACAGGTTCGCGCCGAGCACGCCGCCGATTGTGCCTTTGCCTGGCTCGCCGCCGAGCAGCGGGCCGTAGTCCATCGGCTCAAAGGCAAGTTGCTGGCCGTTTTCCGCCAGCAGTTTCTCGATCTCGGCCAGCGGCGTGCCGGCCTTCGCCGACAGCACCAGTTCGGCGGGTTCATAAAGTGTCACGCCAGTGAGCCTCGACAGGTCGAGCGTGTGCTCCGTCTGCAGCGGACGGCCGACGCCCCGCTTGGAGCCATGGCCCAGGATTTCGAGCGGCGACTCTTCCGCGGCCGCCCAGGCGACGGTGGAGAGGACTTCGTCTGAGGTGGAGGGGGTGAAGGTGGTCAAAGCCTGTGCTCCCCGAAACCCAGCCGCTTCCAGCGGCGAAAAGCGAGCATCACTTCCTTGCGCGCGATCCTGTCGAGCGAGAATTGTTTGAACAGCAAATCAGACCTCGGCAGAGCTTGGGTTCCTCGCCCCCGCAAGGCGGGGGAGAGGTGGCTCGGGCGGAGCCCGAGACGGAGAGGGGGCAATCATAGAACGTCGCCCCCAATCTTCTTGGGCGCGAAAACAAACCTCAGATCTGTGGCGACCACGTCTTCGGCTATTCGCCCCTCCAGTGCCGCGAGAATGGTCTCGCAGACAATCCGGCGAGTTTTGAGAATGTCGACATTCCAGAAACGCAGCACCGAAAATCCCTCACCGCGCATGAACTCGTCGCGTCGCCGGTCATAGGAATTCTCGGAGTGCTGACTTCCGTCAAGTTCGACGACCAGCTTTTCGCTACGACAGGTAAAATCGGCGAAGTATGGTCCGATCGGCATCTGCCGTACGAATTTGTACCCGCCGAGCCTTCTGGCCTTTAGCTCGGTCCAGAGTAACGCTTCAGCCTGATTGTCGCCGTGACGAAGTGTGCGAGCACGCGCAATCTTCTCAGGCGAGCGGCGGCTTGGTGCGGGCGTCCCCCTCTCCGACTCGGGCTGCGCCCGAGCCACCTCTCCCCCGCTTTGCGGGGGCGAGGAACCCCTATTCTGAGACGCCATCACCTCAAAACCTCGGAATGTCGGGAAACGCCACCTGCCCGCGATGCACATGCATGCGGCCGAGTTCGGCGCAGCGGCGGAGCTGCGGGAAGACTTTTCCCGGATTGAGCAGGTGGTTGGGGTCGAAGGCGCATTTCACGCGCATCTGCTGGTCGAGGTCGATCTGGTTGAACATTTCCGGCATCAGGTCGCGCTTCTCGACGCCCACGCCATGTTCGCCAGTGAGGACGCCGCCGACCTTGACGCAGAGCCGCAAAATGTCGGCGCCGAAGCTTTCGGCCTTGTCGAGTTCACCCGGCACGTTGGCATCATAGAGGATCAGCGGGTGCAGATTGCCATCGCCGGCGTGAAAGACATTGGCAACGCCGAGCCCATATTTCTGCGACAACTCGCGCATGCCGTGCAGCACGCGCGGCAGTTCCTTGCGCGGGATGGTGCCGTCCATGCAGTAATAGTCGGGCGAGATGCGGCCGACCGCCGGAAAGGCTGCCTTGCGGCCGGCCCAGAAGCTCAAGCGCTCCTGCTCGGACTGCGAAATGCGGCAGGTGGTCGAGCCGTTGCGGATGGCGATCGCCTCGACCGCGGTGATGAGATGGTCGACCTCGACGACAGGCCCGTCGAGCTCGACGATCAGCAACGCCTCGACATCCAGGGGATAGCCGGCATGGACGAAATCCTCCGCAGCGTGGATCGCGGGACGGTCCATCATTTCCATGCCGCCTGGAATGATGCCGGCGCCGATAATGTCGGCGACGCACTGGCCACCCTGCTCGCTGGTCGGAAAGCCGATCAGCAGGGCGCGCGCCGTCTCAGGCTTCTTCAGGATGCGCACGGTGACCTCGGTGACGACGCCGAGCAGGCCTTCGGAACCGGTCATGACGCCAAGCAGATCATAGCCTTCCGCGTCGAGATGGCTGCCGCCGAGCCGCACCACCTCGCCATTCATCAGCACCATCTCGATGCCGAGCACATTGTTGGCGGTGAGGCCGTATTTCAGGCAATGCACGCCGCCGGAGTTTTCCGCGACATTGCCGCCGATCGAGCAGGCGATCTGGGAGGATGGATCGGGGGCGTAGTAAAAGCCCTCCTGCTCGACGGCGGTGGTGATGCCGAGATTGGTAACGCCCGGCTGGGCAACGACGATGCGATTGGGATAGTCGACTTGGAGGATGCGGTTGAAGCGGCTCATGACGAGCAGAACGGCGTCTTGCAGCGGCAACGCGCCGCCCGACAGGGACGTGCCCGAGCCGCGCGGCACGACGCGGATGTTGCGGTCGTTGCAGTATTTCAATACGCGGGACACCTGCGCCACCGTTTCAGGCAGCACCACGACCAGCGGCAATTGCCGATAGGCGGTCAGGCCATCGCTCTCGAAGGCCCGCATGGCGTTGGCAGCATCGACCACGCCCTCGCCCGGCACGATGATGCGCATGTCGGCGATGATCTGGTCGCGATGGCGCATCGTGGCGTCGTCAGGTTGCGGCATGGCCAGGCCGGACATCAGCAGCCTCATTCTGGTTCACTGGTCAAAATCTTTTACCAGTCCGGCACGCCCGTTGCAAATCCTGCTTTGGTTGAGACCGCAAGTCGAGGCCGAGACGAGCTTCCGCAGCGGCAATCTGCCGCTACCCTCCCCCCTTGAGGGGGAGGTGGCCGCGAAGCGTCCGGAGGGGGTCGTCTCACCTAGATCGCCGACTTCATCTCTGGCGCGAAACGAGCGCTGGCGCTCTACCCGAGGCGACCCCCTCTGTCGCCTTCGGCGACCTTGAGGGGGGAGATTGCGAGCCTATTCGCCGGCGTGCTTGCCGGGCTCGGAATGCATCCGGCGCACACGGCGCACGCCCCACCAGACCAGCAGGATGGCGACCGGCACCGAGGCGGCGGTGACGATCTCCGGCGCGAAGGCATGACCGAAGATCGAGGCGCCCTTGGCGACATAGCCGATCAGGCCGACGACATAATAGGAGACGGCGGCGACCGAGAGGCCTTCGACGGTCTGCTGGAGCCGCAGTTGCAGGCGGGCGCGGTTGTTCATCGAAGCGAGCAGGTCGCGGTTTTGCTTCTCGACCTCGACATCGACCCAGGTGCGCAGCAGCGTGGTGGCGCGGGTGAGTTTTCGCGACAGGTTGGCTTGCCGTTCTTCCACCGAGCGGCAGGTCCGCATCGCCGGCGCGACGCGACGCTGCAGGAACCCTTCCCAGGTGTCGTAGCCGGGCACGGCTTCCTCTTCGAGTGCCTCCAGCCGCTCGACGACGATGCCATCATAGGCGCGGCTGGCGCCGAAGCGGTAAAGACTCGAGGCCGCGTCCGCCTCCAGTTCCGCGGCAAGTTCGGTCAGGTCGGCGAGCAGCGTCTGGCTGTCGCGGGTCTCGGCGACCTTCATTTCCAGCGTGGTCAGAGCCAGCCTGTCCTCGATACGACGGGCGCGACCCGACAAGGTCAGCGCCAGCGGCAGGCCGAGCATGGCGAGCGTGCGGTAGGTTTCGATGTCGATCAGCCGCTGCGACAGCGCCCCGGTGCGCGCCGGCGTCAGGCCGCGATCGAGCACCAGTATGCGGGTCATGCCGTCACCATCCTGGCGGAAATCGGTGACGATTGCCGCGTTGCCGCGCTCGACCAGCGAGTAGCACAGGCTGGTAGGGTCGAAATCGGCGATCAACCGCTCGCTCACCTGTGTCCATTTGCGGATCTCGAGCCGGATGCCCGAAATGACGGTGCCCGGCGGCGAAAAGCCGTTGCCGAACGGCGAATCCTCCTGCCCCCTGCCGTTTTCGGAAAGCGGCCCTTCCCACAGATAGGTCGAGAATTCCGTATGCCGCTCCCAGCGCAGCGAGCCCTTGCCCCACTTCATGGCGTGGTGACGCGCCTGGCGGTCGGGCGCGGCAATGCCAAGGCGCCGCGACAGTTCGGAAAGCACGGCATGATCGACGCTGGAACCGCCTTCGGTCATGAAGGCGAGTTGCACCAGGACGCGCGGCTTTTCGATCAGCGGATGCGGCCGGGCATGCACCTCCCCCAGTGCGCCGGGCCGGCCCTCATGCGCGGGGAAGCCCATGACGCTGCCCTTGGCACGCGGCTGGAATTCGAGATTGGACGGGTCGTCTGACACGGCTGGTCCCCCGGGGTTTCCTTGACCCTCTTGCAGTCGCGTCCCTCTAGGGCCAATCGCCTGATGACGCAAACAGCAAAGTTTAGCCGAAGGTGATGGAACAGCGCGCGGCAATGCCGGCCCACCCTGACCAATTGGATAAATAATTTGACCAGTTGGCGACGCAGGCTTTATCGTGCGTGACACCGGTTCACCTTCCAGGCAATCTGTTGAGCGATATTTTTTCCAGGATCGAGCATTCGCGCACCGCCGACGAGGTGGTGCAGCAGATCGAGAGCCTCATCCTCGAAGGCGTGCTGCGCACGGGTGACCGGTTGCCGGGCGAGCGCGAGTTGGCACGCCAGTTCGACGTGTCGCGGCCGATCCTGCGCGATGCGCTGAAGGCGCTCGAAGGGCGCGGCCTGCTGACCACGCGCCCAGGCGGCGGCACGCATGTCGCCGACATCATCGGCCAGCTGTTCACCAAACCGGTGGCGGACCTGATCTCGATGCATCGCAAGGCGGTGACCGACTATCTGGAATACCGCCGCGAGATCGAAGGCATAGCCGCCGAATATGCGGCGCGGCGCGCCACCCCCGAGGATCTTGCGCTGCTCGACCGCATCATGGCGCGCATGGATGAGGCGCATCGCACCGGCGATTTCGACGACGAGGCCGAAATCGACGTCGAATTCCATCACGCGATCTGCGAATGCGCGCACAACATCCTGCTCCTGCACACGCTGCGCTCCTGCTACCGGCTGCTGTCGGAAGGCGTGTTCCAGAACCGGCTGCTGGTGTTCACCGTGCCCGGCGCGCGCGAGGCGCTGCTTGCCCAACACCAGGCGATCCACGCCGCGGTGAAAGCCGGCGATCCGGCCGGAGCCCGGCAAGCGGCGATGGACCATATGACCTATGTCGAGCGGTCGATGGCGGAAGCCGAGCGCAGCGGCGACTGGCAACGCGTGTCGCGGCTCAGACTGCGGCAGCGTTCGGAAGCCGGCGACACCGAACCGGCGCGCAGACGCTCCTAGTCAATTCGATTCAAGCGGGGACCATCATGAGCGACATTCTCACCATCGCAGACCTCAAGGATCTCGCGCGCCGGCGCGTGCCCAAGATGTTCTTCGACTATGCCGACTCCGGTGCCTGGACTGAGAGCACCTATCGCGCAAACGAGGAAGATTTTCAGAAGATCAAGTTCCGCCAGCGCGTGCTGGTCGACATGAGCAACCGCTCGCTGGAATCGACCATGATCGGCCAGAAGGTTTCGATGCCGGTGGCGCTGGCGCCGACCGGCCTGACCGGCATGCAGCACGCCGATGGAGAGATGCTGGCGGCGCAGGCGGCCGAGGAATTCGGCGTGCCCTTCACCCTGTCGACAATGAGCATCTGTTCGATCGAGGACGTCGCCTCGGTGACGAAGAAGCCGTTCTGGTTCCAGCTTTATGTTCTGCGCGACAAGAATTTCGTGCTCGACCTGATCGACCGCGCGAAGGCGGCGAAATGCTCGGCGCTGGTGCTGACGCTCGACCTGCAGATCCTCGGCCAGCGCCACAAGGATGTCCGCAACGGGCTTTCGGCGCCGCCCAAGATGACGCTGACCAACATCATCGACTTGGCTCTCAAACCGCGCTGGTGCCTGGGCATCGCCGGCACCAAGCGTCGCACCTTCCGCAACATCGTCGGCCATGCCAAGGGCGTCGGCGACGTCTCTTCTTTATCGTCCTGGACGACAGAGCAGTTCGATCCGCAGCTGTCGTGGAAGGACGTGGCGTGGATTAAGGAGCGCTGGGGCGGCAAGCTGATCCTGAAAGGCATTCTCGACAAGGAAGATGCGCTGATGGCGGCCAAAACCGGCGCTGACGCCATCGTCGTTTCCAACCATGGCGGGCGTCAGCTCGACGGTGCGTCATCGTCGATCATGGTGCTTGAGGAAATCGCCGATGCGGTCGGCGATCAGATCGAGGTCCATATGGATGGCGGCATCCGCTCCGGCCAGGACGTGTTGAAAGCGCTTTGCCTCGGCGCCAAGGGCACCTATATCGGCCGGCCATTTCTTTACGGCCTGGGCGCGCTCGGCAAGGAAGGAGTTACCAAAGCGTTGGAAATCATCCGCAAGGAGATGGACATAACGCTGGCGCTGTGCGGAAAGCGGCTGGTGACGGACGTGGGCAAGGACCAGCTTCGGCGCTAGGACCGTTCATTCGTTGGCCGTAGCTTCCACGTGACGGCCCGATCATGGAGACGACGCCAGCCTTGACGCAGAGCGGCATTCATTTTCTCGACGCGCGTGGACCGGACGGCATGCGGCTCTACGCCATCGGCGATGTGCACGGGCGATATGACCTGCTCAGCGCCATGCATCGCCGGATCGAGAACGAGCTGGAATACGCGCCGTCGTCCGACTGGCGCATCATCCATCTCGGCGACTATACCGACCGGGGGCCGGAGTCCAAAAGCGTCATCGATTTCCTGATCGAGGCGCAAAAGCGCGATCCGCGCAATTTGATGCTCGCCGGCAACCACGACATCGGCTTCCTCGAATTTCTCGACGTTCCCGAGCCGGACGGCCTGTTCATGGGCAATGGCGGCATCCAGACGGCGCAGTCCTATGGCGTGACGCTTTCCGCTGGCAATGGCTGGTTCGGCAGGGCCGAGGCGGCACTACGGCAGGGCCACGCGGCACTGGTCGACGCCGTGCCGCAGAGCCATATCGACTTCCTGCGCTCGCTGCCGTTTTCAGTGACCTTCGGTGACTTCTTCTTCTGCCATGCCGGCATAAGGCCGGGCGTTCCGCTCGACCAGCAAAGCCCTGCGGATCTGATCTGGATCCGCGACCTCTTCCACCACCATTCCGGCCTTTATCCCAAGATCGTGGTGCACGGCCACACGCCGGTGCCGGAAGCCGAAGTGATGGTCAACCGCGTCAATGTCGACACGCTTGCCTGGCAGTCAGGCAAGCTTACCGCGCTCGTCGTGGACGGAGCGGACAAGCGCATCCTGGAAATGGCGATAAAGGAAGCTTGAGCGCCGCGCGTTAGAGGACGCGAGGGAGACTCCGGCTTTAGCGAAGCGAGGCGGTGACGCCGTAGCCGTCGATGGCGTTGTGGTTGTTGGCTGCATCCGCGGTATAGATACCCAGACCGCAAAGCACGATGGCCGACAGCATGGCAAAGGACAGAAGCGCTGCTTTCACGGAAGTCATCTCTTGTTGAGCTTTCTGCATCTGTGCATGGGTCAGTTACCAATGCGTTGAAACGGAGAATTCGCTTCAAATTTTCGGCGATTTCGCGCTGCTAGGCATTTTCTGTATCGGAGGTGTGTCGCACGGGTCACACAAAAGGTTCATCGCGGTTGCACAGCCGATGCAGGGCGCGCGCCTTCTAGGATAGCGGGCGGACACAAGCCAAGGATGAAAGGTGTTTTCCCAGACGGATTCAGGGCCGCGTGCCAATTATGTCACGCGGCGGGCTGCGGAGGGCGGATGCTCAGATGGTCGCGACCCAGGCGCGAGCAATGGCAAGGCCGGCGGCATCCGCGTCGGGGCCGTTACGGGCCATTTCGCCGTCCAGCTTGCCGGCCCAGTCGGGATGGCGCGCGGCGATAACAGGCGCGAAGGAGGAACTCCAGTCCTTGACCATCGGCCGGTCGGCCTCGAAATGGAACTGGAAGCCGTAGACCGCGCGGCCGACCCGAAACGCCTGATTTTCGGCGACGTCATTGCCGGCGAGCCGCACGGCGTTTTCCGGCAGTTCGAACGTGTCATCGTGCCACTGGAAGATCGGGAACTTTTCCGGCAGCGCGGCCAATACCGGATCGGCCTTGGCGTCCGGCGTCAGCGAAACGCCGTGCCAGCCGAATTCGTTGGCGCCGCCGATGCGGTTCTCGCCGCCGAAGGCACGGGCGACAAGTTGGCTGCCGAGGCAGATGCCGAGCACCGCGCGGTCCTTGCCGGCGAAATCGCGGGTCAGTTCGAGCAGCGCGGGGAAATAGGGATATTCATCGTCGGCCAATGCATTCTGGCCGCCGCCGAGCACCACCATGGCATCGTGCCCGGCTGCATCGTCAGGCAACGGATCGCCCTTGTAGGGCAGGCGCACATCGAGATCGGCACCCGCTTCCGCAAGGGCGGCACCAACCTGGCCGAGGCCGGTATTGTCGTAGTTCTGGACCACCAGCACCCGCATCCGCAAACCCTGCTGACATGAAAATGATGCGAGGAGCGATACCATGCCGCCAGCGTTGCAGCCAAGATGCGTATCCTGGGAGAGAACTATGCCACTGCAGAACCGGGTCGATCCGTTCGGCGCCATCCGCGCCGTGCCAGAGCGCGGCCTGTTCACCGGCAATCGCGGCATCATCCATGATCCCGAAACGAAGACCCTGTTGAAGAAACGCTGGGCCCTGCAGGCCTGGATCATCTGCGTGTGCCAGTTCCGCAACGTACGGCGCGAGCCGATGGGCCGCAACCGGCCGGGTGGCAAGACCGGCTGGACCGAGCTGTTTTTCCTGGACGAGGTCACGGCGTTGGCTGCGGGGCACCGGCCCTGCTTCTTCTGCCAGCGCGAACGGGCCAGGGATTTTGTCGGCCACTTCGGCAAGCCTTCGGCATTGCCGAACCGCGCGCCCCGCAGGTCGACAAACGGCTGCATAGGGAGAGACTGGCGTCGGGCGGCAAGCCTCCAGCGATCGCCGCCGATGAGCTTGCTGGCCTGCCTGACGGTGCGATGATTGCCGACGGCGGCAATGCCTATGGCTTGCGCGCCGGCAAGGTGTTGGACTGGTCGTTCGCTGGATATGGCCAACCGCAAGGTTTCAGCGGCCTCGCCGGCCGCCCACTGCGGCTCCTGACGCCGCCGACCACAATCTCGGTGTTGAGACAGGGCTTTCGGCCGGTATGGCACCCGTCCGCCGAGGCTTGACGCCGGCGGCCGGGTCCCCCATTCCTCCGCCATGCGCGCCAATTACAAGATGCAACGTGTGTTTGTGCCTGATGATCTCGGGGCGGACATCGAGCTTGAGCCCAGCCAGCAGCAAAGTCACTATCTGATGCATGTGCTGCGGCTCGGCGAAGGCGCGGAAGTCCTGCTGTTCAACGGCCGTGACGGCGAATGGTCGGCGGCCATTGCCGCCAAATCAAAAAGGGCGGTGCGGCTGAAAGTGCTGACGCTACAACGGCCACAGCCGCCACTGCCCGATCTCATCTACTGTTTCGCGCCGCTGAAGCAGGGCCGCCTCGACTATCTCGTGCAGAAGGCGGTCGAGATGGGCGCAGGTATTTTGCAGCCGGTCGTCACCCAGCATACTCAAGTGGCCAAGCCGTCAATCGATCGCCTGCGCGCCAATGTCGTCGAGGCCGCCGAGCAGTGCGGCATCCTGGCGGTGCCGGAGCTTCGCGAGGCGGAAAAGCTCGAACGCCTGCTGACCGGGTGGGACAAGGAGCGGCGGCTGATCTTCTGCGACGAGGACGCCTCGACCAACAATCCGCTGCCGGCCTTGCGGCAATTGAAGGAGAAGAAGCTGGCGCTGCTGGTCGGGCCGGAAGGCGGCTTTTCCGATGACGAGCGCAAGATGCTGCGCGCTCTGCCCTTCGTGACCGCCATTCCGCTCGGGCCGCGCATCCTGCGCGCCGACACGGCGGCCGTGGCCGCACTTGCCGTCATGCAGGCAACGATCGGAGATTGGTGAGGCTCTTCTTTCTCCCTCCGAGCAAGAAGGCGCGCTCTTCAATTCCTCTTGACCTCTGGCTCAGGATTTTTCGCTTGATCGGCTGCTGACATTTCGTCCATTTACCCCCGGCGGCCCTCCGGCTGCTCTTGAGGGCTTGATCATGGCGCGCGACACAACCGATTTCCGGCCCATCGAAGGCGTCGACGAACTCGTCGAGCACCTGGCCGAGGGCAACAAACCACGTGACAAGTGGCGCATCGGCACCGAGCACGAGAAATTTCCGTTCTATGTCGATGGCAACGCACCGGTGCCCTATGGCGGCGAACGCGGTATCCGCGCCATCCTCGAAGGCATGCAAAACAAGCTCGGCTGGGACCCGATCATCGATGACGGCCGCATCATCGGCTTGGTCGAGCCGACGGGACAAGGGGCGATATCGCTCGAGCCCGGCGGCCAGTTCGAGCTTTCCGGCGCACCGCTGGAGACAATCCACCAGACCTGTCGCGAGGGCAATGCCCATCTGGCGCAGGTGCGCGAGATCGCCGAGCCGATGGGTATCCGCTTCCTCGGCCTTGGCGGCAGCCCGAAATGGTCGCTGGCCGAGACGCCGAAAATGCCGAAGTCGCGCTATGAGATCATGACGCGCTACATGCCCAAGGTCGGCACCAAGGGCCTCGACATGATGTACCGAACCTGCACGATCCAGGTGAACCTCGACTTCGAGAGCGAAGCCGACATGCGCCGCAAGATGCAGGTGTCGCTGAAACTGCAGCCGCTGTCGACGGCGCTGTTCGCCAACTCACCTTTCACCGAGAGCCGCCCAAACGGCCTGCAGAGCTGGCGTGGCGACATCTGGCGCGACACCGACAACCAGCGCTCCGGACTGCTCGAATTCTGCTTCTCGCCCGATTTCGGTTTCGCCGATTATGTCGAATGGGCGCTCGACGTGCCGATGTATTTCGTCATTCGCGACGGCCGCTATCACGATATGACGCACATCACCTTCCGCCAGTTCATGGCCGGCGCCGCGCGCAATGAAGTGCCCGACGGTCTGCCGACGATGGGCGACTGGGCGAACCACCTGTCGACCCTGTTCCCCGATGTGCGGCTGAAGCGTTTCCTGGAGATGCGCGGCGCCGATGGCGGGCCGTGGCGGCGCATCTGCGCGTTGCCGGCTTTCTGGGTCGGGCTGCTCTATGACCCGGCGGCGCTCGACGCGGCGGAGGCGCTGACCTCCAGCTGGACCTACAAGGAAGTGCTGGCAATGCGCAACGCCGTGCCGGAGTTGGGTATTTCCGCGCCCTTCCGCAACGCCACGCTGCGCGAGATGGCGCGCGATGTGCTGGCCATTTCGCGCCTGGGGCTGAAGAACCGCGGCAAGAAGAACCGCGACGGCTACGACGAGACCTCGTTCCTCAACACGCTCGACGAGGTCGTGGCGCGCGGCACCACCAGCGCCGAGGAGATGCTGTCGGCCTACCACACGCGCTGGGGCGGCTCGATCGAACCGGTGTTCATGGAATACGCCTACTGACCCGGCGCGTCGAGGAGCGGCAAAACCCGCTTCAATAGAGTGATGAAACGAACTAGGCTCTCAGCTGGGGATTTCCCGGAGGAGAAGCCGATGCCCACCTTGTTCGACATGCTGACGCAGGCCCAGAACGGCAACGGCATGCAGGCGCTTGCTCAGCAATACGGGCTTTCGATGCAGCAGACGCAGGCGGCGGTCGCCGCGCTGCTGCCGGCTTTTTCGCAAGGGTTGCAGCGCAACACCGCCGATCCCTACGGGCTCGGCGCCTTCATGACCGCGATGGCCAGCGGCCAGCACGCCAAGTATTTCGAGGACGCGACGCGCGCCTTCTCGCCGCAAGGCGTCGACGAAGGCAACGGCATTCTGGGACACCTGTTCGGCTCGAAAGAGCTTTCGCGCGCCGTCGCCAGCCAGGCAGCGCAAGCGAGCGGCGTCAGCCAGCAGATCCTGCAGCAGATGCTTCCCGCGATCGCCTCGATGGTGATGGGCGGCCTGTTCAAGCAGACGACGGACCAGTTGACGGGAGGTCCGATGCAGCCCGCAGGCGGCTTCGGCGGCGGCAACAATCCGCTCGGCCAGATCATCGAGCAGATGATGCGGCAGAGCGGCGACATGCAGGCCCCGCCGCCCCAGGCCCCGATGGACAACCCGGTTGGCAAGGTCTTGCAGGATATGTTTGGCGGCACGCGGCAAACGCAAGGCCAGCCGCAGCCGGCTCCCAATCCCTATGGCGACAATCCGCTCGGCAAGGTGCTGCAGGACATGTTCGGTGGCGCTGCCCAGCAACCACAGAACCGGCCGCAGCCGCAGCAGACCCAGAGCCCCTACGGCGACAACCCGCTGGGAAAGATGTTCGAGGAGATGCTGCGCGGCGGGGGTGGATTTGGCGGCGAACAGCCGGCGTCCGAGGCCCCGCAGCAGCGTCAGGCACCACAGCCGCAGACCAACCCGAGCGGCAGGCCGAGGAATCCATTCGACGATATCTTCGGCAAGATGTTCGAGACCGGCGCGCAGCAGCGCGACGAGTACCAGAAAGGCGTGGAAACGATCTTTGACCAGTTCAAGCGGGACATGGACCGCCGGTAGGGCGCCACGCTACAACCCACCATTTTTCGAGCAAGCCGAAAAAGAAGAGCCCGATCCTTGGGAGGACCGGGCAATGTGCAGGCAGGCCGGCGGGGAACCGGCAGGGAGTGGGGAGCCTGCAGAACCTTGGTCGTGCTGACCTCTCAAAAGGTTCAACGAGACCGAAACTGAACCAATCAGGCCACCTTGCGGGCGATGTGCTCGATCGTTTCGAGGCGATCGCTGGCAATTTCACGCAAGATCACCGTCGGGTCGCGGCCAAACGGCACGTCGATGGCGACATGCAGGTCGGCGCGCGTCAGGCCGATATCGGCGAGCTCGGCATCCGACATCTCGCCAAGGCGATAGAAGGCGCGGCGATTTTTCCAGGCGCGATAGGCGTTGGAGACGGTATTTGCCACGCGCGTCGCAACGGCCGGACGCGTGATGATGCGCGAGGTCTCGGTGGCGAAATCGATCGTGGTCATATCAGCCTCCTTCGGAGTCGAGCGGACGAAGCCGGGCAAGCGGCGCCAGTGACAGGTGCCGCTCCGGTCTCGATTCACATGCTTTCATGTGGACAATGCCAATTTGCCATCGACCGATTGATTAATCCAACGAATGTTTCTAATCCTAGGCATCAACATCAATGATGGATCATCTCGATGAAAGCGCCGCTCGATCTCGATCAGTTGCAGACCTTCATCTCGATCGCCGATACCGGCAGCTTCACCCGCGCGGCGGAGGAAGTGCACCGCACCCAGTCGGCGGTGTCGATGCAGATGCGCCGGCTGGAGGAGCGGATCGGCAAGCCGCTGTTCGAGAAGGACGGGCGCAGCAACAGGCTGACAGAGGAAGGCGACAAGCTGCTCTCCTACGCAAGACGGCTGCTCTACCTCAACCGCGAAACACTCGCCGCCTTCGATGACCAGCGGCTCGAAGGCACGATCCGTATCGGCACGCCGGACGACTATGCCGACCGTTTCCTGCCCGAGATCATGGCGCGCTTCACGCGCTCCAATCCGCGCGTCGAACTGACCGTGATCTGCGAGCCGACGCCGGGGCTGGTCGAGCATATCAAGCGCGGCAATCTCGACCTGGCGCTGGTGACGCACAATGATGTACGCGGCCAATCGGAAGTCGTGCGGCGCGAACCGCTGCTGTGGGTTTCTTCGGCCAACCATGCGACGCACGAGCAGGAAATCCTGCCTATGGCCTTTGGCCGGCCGAATTGCATCTGGCGGCGCGCCGCCGTCGATGTGCTGGACCAGCAGAACCGCGACTATCGCATCCTGTTCACCAGCTTCTCGGCAACCGTCATCACCGCCGCGGTGCTGTCTGGCCTCGCGATATCCGTGCTGCCGGAATGCGCGCTCAGGCCCGGCATGCGCGTGCTGGGCGAAGCCGATGGCTTCGGCGCCCTGCCCGACTGCCGCATCGGCATCATGCGCGGCCAGACGCCGCGGCCGGAGATCGTCGACGCGCTTGCCCGCCATATTTCGGAAAGCCTGGACAATATCTCGGTACCGCTCGGCGAGGAGACGGGAACCTTCGACTTCGCCGCCCTCGCCTTCGCCAAGATGAAGCGGACCAGGGCGAACCAGATCCTGCCAGGCTGGTAGAAAGGGTCAGGCACCAGGTCATGAATGGCTGGCCTGACATGGGCGTCTTGACGTGGGGCGCCAACCAGCCCCCAATCGGCCGATGAGCGAAGCAGCATCCGAATCACGCACCAACGCCACCGAATACACGGTGAGCGAGATTTCCGGCGCGCTGAAGCGCACGGTCGAGGACGTCTTCGGCAATGTGCGGGTGCGCGGCGAAATTTCGGGCTATCGCGGCCCACATTCCTCCGGCCATGCCTATTTCGCGCTGAAGGACGACCGCGCACGGCTTGACGCCGTGGTGTGGAAGGGCACGATGAGCCGGCTGAAATTCCGTCCCGAGGAAGGGATGGAGGTGATCGCCACGGGCAAGCTGACCACCTATCCCGGCAAGTCCAACTACCAGATCGTCATCGACAATCTCGAGCCGGCCGGCGCCGGAGCGCTGATGGCGCTGCTGGAGGAGCGCAAGCGCCGGCTGCAGGCGGAAGGGCTTTTCGAGGCGGGCCGCAAACGCCGGCTGCCGTTCATGCCGTGCGTCATTGGTGTCGTCACCTCGCCGACCGGGTCCGTCATCCGCGACATCATCCACCGCATCAAGGACCGCTTTCCGCTGCATGTGCTCGTCTGGCCGGTTCGCGTGCAGGGCGAAACCGCGAGCGCGGAAGTGACCAATGCCGTCACCGGCTTCAACGCGCTGGCATGGGATGGCCCCATCCAGCGCCCCGACCTTTTGATCGTCGCGCGCGGCGGCGGCAGCCTGGAAGATCTGTGGGGCTTCAACGACGAGACACTGGCCCGGGCCGTTTCCGCCTCCGGCATTCCGGTGATCTCCGCCGTCGGCCACGAGACGGACTGGACGCTGATCGACCTCGTCGCGGATGTGCGGGCGCCGACCCCGACGGGGGCGGCCGAAATCGCCGTGCCGGTGAAGGCCGACCTCGAAGCGACGCTTGCCAGTCTCGGCGCGCGGCTCAAGGCCGCGGTGCTGCGCAATTTCGAACGCAAGCGGCAGGCAGCCCGCGCGGCGGCGCGCGCACTGCCCTCGCCCGATCAATTGCTGGCGCTGCCGCGCCGGCGCCTCGATGATGCGACGAGCCGGCTCGGCCGCGGCCTGATGGTGTCCACCGAACGCAAGCGGGCACGATTCTTTGCCGTAAAACTGACGCCGGCGATGCTGTCGCAGAGGATTGCCGAGGCGCGGCGCACCAACGACCGGAACCTTTTGCGGGCGCAAGGGGCGCTGCGCGCGCTGGCGAGGGCACGGCGCGCTGAATTGAACCGCGCCGCTGATCAGTTGCCAAAATGCGCCAAGGCGTCGTTGCAGCGTCACAGGCAGCAGTTGGCTTTGCTGCAAGGCCGCATCACAATCGAGCCGACGGCGCGGCGGCAACGGGTGCAGAGGGATTTGCTGACGGCTCTAACCAGACGTGGCAGCCAAGCGGTGCTGCTCAGGCTGGAGCGGTTGCGCAGCCGCGTTGGCCAGGCCGACCGGCTGATGGCGACGCTTTCGCACAAGGCCGTCCTGGCGCGTGGCTTCGCCTTGGTGAAAGATGCCGACGGCGCCGTCATCAAGCAGGCGGCCGACGTGGCATCGGGAATGGCGCTTTCGCTGGAGTTCGCCGACGGCACGGCGGATGCGGTGGCAACCAGCGGTGCCGCGCGGCCAAGGCCGGCTGCCAAGCCGGCGGCCAAGACCAAGGAACCGGGCAAACAGGGATCGCTGTTCTAGAGCCGGATGATTTCAGGTCGAATCGACCTACAATCTGAATCCGGCTCTAAATCATAGGGTTAGAGCATGATGTCATCCGAAAACCGCTTCACACTTTTCGGCATCATGCTCTGAGATCATGACCGGCAATCCGCATCACCTGGCAACGCCGTCAGGCAAGCCGCGCGCGCGAAGCGTCGGCATCGGCTTTGACGGAACGCCCGGGCCGTTCAATGCGATCACCGACGTGCCCGGTGTCGCGGTCGGCTATTCGACGCTGATATCGGGCGATGGCGCGCTCGTCGTCGGCAAGGGGCCGGTGCGCACCGGCGTCACCGCCATTCTGCCGAGGCCGCGTACCGAATTGGCCGCGCCAGTTTTCGCCGGCATCTTCAGCCAGAACGGCAATGGTGAGTTGACCGGCTCGCATATCGTCGAGGAAACCGGTGCTTTCAACTTCCCGATCACAATCACCAACACGCATTCCTGCGGGGTTTCGCGTGACGGCACGCTGCGTTGGATGAACCAGGCGCTGCCGGCCGCAATCGACAGTGCCTGGGGCCTGCCGGTGGCGGCGGAGACCTATGACGGGTTCCTCAACGACATAAACGGCCACCATTTGACGTTTGCGCATGTCGCCGAGGCGCTCGATGGCGCGGCGGGCGGCCCGGTCGAGGAAGGCAGCGTCGGCGGCGGCACCGGCATGATCACTTTCGGCTTCAAGGCCGGTTCCGGCACGGCGTCACGCATCGTCGCATGGCAAGGGCGCAGCTACACGGTGGGCGCCTTCGTGCAGTCGAATTTCGGCAAGCGGCGCAATTTTACCCTTCGTGGCCTGCGTGCCGGACCGGACCTTGTCGAGCCGGCTGTCCGCGAGGGAACGCCGCGCGCCGAAAAGGGCTCCATCATTGCCGTCATCGCCACCGACGCGCCGTTCCTGCCGCACCAGATGAAGCGGCTGGCTCGCCGTGTGCCGCTCGGCGTCGCCATGACCGGCGGCTTCGGCTATCACAGCTCGGGCGATATCTTTCTCGCCTTCTCGACAGCCAATCCCGACGCGGCGCTGGCGCCATCGGGCCGCATCGCCAATGCCGATTTCATCCCCGATACGGACATCGATCCGTTTTTCGACGCGGTGATCCAGACCGTGGAAGAATCGATCCTCAACACCCTTGTCGCCAATGACGACATGACCGGGCGCGACGGCAATTTCGTGCCGGCACTGCCGAAGGCGTGGCTGAAGGAAAAGTTCGGCTGAGACGAAACGCGGGCCAGATGGCCCGCGCATTCAGGCAGCTTCGACCCTCAATCTATTCCGCGGCCTTGCTCGAAGGCTGCTGGTTTTCGTCGGCCTCGGCGGCTTCCTCGAGCCTGGAGGCGATCAACTCCTGAATATCGCCGACTTCCTCCTGGATGTCCTCCAACGGGATGCCGACCTCGGCCGCCTTGGCGGCGCATTCCTTGGCCAGTGTCTC
This sequence comes from Mesorhizobium sp. B4-1-4, assembly GCF_006439395.2. NCBI lineage: Bacteria > Pseudomonadati > Pseudomonadota > Alphaproteobacteria > Hyphomicrobiales > Phyllobacteriaceae > Mesorhizobium > Mesorhizobium sp. B4-1-4. The sequence goes on from NZ_CP083950.1 coordinate 3,181,515, forward strand.
GGCCTGCTTCTCGATCCTGGCATGGGCTTGGCAATGGACCTTTTCGCCGATCCATCCCCGCAAGAATTCGATCGCGTGTTCACTCATATTGCTGTTCCCTTGCGGCAAAGCCGGTTGGTAATCATAAACGTCGGCATCCAACAAAGGATGCATGCTCCCATTCCAGCCGAGTCGCGGCCAGCCGGCAAGTCGATGCCGTCCAAGGTCCACAGAGCCGAAGGAAATCGAGAGATGAAGAACATTTTCTGGTTCTGAAGGACTGTACCGTTGGCGGGATCGGTCCCGCTCCGAGCAATTGCTTCTATCTTTTACGGCTTTCAGTCCGTTTCGCATCTCAATGGCTGTCGCTACAGCCGCCTTTGGACGTTGCGCTTCAAGGCGCGAGCCCGCGAGGCCGCCGCTATATAGTGATATCCTCATGCAATGTCGACTCCTCTGAACCGAGCCCGCAGGACGCTCGGAAGTCGCACATTGCGCCAGTCCTGTCAGAAGGTCTCAACCCAGGGCCTGAGTTCCATTTCCCAGGTCCAGGCGCTGCGGTGCTGGCGATGGATGGAGAGATAGGCCTGCGCGATCGCATCGGGTGACAGCCGGCGATCCTGCGGCTCGGAATCCTGCCCGGACGCGGCTGAGCCAATGGCGCCATCGATGATGAAATGCGCGACGTGGATGTTCTTCGGCGCCAATTCACGCGCCATGGACTGCGCCAGCCCGCGCAAGCCGAATTTGGGCATTGCAAAACCGGCGGAGCCCGCGAACCCCTTCACGCTTGCCGTCGCTCCGGTGAAGAAGATCGAGCCCGCCCCCTGGGCGAGGAGCCGGTGGGTCGCCTGCTGGCCGACCAGGAAACCGCCATAAGCCCCGACCAGCAAAGCCTGCCGGACGGTCTCGGGATCGAGCTCGGCGATCGGTCCACGGGCGCGTCCGCTGGCGTTGAAGACCACCAGCGAGAGCGGACCGGCCTTGTCGGCGACATCGAACAGACGCGCCACCGACGCAGGGTCGGAGACATCCGTTGCCACAGCCTGCGCGCCTGTCTGCGCCTGCAAGGCTTCCAGCTTTTCAACGTTGCGGGCAGCCAGGACCACATGGAACCCCTCCTTCGCGAAAAGACGCGCGAGCGAGGCGCTCAAGCCGGAGCCTGCACCGGCGATGACGGCGACTTTGGATGTCATGAGACCTCTCCTTCTTTCCACTGATTGCGGCCAATGGCTGGCGCATGGCCTTTATTGAAGCTTGCCCGATCAGCGCGGCGCCGGCAACGTGCACGGCGCCCAGAAAAATGGCCGGGCGCGAAAGCGGCCCGGCCAAAAAGAAGGTCATAACCTTCAGAGGGGAACACCGTCCGGCGAAATGGGAGGAAAACACCGAACGGATTTTTTCTTTTGGACCGATTTCGGGCCGGATACGACGAATGATTTTCTAAAGATCTGACGATACCGCGAAAATTCCTGTCCTTTCCGGTAGAAAGTCAGCCAGCCCGGATTTCCGGCTCCAGCAGATCCTCGTAGTGACGGCCGTCATTGCCCGCAAGTCTCATCGACTTCAGATTGCCGGGAAGGAAAAATCAGCCCTTCGTTGCAGCCGCGACGGGATATTTCTTTCCACTCGCGAGGGAAAGCTGATCGCGATCATGCCGCGCTGGTCTCGCGGTTCGTCAGGGTCGGCCAGCATGTCGACATCCTGGCAGAGGCCAGTCAACAAGCGAGGTCTAGAGCGACGGCCCCAACTGGATCGGGCTGCCATCGCTGAACCGGGACAGACGGAACCTGTGAAGGCTGTGTCCTGTCTCGTTGCCCTGGATCAAATCGGACAGGATACGGCCAATGCCAGGGCCTATGCCAAAGCCGTGGCCGCTCATCCCTGTCGCGATTGCGAGACCCGGAACCGCGGCCGCGCGGTCGACAACAGGCACGACATCCGGCATCGCATCGATCATACCGGCCCAGCTCGCCTTGAGCGGCACCGCGTCGAATTGCGGGAAAAGTCCCCTGAAGCCGGCATCGATGGCGCGAAGGGCCCTGGCCTCGGGAACAGGATTGAGAACGCGCATCCTTTCGAACGGGCTTTCCTTGTCCGCATCCCATTTGCGTGGGGTCGACCAGGCGTCCGGATATGCACGGGGTGCCGCCGGCCGGTAGCGCGTGCCGAACGGATTTTCCTTCAGGGCGGGCAGATATTTCGGTGCGTGGCGAAAAGCGTCCGGCCCAACATAGAGCAGATGGCTGCCTCCTGCCGCCAGCGTGTATCCGCCATCCTTTCTGCGCCGGAATGCGATGTGTTCGTCCGCGGCGGCGCCCGCGTAGATTTCCGGCATCGGCGCGGTCGCCACGACGGTCGTTCGGACACTGAGCTGCGGGATCGAAACTCCGTGCGCGCGCAGGAATAGCGATGTCCACGCGCCGCTGGCGACAAGCACGCTCGACGTGGCGATGCGGCCTCGTTCGGTCCAGACGCCGCTGACGCGCCCGGCGGAGATATCGAGCATGCGTGCGGCACAGTTCTCGATGATGGTGACACCCTGGCGAGCGGCCAGGCGGGCAAGCGCCGGCACAGCGACCCAGGGCTCGGCACGCATGTCCGACGGCGTGGTCATGGCGCCCTTGAAGGAGCGTGACATGGTCGGGATCAGCCTCGCGGTCTCACCCTGGTCGAGAAGACGCGTGTCGACGCCATGAGCTTCGGCTATCTTCAGGAATTTGGCGAAACCGGCCATTTCCTTGTCGGTACGCGCAAGATAGGTAACGCCCGTCTGTGTCAAGCCTATGTCTTCGCCGCTTTCCTCGGCCAGTTGCCGCCAGAGACGCTGCGCTTCGATGACGATGGGCAGTTCGTCTGCGTCGCGGCCCTGCTGGCGTATCCAGCCCCAGTTGCGCGAGGACTGCTCGGCGGCGATGCGCCCCTTCTCCAGCAAAGTCACCGGTATGTTGCGCCGCGCCAGAAACAGCGCCGCGGTCACGCCGATGACGCCGCCGCCGACAATCACCACATCCGACGTCTTCGGCAGCGGCGCCTGAAACTGGATTGGAGTGGCTTCGGTGAAGGGGAAGGTCGTCAAAGAGCATTGTCCTTTTGGTACGCCACGGCCCTGCACCGATGGCTGGTCCTGGCGGCGCGAGAGTCGCTCCCCTGGGACGCCGGCACGCGTGCAGAGAGCGCTGGTCAGCACTACACCGCCGAACTCGGAAATTTGCGTGCCAGCACAATGAAATTGTTGGCCACCGAGCCAGGCTGAGCACGATCCGGAAGGGAAATCTGGGAAGATCGGGATGGAACAGGCTGGCCAGAGAAGCAGACAACAGCCCGCTTCGCTATGGCTCACGCCAGCCCGAACCGCTCCACGGCGCGCATGATGCCGCGCAGTTCGGCGAGACCCTTGAGCCGCCCGATCAACGAGTAGCCGGGATTGATCTTCTTCTTGCCGATATCGTCGGCGAGCAGATGGCCGTGATCCGGCCGCATCGGGATTTGCCAATCGGCACGGCCTTTCCCGCGACGACGCGTCTCTTCCTGCATCAACGCAAGAATGACGTGCGCCATGTCGGTGCCACCCTCGAGATGCTCAGCCTCGTAGAACGAGCCGTCCTCCTCGATGGTGATGTTGCGCAGATGCACGAAATGGATGCGCTCGGCGAATTCCTTGATCATGGCGACAATGTCGTTGTCGGCACGCGTGCCGTAGGAGCCGGTGCAGAAGGTCAGCCCATTGGCCGGGCTGTCGACGGCATTGAGAATGAAACGCGCATCCTCAGCAGTCGAAACGACACGCGGCAGGCCATAGAGCGAGAATGGCGGATCGTCGGGATGGATGCACATGCGCACCCCCTCGTCTTCGGCCGCCGGAATGATCTCGCGCAGGAACCAGGCAAGGTTGTCGCGCAACTCCGTCGGTCCGATCGCATCATATTCAGCCAAGGCCTCGCGAAAACTGTCCCTATTATAGCTGCGCTCGGTCGCCGGCAGGCCGGCGATGAGGTTGCGCTCGATCTGGTCGATCCGCTCTGGCGTCAGCACCTTCAGCCGCTTCTCGCCCTCGGCAATGCGCGCCGGCGTATAGCTGGCGGCGCTATTCTTGCGCTGCAGCACGAAAAGATCGTAGGCGGCAAAGTCGATGGCGTCGAAGCGCAGCGCGTAGCCCGTCGTCGGCAAACGGTACATGAGGTCGGTGCGGGTCCAGTCCACCACCGGCATGAAATTGTAGCAGATCGTCTTGATGCCGGCCCTGGCGAGCGCGCGGATGCTGTCACGATAATAGCCGGCATACCGCTCGCGTTCGGGTGCGCCGATCTTGAAGGAATTGTGGACCGGGATGCTCTCGACAACCGACCATGTCAGGCCGGCGGCCTCGATGATGCGCTTGCGCTCGAGCACATCGGCTTCAGGCCAGGCCCTGCCATCGTAGATGTGGTGAAGTGCTGAAACCACGCCGGTGGCGCCAGCCTGCTTGATGTGCTCAAGCGTCACCGGATCATCCGGCCCATACCAGCGCCAACACTGTTCCATTGCCACTTTCCTTTTTGCAAGAGACCGGCAACCTATTGTTTGATCACGATGAGTGTCAAACCAAGAACCGGTTTCCCATAGCGCATGAAGGAGCTCCCACGATGAAGGATTTCGACGGTAAGGTGGCATTGGTGACGGGGACGACCGGTATTGGCCTGGCAACCGCCAGACGCCTTGCGGCTGGAGGTGCCGCGATCATCGCCTGCGGCATCGACCGGGCCGCGAACGCGGCGATGAAGGCGGAACTGGAAAGCTTCGGGCACGCCGCGCGGATCCTGGACGTCGATGTCTCGGTTTCCGATCAGGTCCGCGACGCGATCGCGGACGGGGTCGAGCGATTTGGCGGCCTCGATGTCATCGTCAACTCAGCGGCTGTCCATCCCTACGGAACCGCGACGACGACCGACTGGGAAACCTGGAACCGGGCGATGACCGTCAATGTCGGATCGATCTATCTGACAGCGCATTTCGGCATCCCGCAGATGGTCAAGCGCGGCGGCGGCGCCATCGTTAATGTCGCCTCGGTACAGGGCTTCGCCTGCCAGCGGAACGTAGCCGCCTATGCCACGACGAAGGGCGCGATCCATACGCTGACGCGCTCGCTGGCGCTGGACTACGCCGCCGCCGGCATCCGGGTCAATTCGGTCAGCCCGGGCTCGATCCGCACCCCAATTCTCGAGCGAGCCGCACGCGGCGACAATGGCAGCGATGCCGATGTCGAAGAGGCCTACAGGCGCTTCGGCGCCGCCCATCCGCTAGGCCGGATCGGCGAGCCGGAGGAAGTGGCGGAACTCATCGCTTTCCTGTGCTCGTCGAAGGCAGGCTTCTGTACCGGCGCGGACTACAAGATCGATGGCGGCCTGACCGCCGGGATCGGCGTGAAGTAGAATCACGACGATCGGTCCTGGCCGGGGATCGTTCGCCCTGGACGATTTCCGCTTGGCCGGTCGGGCTCAGCTGTTTTGGGAACGCAATGTCCGCAAGGTGATCGAATAGCGGTGCTCGGCGAGCGGCGGGATGCTGTGCTCCCATTCGGTGCGCGAAGACCCCGTCATGAGATAGGCCGACCTTGGCTCGACCAGGATGGTCCGGCGGTCCCATCCGTCACCGTTCTTTCGCCGAAGCCGGAAGCCGCAAGGCGCAAGCAGCGAGACGCCAGCGACATCTTCGAAATGCGGCTTGTCGCGATGCCAGCCGATGCCGGCACCAGGCCGGTATTCATTGATCAGCACCTGCGCGAAGGCCTCGGCAGGCCGGCGCGCAAAGGCCGCGATCTTCTCGCGCAAAGGCAACAGGAAGTCGGGGATCGGCGGCGCCTCGACGACTTCGCGCCGGTCATAATCGTAGCGCAAGCCGAACCCGACGACGCGCCGGTTTGCCAGATAGCCGTGGAAATCAAACGCCTGGAAGGGCAGTTCTTCCAGGTACCGGGCGAGTTCTGTCTCTTCCCGCGGCGTGATCAATCCGGCCTGGTAGGCGAAACCCTCCGGCAGATCCGAGGCATCGCCAAAGAGATCGTGCTGGAGTGCGAGGCCGGTGGCTTTCGATTTGAGCGGCGACATCCCGCCTAGATGGTGAGGGCTGGACCGCAACGCAATATCGGCTCGCGCTTGCCTGCGTGAGGGATGACGGCGGGCACGGAACCAGACCAGCCCTGGCGGATTATCCGGCTGAGCAGTCAGGTTGCCAAGATGCCGTCGACAGTGATCCAAAACACACAATACGATCCCGCGACCAGGGTCCTCTCCGTCTGGTTCGTGCCGACCGGCTATCGTTACGACTACATGGGCGTTCCTCTCGCGACCTATACCGCTTTCAGGAAGTCCTCCTCGAAGGGCCGCTTCTTCAACGAATACATCCGGGATAATTATACGTATCGTCGCGTGGCATGACCCGAACGCGATGCGTCCGCCGCTACTTCCCTGTCATGCCCTTCTTGTCCCGCTCGGCGGGCGCATTATCCGGCGCCGGCTCCCAGCCAAAGACACTGCGGCCGCCAAGCAGATGCGACTGGTCGAATTCGCCGGCGACAATCTCCTTCAGGCTGGGGCCGGTGACATACCGCTCGACCTGCCGCGACTGATCGTCGAGCCGCCTCAGAGCGCCGATTTCCTCTTCGCGACCAAGCTTGGCCTTCTGCACGGCCGACTTCAGCACACCGATCGTCTCGTCATAGACCTTGAGAGGAACAGGAAACGGGTGCCTGTCCTTGCCGCCATGCGCGAGCGAGAAACGGCCGGGATCGGAAAAACGGCACGGCGCGCCATGCACCACCTCGGCCACGAGCGCCAATGCGCGCACCGTACGCGCGCCCACACCGGGCACCAGCAGAAGCTCGGAAAAATCCGCCGGGCCGCGTTCGGCCGCCGCCGCCATGTTTCCATGCAGGCGGCGCATGACGACATCGCTTTCGCGAACATCATGGTGAGCCGGCATGACCAGATGCGGCAGCAGCGGCTGCTCCGGAGCCGCTGCGGTGCCGGAATCCAGCGCAGCGAACTCCCGCAAGATACGGTCCGGCCCGAGGTCCTGCAGCAGGTCCAGTTGGCCTTGGCGCGAGGCCTCGGCACGGCGGTCGGTCAGGTTGACGATTTCGCCCTGGTTGGCGCCCTCGATGGCGGCGTGAGGCTGATCGACAAAATTCTTCAAGCCTTCCGATAGCCAATGGTAGCGTCGTGCCACCTTGCTGTCGCCGTTCATGCCTTGCTGCACCACCACCCAGTCGCCGTCATCGGTGACGATGAAGCCGTGCAGATAGAGATCGAAACCATCCTGGACCGCGGCGCTGTCCACCTTGGCGACAAGCCGGCTGACGGTGGCCAGGCGCGCGCCGTCGAAGCCGATGCGCTCGCCAATGGCGGCAAGCTCGTGCGGGGTCTTGCGCGAATGCACGCCACGGCCGCCGCAGACGTGGATGCCGAGTTCGCCAGACAGCGGCGTGAGGCCGCGTTTCAAGGCGCCGACAACGCTGGTCGTGATGCCGGACGAGTGCCAGTCCATGCCCATGACGGCGCCGAAGGACTGGAACCAGAACGGATGCGCCAGCCGCCGCAGCAATTCGTTGCGGCCATAGTGATGGATGATCGCCTCGCACATCACGGCGCCAAGACGCGTCATGCGGTCGCCCAGCCATTTCGGCACACGTCCGCCATGAAGTGGAAGATCAGCACTGCCCGATCGTTGCGCCACGCCTCTTGCCCGTTCCGGTGTCTGTCCCGACAGATAAGTATCCCAGGCCGCAGAGGGAAGCATTGAGTGCTCGCGTCTCAAGTGGTCGATGGGCCAAAACGGTTTTCGGCCGGTCCGCTGGCACAACGTTCCGGCTATCTCACCACGCGTTTCTCGAGCTTGCGGGCCAAAGTGCGCCGGTGCAGGCCAAGCCGGCGCGCCGTTTCGGAGATGTTGAAACCGGTCTCGACGAGCGTTTCGTGGATGCGCTCCCATTCGAGGTTCTTGATCGAGGTGGGACGACTGCTCAGCGAAACCGAAACGTCGCCTTCGGCCCGGCCGAAGGCGGCTTCGATGTCATCGGTGTTGGCGGGCTTCGCCAGGTAATGGCATGCGCCAAGCTTGATCGCCTCGACCGCGGTGGCGATGCTGGCGAAGCCGGTCAGCACGACGATCCTCATCGAAGCATCACGGGCGCTCAGGAGCTTGACGCATTCCAGCCCGGAGCCGCCGGCCCCAAGCTTGAGATCGACAACGGCGTAGGCTGGAACAGCCGTTTCGAGGGCCCGAGCCAGGTCTTCCCTGCCATGGCAGACCATCACGTCGTAGTCGCGCTTTTCGAAGGAGCGCTTCAGCGTTTTCGCGAAGGTCGCGTCGTCCTCGACGATAAACAGGGATCGATCAGCCTTCATGATCATCTCCATCGGTCAGCGCCGCAAGCGGCAGCGAAAGGGTGACACAAGCCCCCTGCTCCATGTTGCGCGCCGAAAAGTCGCCTCCCAGCTTTCGAACAACATTCACCACCAGGAAAAGACCGAGGCCGCCGCCGGGCCGTCCCTTGCTCGACATATAGGGCTGGCCGAGCGCGGCCAGAATACCCTCATCGAAACCGGGCCCGCGGTCGCGCACGGCAATCACCAGTTTCTCGCCCTGCCGCTCGGCGGTGACGCCGACCCAATCCTGCGATGCCTCCTGGGCGTTGTCGAACACGTTGAAGATGACCTGCTTCAGCGCCGTGTCGGACACGATCTTCTCGTCGGGTTCGAAATCGTTCCTGTAATCCAGATTGAGCGGCTGGCGGCTGACACGCCATTCCTGGACAAGATCGTCGAGGAAATGACGGATGCTGGTGCGGATCGTGCCCTCGCCCCGGGCCTGCCCCGAAGACATGAGGATGCCCGACACGATGCTTTTGCAGCGCTCGATCTGCGCCTGCATTTCGGCCATGTCGCCAGCCAGCTCGCGGTTGCGGGTGACGCTCCGCATCTGGCGCCAGTCGGACAGGATGACGGAGATGGTCGAAAGCGGCGTGCCCAGTTCATGCGCGGCACCCGAGGCCAGCAAGCCCATGCGCACGATGTGGTCCTCCTCGGCCGAGCGCTGGCGCAGATCGGCGAGATAGGCATCGCGCTCACGCAAATTGCGGTTGATGCGCGTCATGAAGATCACGATCAGTCCCGCCGCCAGCACGAAGCAGATGAACATGCCGCGTATATGCAGGGCCAACAGGTCGCTGCCGCCGTGATGCGGGATCGCGATCGGCTGGAACTGGAAGATGAGGAAGACGAAGCAGGCGGAGGCGGCCACCACCAGGATCCAGGTGGACCACGGTGTCAGCAACGCGGCGCCGAGGGTGATCTGCAGCAGGTAGAGCGATACGAAGGGATTCGAGGCACCGCCGCTCAGATAAAGCTGGGTCGTCAATGCCGCCATGTCGAAGATCAGCGCGACGAACAGCTGCGCGTTGCTGATCGGCCGCCGGCCGCGCAAGCCAAGGAGGCTGAAGATGTTCAGCCCGATCAGGAAAAGCACGACGCCGGCCATCTCCGGCAACGGCAGCGGGATGGCGAACCAGTATTCCGTCACCAAAATGGTGAGCACCTGGCCCGCCACCGCCAACCAGCGCAGCTGGATGAGCAGGAAAAGATTCTTCCTGTTCGCCGCGTCGGGATTGGCGACCGCGCCACCCTTGCCGACAGGGGACGCCGCCGCGAAGGACTTGTCGTTGCGAAGTGCTTGTGTCGGGATGCTCATCTTGCCGGTCCTTGCCGCCGGCGGCGTCCGAATATCGGCGCGGCCAAGGCTGCCGCGAGCATCGCAGCGAGCGTGAACCAGGTCAAAGCATAGACCAAATGGCTGTTGCGGAAATTCACGACGGTCAAACCGCCGCGCGGCCAGCCATCCGTGCCGGACGCTCCCACATCGACAAAATAGGGCGCGACGTCAGTCAGGCCGCGCGCGGTCGCGATGGCGGCAACGTCCCGCGAGTACCAGCGATTGTCCGCGACGTCGTTCTTGCGCAGGAAGCCGCCGCCGGGCTCGCTTATGCGCAACAGCCCGTCAATGACGACCGGCGCGGTGAAGCCATCACCGCTCTCCCGCTCGAACTCGGCCTTGCGCTCCACGGGCACGAAACCGCGGTTGACCAGCACGACGAAGCCGCGGTCGGTTCGCATCGGCGTCAGCACCCAGTATCCGCCGCCAAGCTCCGTCACCGCCTGCACCAGCGTGCTGGCGCCGCCCAGAAAGCGTCCGGCCAGTCGCACATGGCTGTATTCGGACCCGACCGCGGTCAAGCCGTTCCAACCGACTGGGCCAGGCGCATCGACGACGGGAGCATGGATACGTTGATCGACGCGGGCGATCAGATCGAGTTTCCAGACGCGCCTTTCCAGCTGCCAAATGCCAAGCCCGACAAACACCAGCACACCGAGGATCCCGAGCAGCAGGAGGAAAAGACGCGACGCGGGCGATCTGCCCGCGTCCTTGCGGGGCGCGGTGCGCAGACGGATGCCAGCTTGGCCGTCCCGTGCCTCGATAGTGGTCCTCCCCGCGCCCGGCGGCGGGCTCATGGCATCTCGCGCATGTCGTGAAGCCCCGGCATCATGTTGGCGTTGAGGTGGTACATCACCCAGAGCGAGCCTGTCAGTACGATGACGACCAGGATCAGCGTGAAGATCAGCGCCAGCATCGACCATCCGCCTTCCGAGGCGGTGTTCATATGCAGGAAGAAGACCATGTGGACCACGATCTGCACCGCCGCGAAAGCCATGACGACGATGGCCGTGGCCTGCTTGTTATCGATGGCGCCGGTCATGACCAGCCAGAACGGGATGGCGGTGAGGATCACCGACAGGACGAAACCGGTCAGGTAGGTTTTCAGCGTTCCGTGCGCGGCGCCGCCATGCGCGTGGCCGTGATCGGCGGCGTGATCGTGAGCGTTCATCGCAACATCCCCATCAGATAGACGAAGGTGAAGACGCCGATCCAGACGACGTCGAGGAAGTGCCAGAACATCGAGAGGCACGTCAGGCGGCGGCGGTTCGCCTCGATGAGGCCAAATCTCGCGACCTGTACCATCAGCGTCACCAGCCAGATCGTGCCGAAGGTGACATGCAGGCCGTGCGTTCCCACCAGGGTGAAGAAGGACGACAGGAAGGCGCTGCGCTGCGGCGTGGCACCCTCATGGATCATGTGGGCGAATTCGTAGAGCTCGATCGACAGGAAGGCCAGGCCGAACAGGCCGGTGACGGCGAGCCAGGCCTGTGTCGCGGCCACGCGACCCTTGTCCATGGTCAGCATGGCAAAGCCATAGGTGATCGAGGAGAAGAGCAGCATGGCGGTGTTGACCGCCACCAGATCGAGATCGAACAGGTCCTTGGGCGCGGGACCGGCCGCGTAGTTGCCGCCGAGCACGCCATAGGCGGCGAACAGCATCGCGAAGACGAGGCAGTCGCTCATCAGGTACAGCCAGAAGCCAAGCATGGTGCTGCTGCCTTCGGCATGCGCATGCTCTTCTTCCAGATGAAAGACCGATTCGGTGCCGGCCGTGATTGTCCTCGATAGCATGCTCAAACCCTGGACTGAGCGGCGAGAAGCGTCGTCCTCGCCTCTTCCGTTTGTGTGACCTCGGCCGCCGGAATGTTGAAGTCGCGGTGATAGTTGAAGGTGTGGCCGATCGCTGTGGCGATCAGACAGACGAAGCTCAGCGCCGCCAGCCACCAGATGTACCAGATCATGCCGAAGCCAAGCGCGACGCTGAAGGCCGCCAGGATGATGCCGGTGCCGGTGTTATCAGGCATATGGATCGGCCTGAAGCCGGAAAGCGGGCGCCGATAGCCGGCCTTCTTCATGTCCCACCAGGCGTCATTGTCGCGGATGACCGGCGTGAAGGCGAAATTGTAGGCCGGCGGCGGCGAGGAGGTGGACCATTCGAGCGTGCGACCGCCCCACGGATCGCCGGTGACATCGACGAGTTCGGCACGCCTGCGGATGGAGACGAAGATCTGGATCAGGAAAGCGGCGATGCCGAAGGCGATCAGCACCGCGCCGAAGGCGGCGATCACAAACCATATCTGCAGCGAAGGGTCGTCGAAGACGCGCATGCGGCGCGTCACGCCCATCAGGCCCAGGATGTAAAGCGGCATGAAGGCGAACCAGAAGCCGACCACCCAGCACCAGAACGAGACCTTGCCCCATAACGGATCGAGCTTGAATCCGAAGGCCTTGGGCCACCAGTAGGCAATGCCGGCGAAAAGGCCGAACAGCACGCCGCCGATGATGACGTTGTGGAAGTGCGCGATCAGGAACAGGCTGTTGTGCAGCACGAAATCCGCCGGCGGCACCGCCAGCAGCACGCCGGTCATGCCGCCGACGACGAAGGTGAGCATGAAGGCCACCGTCCACATCATCGGCAGTTCGAAGCGGATGCGGCCACGATACATGGTGAACAGCCAATTGAAGATCTTCGCCCCGGTCGGGATCGAGATGATCATCGTGGTGATGCCGAAGAAGGAATTGACGCTGGCGCCGGAGCCCATGGTGAAGAAGTGATGCAGCCAGACGAGATACGACAGGATGGTGATGACCACCGTGGCGTAGACCATCGAGGTGTAGCCGAACAGGCGCTTGCCGGAGAAGGTCGAGGTGACCTCGGAAAAGACGCCGAACAGCGGCAGGATGAGGATGTAGACTTCCGGGTGACCCCATATCCAGATGAGGTTCACATACATCATCGGGTTGCCGCCGAAGTCGTTGGTGAAGAAGTTGGTGCCGACATAGCGGTCGAGCGACAGCATCGCGAGCACCGCCGTCAGCACCGGGAAGGACGCCACGATCAGCACGTTGGTGCAAAGCGACGTCCAGGTGAAGATAGGCATGCGCATCATCGTCATGCCGGGCGCGCGCATCTTGATGATCGTGCAGATCAGGTTGATGCCCGACAGCGTCGTGCCTACGCCCGCCACCTGCAGCGCCCAGATGTAATAGTCGACGCCGACGTCAGGACTGTAGCCGATGCCGGAGAGCGGCGGATAGGCGAGCCAGCCGGTGCGGGCGAATTCACCGACGAACAGCGACGCCATGACCAGGATGGCGCCGCCGACCGTCATCCAGAAGCTGAAATTGTTGAGGAAGGGGAAGGAGACGTCACGCGCGCCGATCTGCAGCGGCACGACGAAGTTCATCAAGCCGGTGACGAAGGGCATCGCCACGAAGAAGATCATGATCACGCCATGGGCGGTGAAGATCTGGTCGTAGTGATGCGAATTGAGATAGCCCTCGGAGCCGTTGAAGGCGATGGCCTGCTGGAGCCGCATCATGATGGCGTCCGAGAAGCCGCGCAGCAGCATGATCAGGCCGAGCACCATGTACATGATGCCGATCTTCTTGTGGTCGACGCTGGTGAACCACTCGCGCCAGAGATAGCCCCACAGCTTGAAATAGGTGATCGCGCCGAGAAGGGCGATGCCGCCGAGCGCGACCGCGACGAAGGTGGCGACGACGATCGGCTCGTGCAGGGGCAGCGATTCCCAGGTGAGACGGCCGAAGATGAACTTGGTCAAAGAGTCGGGCATCGGCTATCTCTCACAATTCGTGCCGCAACAGGCCGAGCGGCGGCGTACCCGCTTCGGCGCGGCGGCTCTCGGTCCCGGGGCGCAGCAGCCCCGCCCCGCGTAGTGGGGAAAGATCCTTCGCCGGCCAGTTTGTCGGCGTGGCATCGCCGGCGGCGCGCGCCGCCGCGGCAGCCTCCTCCGCCGTACAGATGCTGGCGACATAGGACGGATCGTTGCCGAATATCGCGCCGCGCCGGGCGAGCTTGTCGTATTGCAGCGGCAGCGTGTTGCGGACGCCCGCGAGACCAAGGCCACCCTTGGCATCGATGGACATCATCTCGTTCATGCACATCTTGCCGCGCTCGACGCACAAATTGAGGATGGCGCCATAAAGGTCGGGATCGACGGAAGCGTAGTGGCGGACCGGTTCGTTCTCGCTCGGCTTTTCGAGTTCGAGATAGCTGTCGCGGTTGAGCGCCGCCGACGCGGTCCTGGTCTGCGCCACCCATTGGTCGAAAGCCTGGTCGGACAGACCGTGGAAGGCGAAACGCATCCCCGAAAAACCGGCGCCGCTGTAGTTGGCCGAGAAGCCGCTATAGGTGCCCGGCTGGTTGATGACGGCGTGCAGCTTCGTCTCCATGCCGGGCATGGCATAGATCTGTCCGGCAAGTGCCGGAATATAGAAGGAATTCATCACCGCCGACGAGGTGATGCGGAAATCGATCGGCTGGTTGACCGGCGCCGCCAGCTCGTTGACGGAGGCGATGCCGTAGTCCGGATAGATGAAGAGCCATTTCCAGTCGAGCGCCACGACCTCGACCTTGAGCGGCTTGTGGTTTTGTGTGACCGGCTGGCCGGACCCGATCCGGTCGATCCGGCGGTATGGATCGAGCAGGTGCGTGCCAAGCCAGGTGAGTGCGCCAAGGCATATGATGATGAGCAGGGGGGCGGCCCAGATCACCAGTTCCAGTTTCGTCGAATGATCCCAGTCCGGCGTGTAGGTCGCCGACGCGTTGGATTGCCGGTAGCGCCAAGCGAAAAAGACAGTCAGAGCCATGACCGGTACGATGATGACCAGCATCAGCAGGGTCGAGACCACGAGCAGGTCGCGCTGCTGGGCCGCGACGTCGCCCGCGGGCGCCAGCACGACCAGATCGCAGCCGCTCAACAGCCCGGCCACGGGAAACAGAAGCAAGGCTCCAAATCGTTTCATCAAACGCTGCCCTCGATGGACCGCGGCAACACTCACGTTGCAATGCGGTATCGATCAAAGGGCTACTGCTGGCGGCCGCGCGGTGACATTGGACAATTTGTCCAATGCCCAGCCGGGGTGGCTTTGGCACAGTGTGCAGCACAATAGGATCCGGGAATTAGGTCCCAGACACCTCATTCCACTCAGTGGCGACGGACAAATGGCTCAGACTTCGAGTGCCGAACCGAACAGCGGGCTGATCGGCTCGGATCATGGCCAGGTCAGCGCGGGCGATATCGCGGTCGGCGTGATCGTGGGCAGGACGTCGGAATTCTTCGACTTCTTCGTCTATGCGATCGCCTCCGTCATCGTATTTCCCAAGCTTATGTTTCCGGCTCACGATCCGCTCGTCGGCACGCTCTACTCCTTCTGCATCTTCGCGCTGGCCTTCGTCGCGCGCCCATTCGGCTCCGTGCTGTTCATGGCGGTCGATCGCGCCCATGGCCGCGGCGCGAAACTGACGATCGCGCTGTTCCTGCTCGGCACGTCGACCGTCGCCATCGCGTTTCTGCCTGGCTATGGCGACATAGGTGCTGTCGCCGTCTGGCTGCTGGCGCTGGCCCGCATCGGGCAGGGGCTGGCGCTTGGCGGTACATGGGACGGGCTGCCCTCGCTGCTGGCGCTGAACGCGCCGCGGAACCGGCGCGGCTTCTATGCCATGATCCCGCAACTGGGCGCGCCGATCGGTCTCATCGTGGCGAGTTCCCTTTTCGCCTTTTTCGTCGCCAATCTGTCGGCCGACGACTTCTTCTCGTGGGGCTGGCGCTATCCCTTCTTCGTCGCCTTCGCCATCAATGTCGTGGCTCTGTTCGCCAGGCTGCGTATCGTCGTCACACCCGAATTCGCAAGATTGTACGAGAGCGGGGATCTGCAGCCGACCCGGATCAGGGACACGATCAGGGCCGAAGGCCGCAACGTCGTCGTGGGCGCCTTCGCACCCCTGGCGAGTTTCGCCCTGTTCCACATGGTGACGGTGTTTCCGCTCTCCTGGGTGTTCCTGTTCACCAATGAGGGACCGGCGCGTTTCCTGGTGATCGAGGCGGTGGGCGCATTGTTCGGCATTGCGGCCATCGTCGCATCGGGGCCGCTGGCCGACCGCGTCGGACGCCGCGCGCTGCTCGGCGGCTCGGCGATCGCGATCGCGACATTCAGCGGTTTTGCCCCGCAGCTCCTCGATGGCGGTACCATCGGCGAGGCCCTGTTCATGGTGCTGGGTTTCATCCTCCTGGGGCTGAGTTTCGGGCAATCGTCCGGCGTCGTCGCATCGAGCTTTTCCCGGCGGTATCGCTATACCGGCTCGGCGATAACCTCTGATCTGGCATGGATGTTTGGCGCCGGCTTCGCGCCGCTCGCAGCCCTGCTGCTGGCCGGCAATTTCGGCCTCATCGCCGCCGGTGCTTATTTGCTCTCGGGCGCGGGCTGCACATTGCTTGCCCTGTGGATCGACGGGCGGCGCCCAGTCGCGGACCGTCGGACCGACTGACCAGGCACGACGACGGACGTTGGCCCCGGATCAGAGTCTTTGGGCGTGCCACTTCAGATGGTCGTCCATGAACGTCGAAATGAAGAAATACGAGTGATCATAGCCGTCCTGCATGCGCAATGTCAGGGGAATGCCGGCCTTGGCGCAGGCTGCTTCCAGGAGCCACGGTCTCAGCCCATCATTGAGAAATCCGTCCGACTTCCCTTGATCGACGAGGAACTCCGGGAAGCGGTGACCGTCCTCGATGAGCGAGGTGGCATCGCAGTTCCGCCATAACGCCTCGTCCGCGCCGAGATATTTCTCGAAGGCCGGCCTCGACCAGCCGGCGGTGCTTGGCTGCACGATCGGCGCAAACGCCGAGCAGCTCTTGAAGCGCTCGGGATTTTTTAGCGCGATCGTCAGCGAGCCATGCCCACCCATCGAGTGGCCAAAGATCGCCTGGCGCGTCATGTCGGCCGGAAATTCCTGCGCGATCAATGCCGGCAGTTCCTCGGTGACATAGGAATACATGCGATAGTTCCTGGCGTAGGGCGCTTGGGTCGCATCGACGTAGAAGCTGGCGCCGCTGCCGAACTGCCAATTCTCCTTCTCGTCGGGGATATCGGCGCCGCGGGGGCTGGTGTCGGGACAGACGACGATCAGGCCAAGCTCTGCGGCCATCCGCCTGTACTCGCCCTTGTCCATTACATTGGCATGGGTGCAGGTCAGGCCGGAGAGGTACCATACGACCGGACAAGGTTTTTCACGGGCCTGCGGCGGCACGAAAACGGCAAAAATCATGTCGCAGGAGCAGGCATCGGAAGCGTGGGAATAGACGCCCTGCACGCCGCCATGCGACCTGGCAGAGGAGATGGTCTTCATCCGGTCCGACATGTGGTTCTTCTCCGCCTTTGGATTGTTCACGGGCGCCTGTCTAAGGCATTGACCCGGATCACGGCAAGGCTGGTGGATTGGACCATGGCCGGCGGCGCGAGCATTTTTTAGTGCCGCCGGTGTTGCGATCTTGCATGTCCTGAAGTAGCCGCAACGCGAGGGGGCCGGAGGCTACCGGCTGGGCCTTCCCTGCACGATCCGATCGATGATCATGGCGCAGAGCAAAATCGCGAAACCCGCCAGCAGCCCCTGCCCCACCGCCGCATATTGAAGGGCGTTCAAGACGTCCTCGCCGAGTCCCTTGGCACCGATCAGCGAGGCGATGACGACCATGGACAGGCACATCAATATGGTCTGGTTGATGCCAGCCATGATCGAGGGCATCGCAAGCGGCAGGTCCACCCGCGTCAGCAGAAACCACCTTGTGGCGCCATAGGCTTGCGCGGCTTCGCGGACGGCCGGCGGCACACCTTGCAGGCCAAGCGCCGTCAAACGCACCACGGGCGGCGTGCCGAAGATCAAGGTGGCGATCACGCCGGGGGGTTTGCCGATGCCAAACAAAGCGATCACGGGGATGAGATAGACGAAGGCGGGCATGGTCTGCATGAAGTCCAGCACCGGCCGCAATGCCGTGTAGACACGCGGCCTGCGCCCACACCAGATGCCGAGCGGAATGCCGATGGCCAGGCAAAGGACCGCGGCAGTGCCCAGCAAGGCCACTGTTTCAAGGCTTTTTTCCCAGAAGCCGAGCACGGCGAGATAGGCCAGTGCGGCTGCGGTGAAGATGGCGACGCGCGGCCCCGCCAATTGCCAGGCAAGGACGAGGATGATCGCCATCGTCACCGGCCAGGGCATTCCCGTCAGCGCATAGGCCAGGCCGTCGAGAACCAGGGATATCGCCCCCGTGACCACGCCGAACACGCCTTCTCCGCTATGCGATATCGCCGCCATCAAGCCATCCAGTCCGGAGGACAGGGCGGCCTGCCAGTCATGATTGGACGGCGCGACGGTGAGCCAGGCGGCCGGTGCCGCGACGGCGAAGCGATAGACGGAAAGCCCGTAGGCCAGGAGACAGAAGACGAGCGCTCCCGTGGCGAGCGGATAATCGAGCCCGTGCCGCAGCGTGGGCTGCGAGCGCCATCGCGCGAACCGCCGCTCAAGCATCCTGTTGGCGAGAAACCCGGTGATGAGCTTGGCAACAAGCAGCGTGAGGAGACCCGCTCCGATCAGCAGCGGCACTTTCGCCCTCGCCGTTTCGACCTGCTGCCGGGCGGCGCTCGCGGCCTTCTCCAAGGCCGCTGCGGACGATTTCAGGCCTTCGGCATTGTCGGCTCCCGCCGCCGTCGCGGCTTTCGCCTGCTCGGCGCGTGCTTCGGCCTGCTTGGTGAGCCGTTCGGCCCGTGCCATCTCCGCTCCGCCCAGATTACCAGCCGCGCCAACGCCGATCTGAACCACCGCCAGCATCTCGAGGAAGAAGGCGATCCAGAACAGCACCATTGTGCCACGGGCGGCCGCCCACACCGGACCCAGCAGCGCCGCCGCGACGTTGAACGGCCAGACGGCATTTCGCGCGTCCCTGATGCGGGCGAACATGTCGACGTAATAGGCCGAATTCTGGACCACGAAATCCCGGACAAGACCTTCTTCCGACGACCGGTCGTGCCCGACCATCGGCTTGGCTACCGGATCATGAGCGTTCACGGTCGTGCGCCCTTTCTCAAACCCTCGAGGAGAGCTTGCCTGTCGACGATGCCGACAATCCCGCCGCCATCGGTTACCGCCAGTGGAGCGGCATCCTGGGCGGCGAGTTCGACAAGCTCGGCCAGCGGCTGCTGCGAGGCGACCTTGCGCAACCGATCGATATCCAGCATTGAGCGATCCCGTGCCCTGAAGCTCTCGACGGGTTCCATGATGCGCCGCGCGGTGATGACCGTCAGGCGCGAAATGTCGGCGACGAACTTTGCCACGTATTCGTGCTTCGGCGCGGTGACGATCTCCTCGGGCGTGTCGATCTGGATGATGACACCATCCTTCATGATCGCGATGCGGTCGCCGATGCGGATCGCCTCGTCGAGATCATGCGTGATGAAGACGACCGTCTTGCCTATCGATCGTGACAGGGCGAGGAATTCGTCTTGAAGCTGCCGCCTTATCAGCGGGTCAAGCGCGCTGAACGGCTCGTCCATCAAGAGAATCGCCGAATCCGCGGCCAGCGCCCGAGCCAGCCCGACGCGCTGCTGCATGCCGCCCGAAAGCTCATGGCAATAGCGATCGCCCCAGCCGGACAGGTTGACCTTGGCGAGCGCCGCCTCGGCGACGTCGAAGCGACGCTGCTTGCTTGCCGCCTGGATTTCCAGCGGCAGGGCGACATTGTCGCGAACCGTCCGGTGTGGAAGCAGGCCGAAGCTTTGAAACACCATGCCGATCTTGCGGGACCGCAGCGCCCTGAGTTCGGACGGCGTCTTGGCCATGATGTCCTCGCCGTCGACGAAAATCTTGCCGGCCGACGGTTCGAGAAGACGGTTGATATGGCGGATCAGCGTCGATTTCCCGCTGCCCGAAAGCCCCATGACGCAGAAGATCTCCCCCGGCGCGACCGAGACGCTGACGTCGGCCACGCCGACCACGCAGCCGAAGCGCTTGACCACCTCGTCCTTGTCGAGGTGCTCGCGCAGGATGGCCGTCATCGCCTCCGGCGCCCGGGCGCCGAAGACTTTCCAGACGTCGTTCATGACAATGGCGGCGGGACCGGCGGCGGCGTCCACGTCTATCGATCCCGCCTGGCGGCCAACAGGTGGTGAAGGCAGCCAACCGTGCGCCGAGCGACCGTCAGTGGCCGAACCACTTCGCCACGTCCTGAGGATGGGCCTTGATCCATTCCTTGGCCACATCGTCCGCCGGTTTCTTGTCGACGATGATTGAATACGCCCATTTGCTGATGTCGTCCGGGTTGAAGGCGATGCGCTCCAGCGCCGCGGTCAGGTCCGGCTGGCGTTGCGCAAGCGAGGCAGCATAAGCAACGTGCACGGTTGTGTCAGCATAGGCGGATGAGACTTTCGACTTTTCAAACCATTGCGGGTCGTCATTGGGCTGCACGACGACAAATTTCGCCGGATCGTTTTTCGGCTCGGTCAGGAAGGCGAGCTTATAGCGGGCGAAATTCTGGTGCGGGCTGTAGCAATAGCCGACCCATGGCTTGTCGGCCTTGGCGGCGCGGTCGAGCGAAGCCGCCGCCACCGCTTCATCGGTTACCTGAAGGTCGAAGAAATCGGCAAAACCGTAGTCGCGCGCCCGAACCTTCTCGATGTTGGTCGATTGCCAGCCTGATGCGCCGATCCAGATTTCACCCTTGCCGTCACCATTGGTGTCGAAAAGCTTGGCATTGTCCGGGTTCGCGAGATCCGAAACATCCTTGATACCATATTTGTCGACGGTGACCTGGGTGACGCAATAGCCCTGCTTGGCCTCGTAGCCATTTTGCGCAAGCTTCACGGTGCCGGCGCCCTTCACATATTTGTCGACGAGGCCCTGCTGGTTCGGCAGCCAGACGTCCGGCCAGATATCCACCTCGCCCTTGTTGCGGCTCATCGCTTCCCAGATCACCGGGACGGCGGTGGTGGTCACCGTCGAAACCTCCAGCCCCAACTCCTGTTGGGCGGCGTCCTTGATGACGTTCATGACCGCTGTCGCGGTGGCGTAGTTCGGATCAGGCATCGTCACGTCCGCGGCGAGCGCCGAAGACACCGGCATCAGCAACAGAGCGCCGAATGCCGTTTCGAGTAGGTAGCGTTTCATGATGTTCCCCATTGCGCTGATTTCGTTCAGTCTATCCATCAGGTTAGCGGAACGCGCGGCCAATCCATCCCAAAATTCCTCGCATTAGGAAAAACGATGAGCCGCATAAGGTCACCCCCTCGCAGCCGCATGCTCCAGACCGAATGGCACCAGATCAGGATGACGTTTCGCCATCCTGATCTGTCTCTTCGCCAGAGCATGATCTTTCCCGAAAACCGGTTCCCACTTTTTGGGGATCATGCTCTAGAAATACGCCTGATCCGGCTCGCTGGCCTTGCGCGCGGCAATGAAGGCTTGCAGGGCCTCGTCGACGGCTGGATCGAGGCCGGGATCCTGATACTCATCGAGCAGCCGTTTCCATTGCCGGTTGGCGCGCTGGGCCGCGTCCAGCCGCCCATCTTCGTTCCACTGTTCGAAGGAGTTGTTGTCGCTGCTGGTGGACCGGTAGAAAGCCGACAGGAAGTTGGACTGCGTGTGCGCGCTGCCGAGAAAATGCGATCCCGGTCCGACCGCTTCGATCGCCTCCATCGCCTGTGCGTTGGCCGATAAATCGATGCCCTCGAACAGGCTGGCGACCTTGCCGCAAAGATCGGCGTCGATGACCGTCTTCTCGAAGCCTGTGACCAGTCCGCCCTCCAGCCAGCCGGTAGCGTGGTTGATCACATTGGCGCCGGCAAACATCGACATCAGAATCCCCCAGGTCGCTTCCTGTTCGGCCTGGGCGTCGGGAAGCTTGGATGCCGACAGTGAGCCGACAGTGTGGAACGGCACGCCGACACGGCGCGCCAGTTGCCCGCACGCCAGCACCATCTTGCCTGCTTCCGGCGTGCCGAAGGTCGGCGCACCGCTCTGCATCGAGATGGTGCTGGCAAAGCTTCCCATCAGGCAGGGCGCTCCCGGGTTGATCAGTTGCACAAGGCTGAGACTGGCGAGCGCTTCCGCCAGCACCTGCGCCAGCGTGCCGGCGACCGTGCACGGGCTCATCGCGCCAGCCAGAGTCCAGGGCGTGCAGGCTACCGGCTGGTTGTTGCGGGCATAGACCTTCAGCGAGCCGGACATGTTGGCGTCGAGCACCAGCGGCGCATTGGTGTTGGACACGTTGTAGAGCACGGCGTTGTTGGCGACGAACTCTTCGCCGAACACGATCTTGGCCATGTCGACGGCGTCCTGTGCCCGCTTCGAACCGATGAAGGCGCCCATGAACGGCCGGTCGGAATGGCGGATATGCGTGTAGAGCATATCGAGGTGGCGCTTGTTGGCCGGCAGATCGACAGGCTCGCAAACCACGCCGCCCGAATGATGCAGATGCGGGATCATCTGGTGGATCTTTACCAGGTCGCGAAAATCGCCGATCGTGGCATAGCGACGACCACGATCGAGGTCGTGGACGAAGGGCGGTCCCCAGGACGGGCACAGCACGGTATTGTCACCGCCGATCATCACCGTGTTGGCGGGGTTGCGGGCATGCTGCCTGAATTGGGAAGGTGCCGTGGCGCGGATGATCTTGCGGCACATGCCCGGTTCGAAGCGTACCCTCGTGCCCTGCACGTCGGCGCCCGCCTCACGGAAGATGTCGAGGATTTCCGGGTCGTCATGGAACTCCATGCCGATCTCCTTGAGCAGCCGGTCGGCATTCGCCTCGATCAGGCTCAGCCCTTCCTCGTCGAGGATGTTGAAGGTGCCGATCCGGCGGCTGATGTAGGGACGGCGCGGTGCCTGCTGCGCCATGCGCTGGCCCTGCCTTCCAGCCCTGCCCCCGGTTCGCGGTGCGTGAGCTTCGGTGGTGATTGTCGCGTCCGTGTTCATCTTTTTCTCCGACATCAGGCAAGCGTGAAGGCAACGGGTTGCGCGGCATGGACGCCACGCGGGCGCAGATTGCCAGGATCGTGGGGGGCTTCGCGGAGTTCCCGCGCAGCCAGTTCTTTTCCGAGGATCGAAACGCTCAGCCCTTCGGCAGAGACACCAGGGCGCAGATAGGCAAGGGCAATGGTCTTGCCAGTGCGGAAGCCGTGGGCGCCGGAGGTGACGATCCCAACCGGCCGGCCCGCCTGCAACACCGCATGGGCGTAGAAAGGCAGCCTTTCGGTGTCATCATCGATCTCGAGAAGCACCATTGTCCAGGCGCTATCGCCGACGCGTGCAAGCATGGCCTCGCGGCCGATGAAATCCCGCCCCTCGGTTTTGACCAGGGCATCCAACCCCGCTTCCAGCGGTGTCCGCTCCGTCGTCAGGTCGGCACCCCAGGCACGATAGCCTTTCTCCAGCCGCATCGCGTTCAGGGCGTGGATGCCGAACGGGCGCAGGTCGAAACGCCGGCCAGCCCTGGTGACCGCATCGTAGAGCTTGCCGAATTGCGCCAGCTGGACGTGAAGCTCCCATCCCAGTTCGCCGGCATAGGACACTCTGAGCGCCGCCGCCTTGATGCCGGCGACCCGGATGATCTGCGCGGAAAACCAGGGAAATCCCGCGTTGGACAGATCGGCCTCGCTCACCGTTTCGAGCAGATCGCGGGCGCGGGGGCCCATGATGGCGAGCACGCCGCGCCTTTCGGTGACATTGTCGATTGTTACATTCGCAAAGGCCGAGGCGCGGGAGCGCAGCAGGTCCTCGTCATGCCGCTCCGCCACAGCGGCGCTGGTCAGGTAGAACCAGTCATCACCGAGGCGGGTCACCGTGAATTCCGACGCGACGCCGCCCTTTGCCGTCAGCACATGAACGAGGCCGATGCGGCCCTGGCGTGTTGGCGGACGATTGGCGCCAAGCGAGGCCATGAACGCGCTCGCCCCGGGGCCGCCAACTTCGAACTTGGAAAAGGCGGACAGATCGATGGCGCCGACACCATCGCGCACGGCGAGACATTCACCGCGCGCCGCTTCAAACCAGCCGGGCCGGCGAAAGGTCAGCGGCGGATTGCGATCGACCCCGCCGATGGCAAACCAGTTCGGCCGTTCCCAGCCATAGGCGGCGCCCAGCACCGCACCCTGGCTTTTCTGGAGGTCGAGCGCCGGCGTGGTGCGGCGCGGACGCCCGGCTTCGCGCTCTTCATAGGGATAGTGGATGCCGAACTGCAGGCCGAACCCTTCGACCGCCCTGTCGATGCGATAATCCCGATCGGCATAGTTGCCGAACCTGCGTGGATCGATGGCAAGCGCATCGCTTGGTGGCGTACCATCGACGATCCAGTCGGCGAGGAAGCGGCCGGCGCCCCCGCCTTCCATCACTCCCATGCTCGAGCCGGTCAGCAACCAGGCGTTATCAAGGCCGAATGCTGGACCGATCAGCGGGTTGGCATCCGGGGTGAAGGTGATGGGCCCGTTGACCACCGTCTTGATGCCGGCATTGGCGAGTGCCGGGACGCGCTCCATAGCCAGCGCGATGATGTGCTCGACGCGGTCCAGGTCCGGCGGCAGCAACTCCATGCCGAATTCGGGCGGCACCCCATCGATTGCCCAGGGCTGGGCTGACTTTTCATAAGGGCCGACGATATAGCCGTCGCGTTCCTGACGTAGATACCAGCTTTCTTCCGGATCGCGGATGATCGGCAATTCCTTGGCGCCGGCGGCGATACGCTCGGCAATCTCGGAAACGGTGTCGGTCACGACGTACTGGTGCAGCATCGGCACGACCGGCAGGTCGAGACCCATCATCGCGCCGATCTCGCGGCACCAGGTGCCGGCGGCATTCACCACATGCTCGGCGACAATGTCGCCCTGCGTCGTGCGGACGAGCCACTCGCCGGATGCCTTGCGTTCGATCGCCAGAACGGGATTGTGGCGGACGATCTCGGCGCCGCGCGAGCGCGCGCCGGCCGCCATTGCGTTGGTCGCCAGTGTCGGGTCGACATGGCCGTCATTGGGCTCGTAGATCGCCCCGATAATGCCGTCGGTCAGGCAAAGCGGATAGATCTGCTTGAGTTCTTCCGGGCTCAGGATGTGGAAACCATGGCCCACGAACCGGCCGAGCCCCTGCACATGGCGGAATTCGTCCATGCGATCCCGGGAGCGGGTGATGCGCAGCGCGCCGCTGGCATGGAAGCCTGTCGGCAGCCCGGTCTCGGCGGTCAGGATTTCCCGATAGAGCCGCACCGAATGCGCGCGCATCTCCATGATCGTCGCATTGTGGGCGAAATGCGTGCAAAGGCCGGCGGCATGCCAGGTGGAACCGGCGGTCAGCTCATGCTTCTCGACGAGGACGACGTCGCTCCAGCCGCGCTTGGCCAAGTGGTAGAGCAGGGAAACGCCCATGGCTCCACCACCGATAATGACGACACGGGCATGCTGCCTCATGAAACTGTCTCCTCGCAGCCGCGCATCCGCGCTCCAGTTGGGTCATAGGGCGGTTTGTCGAGCGCCCTCAGCGTATGGCGCGTGCCGGCCACCGCGATCTCGTAATTGGAAGCCTGTAGCTGTGCTTTCGTCTCGCCCGGCTCGCAGGCGACATAGCCAAGACAAAGGCTCAGGCCGGTTCGCGAACCAAGACCGCCCGACGTGGTCAGGCCGGCAAGTTTGCCGTCTCGATAGATCGGCTCATCATGAAGCAGAAGCGGATTGGCGCCGTCGACCGCGAAATGCACAAGCCGACGCCGGACGCCCTCGGATTTCTGCGCCAGCAGCACGTCGCGGCCGATGAAATCATTCTTCTTCCAGGAGACCGCGAAGGACAGGCCAGCCTCCAGCGGCGTGTCCTTCGGCCCGATATCGTGCCCCCAATGGCGATATCCCTTTTCCAGGCGGCAGCCATCCAGCGCATAATGGCCGCAGAAGACGAGGCCGTGGGCGCTGCCCGCCGCGGCTATCGTGGCGAGCAGGCTTTGCGCGCATTCGACCGGCACATAGAGCTCGAAGCCGAGTTCGCCGACGAAGCTGACGCGGGTGGCCCGGACACTGACCATGCCGATGTCGATGCGGCGCGAGGTCGAGAACAGGAAAGCGGCGTCGGAAAGATCGGCGTCGGTCAAGCTTTGAAGCAGGTCGCGGGATCGCGGCCCCATGACGCCGAGCACGGCTTCCGAAGACGTCGCGTCGAAGACCGAGACGTCGAGGCCAAGATCCTGCGCGTGGCGCCTGATCCAGGCAAGATCCTTCTGCCTTGTCGCCGCACCGGAGATCACGCGGAACGCGTGGTCGCCGTCGCGGGTCACGGTCACGTCGGCCTCGATGCCGCCCCGAGCATTGAGCATCTGCGTATAGACGGCCCGGCCTTCGGCGACATCGACGTCATTGGCGCAAAGCCTCTGCACCAACGTCGCTGCGTCGCGGCCAACGATATCGAGCTTGGTGAAAGGGGAGAGCTCGAACAGGCCGACGCCCTGGGCCATGCGGCCGGCTTCCGCTTTCGCAGCACCCCACCATGGCTGCGCGCCGACCGAATAGCGGACCGCTCGCGCAGCCTCGTCCCGGCCGAACCAGAGCGGCCGCTCCCACCCTGTCGGCGCACCGAAAACAGCGCCGGCAGCCGCGAAAGTCTGGTGAAAGGCAGAACACCTGACGTCGCGCCCCGCACTCGCCTGCTTGTAGGGCCAGTGCATACGGAACAGATCGGCGACCGCCTCCTCCATCCTGGCGCCGACAAAGGACCTTGACGCGGCGGACCGGTCGAAGCGGGCAATGTCGAGCGCCCACAGGTCAAGCCCTGGCTCGCCGTCGACGATCCATTCGGCCATCGCCTTGCCGGCGCCGGCCGAAGACATCATGCCGGTGGAATTGAAGCCGGCAGCGACATGGAAGCCGCGCAGGTAGGGCGACTCCCCCATCAACGGCCGCGTATCAGGCGTGAAGCTCTCGGGACCGTTCATGAAGTGCCTGATGCCGGCTTGCGACAGCGCCGGCAGAAGTTTAAGTCCGGCCGACATGAACGGCTCGAACTGCTCCCAGTCCTCCGGCAGTTCGAGGAATGGCCTATCGCCAGCCGGTCCGCGAACGTCGAAGATCTTGGCGTTCGGTTCGAACCCACCCAGAACCAGCTTGCCGGAATCGCCCTTGATGTAGATACCCTCGTCGAGATCGCGCACGATAGGAAACGGATCCTGCAGGCCCGCAATCGGCTCCGTCACCACATACATGTGCTCGACGGCCTGCAGCGGCACCGGGACACCGGCAAGAGCGCCGATGTCGCGCGCCCAGGCGCCGGCGCAGTTCACCACCGTCGCGCAGTCGATGGTGGCGCCGGACGCCAGCTTGACGCCGGCGACCCTGCCGTTCTTCGTCACGAAGCCAGTGCAGACGGCCCCTTCCAGGATGCGGACGCCTGCGGCGCGTGCGCCCTTGGCATAGGCCGCGCAGATGTCGACCGGATTGGCCTGCCCATCCTCCTCGACCCACAGGGCGCCCTCGATGCCGTCCGGGACGATGCCCCGCACGCGGCCGGCAACGCCAGCGCTGTCGATCATCTCGACCGTCAGGCCACAGACATCGCCGATATGCGCGATACGCTTCAGCTCGTCCAGTCGCTCCGGCCTGCGCGCCAGCCACAGGCCGCCGGTCCGCCGATAGCCGGAGGCCTGGCCGGTCCGCTCCTCCAGGCGTGGAAACAGTTCGGTCGCATATTGCGCAAGCCTTGTCAGATTGAGGCTGGCGCGCAGCGGACCGACGATGCCGGCGGCATGCCAGGATGTGCCGCTGGTCAGTTGGTGACGCTCCAGCAGAACGACGTCGGTCACCCCGAGTTCGGCGAGATGATAGGCTATGCCGAGGCCAATGACGCCGCCGCCAATGATCACGATGCGTGCGCTGTCATTCACCGGGCAAATACCTTTGTTGGGATCGAACGGCGCGATCTTTTCCCGGCAAGCCTCTTGCACTCAATCGAATTTTTGCAACATTAGGAAAACTTATGAAGACATTGTGGACTGGAGTTGGCGGGTGAAGAGCGGCGGTTTCGATTTCAATCTGTTTCGATCCATCGAGGTGTTTGCGGCCGTCGTGGAAACAAGGCATGTCACCCAGGCGGCACAAATGCTGGGCATGACGCAGTCGGCCGCTTCGCAGCACCTGAAGAACCTCGAGACCGCGCTTGGCGTCAGCCTGATCGACCGCAATCTGCGCCCGATCGAACTGACCAAGGCAGGCATCGCATTGCATCGCCGCGCCATTGCCATCCTGGCCGAGGTGGAGGGGCTGCGCACCGACGCGCGGCGGGTCAATGCCGCGCCGCTGCCGCTGCTGCGTGTCGCGCTTCTGGCCTCGATCGCGACGACGTTGGCGCCGGCACTTTCCGTGCTGGCTCGAAACACTTTCGGCATTCCCGAACTCAGTCTCTTCGCCGGCCTGGCGACCGATCATGTCGCGCTGTTGCGGGCCCGACGCGCCGACCTTGCCGTCACCTCTGGCGAGCTTTTCGAGATCGAGGGGCTAACGCGTTATCCAATCATGACGGAGAAGTTTCTGCTGGTAACGCCGAAGGGCTTCGCCGGCGATGTCGGCGACATCGTCAAGCTCTCCAAGAAGCTGGCCTTCGTGCGGTTTTCCAGGGAAACGCCGGTCGGCCTGCGGGTCGACCAGCATCTGAGCCGGCTGCGCATCGAAATCCCGCGCACCATGGAAGGCGACCGTTCGAGCGTGGTCATGGCGCCTGTCGCCGCCGGGATGGGCTTTGCGATCCTGACACCGACCTTGCTCATCGATGGGCTGGCGGAAGGCATGGAGATTGATGTGCACGCTTTGCCGTTCACCGGGCTGTCGCGCAACATCCTGCTGGTGGCGCGGGAACGCGAACTGGGCAACCTGCCGGAAGCCTTCGCCACGCGCACCGCCGAGGTGCTGACGAATGCGATCCGTACGCGCCTGCCTGGCCTTCCTCCCGATTGCTATGTGGTCGACCGCCCCGCATTGCACGACTAATCGGCCCCATAATTTAAACTGATGGATATCTTTGGCGGTTCACACATCCCTCATTCAGTGCTCAATCCCTGTCGGGTTCCCAACACAGGAGACGGGCATGAATGCTCCTCACGCTCATTCGAATCTGGAGATCGACTGGTCGAGCGAGGCGATCGTCGACCGGCGAAACCGCTTCTATGCGGCATCGCAGCGCAAGTTCGTTCCTTATAAGGACCCGCTGATCATCAAGCGCGGCAAGGGCCAGTATGTCTGGGATGACAAGGACCGGAAATACATCGACCTGCTCGGCATGAACCTTTGCATTTCCGTCGGCCACGCGCACCCGCAGGTCGTGAAGGCCACCACCGAGCAGCTCGCCGAACTCACACATTGCACGACGATGTTCTATCATCCGGTTCCCGCGCAATATGCGGAGGAACTGGTGGCCACGATGCCAGCAGGCCATGATTGGGTGGTGCATTTCACCAACAGCGGCGCCGAGGCGATCGACCTTGCCTTGCTGATGGCCCGCAGCCACACCGGCAACATCGATATGCTCGCACTTGCCTCGAGCTATCATGGCGCCACCTTCGGGGCCCAATCGCTGACGGGAATATCGGGATTTCGCCATCCCGTCCCACAGCTCGGCGGGGTGACCTTCGTGGCCGAGCCCAACCAGTATCGTGGTATCCACGGCGAGGGCGTCGAACCCTATTTGAACGAGGTCGAGCGGGCCATAGCCAGTTCGACCAGCGGCAGGTTGGCTGGCATGATCATCGAGCCGGTACAAGGCTATGGCGGCATCGTGCCGATGCCCCACGGCTATATTTCCGGCGCATTCGAGCGCGTGCGCGCGGCCGGTGGCCTTTGCATCATTGACGAGGTGCAATCGGGCGTCGCACGCACTGGCGATGCCTTCTGGGCATTCGAATCGCACGGCGTCGTTCCCGATATCGTCGTTGTCGCCAAAGGCGTCGGCAATGGCATCCCGCTTGGCGCCGTCATCGCCAAACGAGACGTCGCCGAATCCATGGCGGACAAGTTTCTTTTCCATACTTACGGCGCCAATCCCGTCGCCTGTGCCGCCGGGCGCGCGGTTCTCAAGGTGATCCGCGAAGAGCGCTTGCAAGAGAATGCGCGAACGGTCGGCGCCGCACTGAAGACAAGGCTGCAGGACCTCAAGAACCATTCTCGCCTGATCGGCGACATCAGGGGGGAAGGTCTCATGCTTGCCATCGAGCTGGTGAAGGATCAGAGGACGAAGGAACCCGCACCCGAGGCCACACTCGCGATCTTCGAAGAAAGCCGGCGCAACGGCCTCGTGGCGAGCCGATCCGGACCTTATAGAAGCGTCATCAGGATGTGCCCGCCGCTTTGCCTGTCGATGGCAGACGTGGACGATGTGATGGAGCGATTTGTCAGGAGCTTCCAGAGCATCACGGCTTGATGATCAACCGTTCGCCGTCGTCCGGCAGGATGAGAACGCACGCTCTCTCCTGTTCCAGCCTGTCGCGCGAGGCACCAGGACCAAAGGGCCTGCCATCGGCATTATCCTTACGGAACACCGTGCGGGCCGCTGACGAGGAGCGCCGAGGCATGTCCAAGAGCGATCAGGACTTCCTGATGGAGAAATGCAACGATGCGGCGACGGGCAAGCCCTACGCTTCATCCTGCGACAAGGTCAGGGTGCTCGGCGACGCCAACAAATAGCGCCCCTGGAAACGATCTCCACAGGGCGAAGAGGCCTGCCTCGGCTCCAGCCGGGGCGGGCCAGCATTGACGTGGTGGACTTCGGATGGGCAATGCCAGGGCCGAGGGGAGGCAGCGCCGCATCGAGAATTGCACGAAGGCGGATCTCGACTATGGCGCGGCGTCCTCATTCGACATGTTGCCCGGACCTCGGCGGCACATTGGCCAGCAGCGGCCCAAGTCCCTCGGCGATCGTCAGGTGCGTGATGGCGGCGTCGCGCAGCTTCGGATAGGGCAGGTTCGCCAGCATCGCCGTCTGCACCGTCGCCAGAACCTCGCCGGCCTCGGAGCCGATCATCGTGAAACCGAGAATGCGGTCATCGTCGCCGCCAACGACCACCTTCATGAACCCCTGCGTTTCGTCCGTCGCCTCGGTGCGCAGCACAGCGCTCATCGGCAGCCTAGCGACGCGCACGATGACGCCCTGGCGTTGCGCCTCGCCCTCGCTCAGGCCGATGCGGGCGAGCGGCGGATCGGTAAACATGGTGTAGGGCACCAGCCGGTCGCGCGTGCTGCGGTGTCCGCCGGCCAGATTATCCCTGATGATACGGAAGTCGTCGACCGATATATGCGTGAACTGCGGACTGCCGGCGCATTCGCCGAGCGCCCAGACATCGGGTGCGGCCGTCTCCAGCCGTTCGTTGA
The DNA here is from genome assembly GCF_006439395.2 of Mesorhizobium sp. B4-1-4. Lineage (NCBI taxonomy): Bacteria > Pseudomonadati > Pseudomonadota > Alphaproteobacteria > Hyphomicrobiales > Phyllobacteriaceae > Mesorhizobium > Mesorhizobium sp. B4-1-4. The sequence goes on from NZ_CP083950.1 coordinate 3,212,634, forward strand.
CACGGATAAAGCCACGGGCGTCCAGCGTGACGCCGGCCTCGTCGAGGCCTATGCCGGTGGTGTTCGGGATGCGACCGGCGGCAACGAGCAGGTGGCTACCCTCGATTGTCCGCTCGCCCGAAGCGGTGCGCACCGTCACGCTGACCTCTTCGCCGGAGCGACCGCGCACCGCAAGAGGTTCGGCGCCAACATGGAACTCGATGCCCTCGCCCTCGAGAAGCCGTTGCATCTCCTCGGCGATGTCGCGGTCCTCCCGACCGACAAGCTGAGGTCCGGCTTCGATTACCGTCACCCGGCTGCCGAAGCGTCGATAGGCCTGCGCCATTTCCAGCCCGACATAACCGCCGCCGAGCACGATGAGATGCGGCGGCAAGGCGTCCAGCTCAAGGGCATCGATATGGGTGAGCGGCTGGGCTTCCTCAATTCCGGGAATGCTGGGGATCGCCGCATGCGTACCGACATTGATGACGACCTTGTCGCCAGTGAGCAGGCGCATGCCGCCTTCGTTCAGCGCAACTTCGATCGTCTTCGGGCCGACGAAGCGCCCGCTGCCCATGATCAGCTCCGCGCCGCTGGTCTTGTAGGCATCGAGATGAAAGGCGATCTCGCGCTCGACCATCTCCTGCTTGCGCCGGCGGACCTTGGCCATGTCGGTCGAGACGGGACCGGTCGACGTGCCGAACTGGGTGGCGTTGCGCACGAGATGCGCGACCCGCGCGCTCCACACCTCGTTCTTGCTGGGCAGGCAGGCGACGGCGGGACACGAGCCGCCGACCCAGCGGCGCTCGACGACCGCGACGCGCTGGCCGGATCGGCCCAGATGCCAGGCAAGCGCCTTGCCACCCTGGCCGCTGCCGAGGATCAGGAAATCATAATGTTCTGGCTGGGGCATGAGCTTTCTCCGCTGCACTCCGCAAAGGATAATGACACATCCGACGGCAAGCGGACGAGTCCGTTCGCCTGCCGCCGGATTTTCGAGGTTGATAATCAGAGCCGGCGGTCAGCGCTGCCCGCCGGAGGCGGTGATGCGTTCGCCCGTCAGCCAGGCGGACTGGTCGGAGGCGAGGAACACGGCCACGCGTGCGATGTCGTCCGGCTGTCCGAGCCGTCCCATCGGCAATGTCGCGCCGATGGTCCTGGCGGTCTCGCCCTCAATGCCCGCGACCGCCAGGCCTTCGGTTTCCGTCATGCCCGGGGCGATCGCGTTGACGCGGATCTTGCGGCCGGCGAGTTCGTTGGCGAGCGCCTTGGTGATGGTGTCCACCGCACTCTTGGAGGCCGAATAGACGACCGAATTCGGTACTGGGTTGGCACTCGAAATCGTACTGAGATTGATCACGCTGCCGCCATGGCCGTCAAAAGCCCTTGCCGCTTCCTGCGTCGTCAGGATCGTGCTCAGCACGTTGGTATCGAATTGGCGATGAAATTCCGCTTCCGTCACCTCCTCCAGCGGCCCGAAACGGTATACGCCGGCATTGTTGACGAGGATGCTGGGTGTGCCGAAGGTGGCCTTCGTCTCGGCGAAGAGCCGCTTCACGTCGGCGCCCTTGCTGACATCGGCCTGGATCGCAACGGCCTTGCCGTCGTCGCGCAGGATGTCGCCAACCACCCTGTCCGCGTCTTCCTTGCTCGAGCCGTAGTTGACCACCACCGCGGCGCCCGCCTTTGCGAATTGCCGCGCGATTGCCGCGCCGATCCCTTTCGAGGCCCCGGTCACGATCGCTACCTTGCCTTTCAACTCATCCATGATCTTTCTCCTTCCGTAAACCGCCGCCAATCGGCGTGTTGGTCAGGAGATAAATCATGCATCAGGCAGCGAGTAGCGCCGCTCACATCATATGATATATACGTGTCCAGTATGAATGATCGGCTTCAGCAACTTGCGATTTTCGTCCGCACGGTCGAGACCGGAAGCTTTTCCAAAGTGGCCCGCGAGTTCGCGTTGTCACAGCCTTCCGTCTCGCGCACGGTGGCGGCGCTCGAGGAGCGGCTCGGCGTCAAGCTGCTGACGCGGACTACGCGCCAGCTCTCTCTCACCGATGCAGGCGAAGCGCTGCTTTCCAGGGCGCGCGAGGCGCTTGCGGGCGTCGAGGAAGCGGAAAACGCCGCGCGCGGCGCGGACAGGCTGTCCGGCGTTCTGCGTGTGGCGCTGCCGGCGACCTTCGGCGCCAGGCAGATCGTGCCGCTCTTGCCTGGTTTCCTCGATCGGCATCCCCAGCTCAAGATCGATCTCATGATGTCCGATCGCTACGAGAACCTCGTTGCCGAGGGCGCCGACATGGCGCTTCGTCTCGGCAATCAGCCGGATTCCAGCTTCGTGGCGCGCAAGATTGCCACCGCCCGTCGCCTCTTCGTCGCTTCGCCCGACTACCTTGCGCGCCGTGGCACGCCGAGGACCCTTGCCGACCTTGCTCAGCATCATCTCGTCGGCGGCCCGGGCGACGGCGGCGAGCAGAATTGGACGGCCCATCGCGATGGGGTGATCGAGGTCCACCCGGTCGATCCGCGGGTGCGGACCCGTTCGGCGACAGGCGCAGTTGCCTCAGCGAGCGCTGGTCTCGGCATCGCGATCGCCTCGGCATGGATGTGCGCCGAAGAACTCGCCTCCGCGAGATTGGTGGAAGTCCTGGCCGATTATCGGCTCGAGCCTACAACCGCATATGTGGTCTTCCCGGCAGGGCGGCGCCCTTCGCAGAAAGCGCGTGCATTCAGCGATTACCTCGAGCAGGTGCTGGTGACCGAACGGTAATCGAACCGATCGCTGAGGCCACATTGCTGTGCCAGTCACGCCGAAGAGATGCGAACACATGCATTGCTCCCCGACCAACGAGGCTAATGCGGCACCATGGTTCTGGGTGGCGATCGCGTTGTGCCGGGCTGGCCAATCGTCGGGCGGTCCTCATATAGTGTCTCCATCGTAGCTTGCGGCTAGCGGGCGTGGCGGGCAGATGGATTATCTTCCGACGGGAGACCGCACGCGCCCGTCCGGAGCCTCAACGAAGGGAGAAGACCTTGTCGTCTGCCGATGATCTGGAACGCTGGCCGGACCTGCCTTACGCAGCCTGGAAGGACACTTACGAGACCCTCCACTTATGGACCCAGATCGTCGGCAAGATCCGCTTGATGCGCGAGCCTTGGCTGAACCATTCCTGGCATGTGCCGCTTTACGTGACCGCTCGCGGCTTGACGACCTCGCCGATCCCCATGGGTGGGCGAGCATTTCAGATCGATTTCGATTTCATAGACCATCTGCTGTGGCTGAGGACGAGCGAGGGTCACATCCGGCAAATCATGCTCGCGCCCAAAACCGTGGCTGAGTTCTATGGCGAAGTAACGCTCGCCCTGGACGAACTCGGCCTCACGACGCCGATCTTCACCCAACCGTCCGAGATCGCCGACGGCATCCCGTTCGATCAGGACCGTGTTCATGCCGCTTACGACCGCGACTATGCCAACCGCTTCTGGCGCATCCTGCTTTCGACGCACGCGGTCTTTTCGCGATTTCGCACGGGATACCTGGGCAAGGTCAGTCCCGTGCATTTCTTCTGGGGCGGTTTCGACCTCGCGGTCACGCGCTTTTCCGGCAGGCGGGCTCCGCTGCATCCGGGCGGCGTGCCCGGCCTGCCGGACACGGTGGCCCGCGAAGCATATTCGCACGAGGTGTGCAGTGCCGGGTTTTGGCCGGGTGGCGGCCCGATCGACTACCTAACCTTCTATTCCTATGCCTATCCGGCGCCGGAAGGCTATGCATCGGCTGCTGTCCAGCCACCACAGGCGTTCTTTTCCAAGGAGTTCGGTGAATTCCTCCTGCCCTACGATGCCGTGCGCCGGGCGCGGGATCCGGAAGCCACGCTCATGTTGTTTCTGCAGAGCACGTACGAGGTGGCGGCCGACCTCGGCAAATGGGATCGCGACGCACTAGAATGCTCCGTCGGCGTGCCCTGTCGGCCGCGCCCGCTGTAGATTGGTGGCGGCCATGCCTTGCGCAATCACGCGTCCAGGCACCGCCGCCAGGGGCGACCGACAAAGGAATGGCGTGGACGACGTAAACCTTTTTGTCCGACAGGCGTTGTTCGTTCGCCAGACCGGGAGACAGCCATGCCAGATGAAATCGCAAATCGCCGGCTAGGCCGCCAAGCAACGCCAGCGCAACATCGGTACTCTTTGATCCGTCGACCAGCAGCCTGTCGGCGTGCGGCCGTGAAAGGTCGGTGAGATGTATTTCATAGCCTTGGCGACGGATTACGACGGCACTCTTGCATATAACGGGACTGTCTCAAAAAAGACCATCTCCGCGCTTGAGCGGCTGAAAAAGACCGGTCGAAAGCTTATCCTGGTCACCGGCCGCGAATTGCCCGACCTCAAGCAGGTCTTTCCCGAGATGGCGCTGTTCGACAAGGTCGTCGCCGAAAATGGGGCGTTGGTCTATACGCCGGCCAGCGAAGAAGAGCGCACCATTTCACCGGCGCCCTCGCCCGACTTTGTCGCCGCGCTGAAAAAGGGCGGCGTCAAGCCGCTTTCGGTCGGGCGCTCGATCGTGGCCACCTGGGAGCCTCACCAGGCAACGGTGCTCGAGGTCATCAAGAAACTGGGACTGGAACTCGAGATCATCTTCAACAAGGGCGCGGTGATGATCCTGCCGAGCGGCATCAACAAGGCGACCGGGCTTGCCGCCGTGCTGGAGGACCTTCGCCTGTCGCCGCTAAACGTGGTGGCGGTTGGCGATGCCGAAAACGACCACGCCTTCCTTAAAGCCTGCGGCTGCAGCGTCGCCGTCGACAACGCGCTGCCGGCGGTGAAAGACACCGCCGATCTCGTGACGCGCGGCGCACGCGGCAAGGGCGTCGAGGAACTTATCAGCAAACTGATCAAGCAGGATCGCGCTATCGTGAAAAAGGGCCGCGACGGCATCTTGCTCGGAACGGCAGGCGGCAAGGACATCCATCTGTCGCCGACCGATACTGTCCTGATCGCGGGCAGTTCCGGCATCGGCAAGTCGACGCTGGCCACGGCCCTCACCGAACGGTTCGTCGAGGCCGGTTTTCAGTTCTGCATTTTCGATCCGGAAGGCGATTATGACGGCCTTCAAGGTGCGGTCCGGCTGGGCGACGGTTCGAGCGTGCCGACAAAGCAGCAAGTGCTCGATCTGATCGAAAAGCCTGATACCAATGTGATCGTCAACGGACTGGCTCTGCGTGTCGACGAACGCCCCGACTTCTTCGCCGACCTGCTGCCGGGCCTGGGCAATTTCCGTTATCGAACCGCGAGGCCGCATTGGCTGATCATCGACGAAGCGCACCATCTTCTGCCCAGCCGGCGCGACGATACCCGTGCCGTGCTGTCCCTGGAATTGCCGGGCACGATCCTCATCACCGTGCATCCGGAGGCGGTCTCGGCGGATGTTCTAAGCCTGGTGACGGCGGTGATCGGCGTCGGCCCAACAGCCAAGAGCGTCATCCAGACATTCTGTCGTGAGACGAGAACCGAACCGCCAGGGCAAATGCCTTCGCCAAAGGGAGACCGCGTGCTGTTCTGGCGCCCGCAAATGGGCAAGAAACCAATGACCGTGAAGGTGATCGAACCGCGCCAGTCGCTCAGGCGACACAGCCGCAAATATGCCGAAGGCCAACTCGACGAGGCCGGCAGCTTCTATTTCAAAGGTCCCGACAATGCGATGAACCTGAGGGCGCACAATCTGATGATTTTCGCCCAGATGGCGGAGGGCATCGACGACAAGACCTGGGACTATCATTTACGCGCCGGCGACTATTCCGAATGGTTTCGCCACCAGATCAGGGACAAGGACCTGGCGCGCGAAACGGCCGCCGCTGAAAAGGATAAGACGCTATCGCCGCAAGAGAGCCGCAAGGTCGTGCTCGACGCGGTGCGCCGGCGTTACACCGCTCCAGCCACAGCGCCGGAAGAGTAGGTTCAACCGCTCATCCGCGTGCTGCCACGGATACGAGCCGGCAAGGCATGCCAATCCGGCATCGTGGTCAAGCGATAAGATCCTCGATCCTGATCGGCAGGTCGCGAATGCGTTTTCCCGTTGCATGATAGACCGCACTTGCCACGGCGGCTGCGGTTCCAACATTGCCGAGCTCACCCAGTCCCTTGACACCAGCCGGATTGACCTGGTGATCGATTTCCGGAACCAGGATCACCTCTACCTCCTTGATGTCGGCGTTGACGGGGACCAGATAGTCTTGCAGGTCGCGGTTGACGTAACGAGCGTGGCGCTGGTCGATCTCCGTCGCTTCATGAAGGGCCTGACCGATGCCCCAGATCATGCCGCCCATCAATTGGCTCCGGGCGGTTCGCGTGTTCATGATGCGCCCAGCGGCAAAGGCGCCGACCATTCGTGGTACCCGAACTTCCCGCGTATAGCTGTTGATCCGAACCTCGACGAACTCCGCGCCGAAAGCATATTTCACCGAATCCTTGTCCTGGTCGCCGCCGTGGAACTCCGACTCCCCGGCATAGAGTTTCTTCAGCGCCTCCGGCGAGGAACCCCGTGGCGCGAATTCCGCATATTCTTCGATCGCGCCGATCTGCATGGTCTTGAAGACGTCCGACAGAGCTGCCGACTTGCCGTCGTCGGCAACGATCTTTTCTCCTGCCATGTCGAGCTTCGCATTGCCGGAACCGGCCAGCGGACCACCCTCGCCCACGGTGGCCGCAAACAGTTTTTGACGCACCGCATCACACGCCTTGAGAACCGCGGAGCAGACACTGGCGGTGGAGATCGAGCCTCCCGACACCGGTGCTGGCGGCAGGGCACTGTCACCCATTTCGACGCTGACCTTGTCCAAGTCGACGCCGAGACGTTCGGCGGCCGTCTGGCCGGCCACGGTGCGCACGCCGGTGCCGATTTCGTGCGAGCCGCACTGCACCCGGACCTGGCCATCCGCGGTCAGGCGAATGCGGGCTGCACATGGAGCGACAGCAGTCGGGTAAATGGCGGTCGCGCATCCCATGCCAACCAGCCAGTCCCCGTCGCGCATCGAACCTACCCTTGCCTCGCGCCTCGACCAGCCGAACGCCCCGGCGGCCTGTTCGTAGCATTTGAGCAGCGACCGGCTGGAAAAGGGTTTTCCCCCGATCGGCTCTTTCTGCGGCTCATTGATGCGTCGGAATTCGATCGGATCCATGCCAAGCGCCACCGCCATTTCGTCCATGGCATTTTCCAGCGCATAGACATAGGGCGTCTCGGGCGGCGATCGCATATAACCCGGCGTGTTCCGGTCGGCATGGACCAGCGAGACATGCGTCAGCACCGAGCCATAGTTGTACATGCGGGCAGTGGCGGAGGCTCCGCCGACAACGTAGGGATCGGGCCGGGACGTGACCTCCCAGCCCTCATGCGCGAATGCGGTGATGTGACCGTCCTTGCCTGCTCCGATGCGAATGCGGTGACGGGTTTCTGCCCGATAGGTCTGCGTGCCGAAAGCCTGCATGCGGCTGACCACGCAGCGCACCGGACGGCCTACACGACGAGCGGCGACCGCCACGATCGCCGTACGAGCCGTCATCGGTCCCTTGGAACCGAATGCACCGCCAACATAGGGGCTGATGATGCGGACATTGGCCGGATCGATCTTCAGCTGCCTCGCCAGCTCGATCTTCCAGCCGGTGACGTTCTGGCTGGGTTCATGCACGGTGAGCTGGTCGCCCTGCCACCATGCCGTAGTTGAAAAGAGCTCGATAGGATTGTGATGTTGGGTGGGTGTCGAATATTTCTGATCGACCTTCACTTCGGCCGAGGCATAGGCGGAATCGAAGTCACCGACCTTGGCGTCCTCCTTGTACATCGGGCTCTTGCCGGCGGCCGGTTCGATCATGGTTCCCTGGGAATCGAAGCTTGCGCTCGGGCTTTCCCGCGCGTAGTCGGTCTCAATCAGCATCGCGGCCTCTTCGGCTGCCTCGAAACTCTCGGCGATCGTCAGGGCAATGATCTGGCCATCATGGAAAACGGTCTTGTCGTGCAACGGACCGATCGAACTAGCGCCGGTATTGCCGAATTTCGGCTTTTCGATCTGATCCATGTCGCCGATGCTGACGATGTCGAGCACGCCCGGGACGGCTCGCGCCCTGTCAAGGTGAAGAGCCTGGATCGCGCCTTTGGCAATCGTGCTGGTTGCAAGCGCGGCATAGGCGACATTCCCTGCGGCAAGGTCGGCGGAATAGCCGGCCTGGCCGGTCACCTTCAGACGGGCGTCGATACGGGGAGCCGGCTGGCCCATATTCTCCTTCGGCGCGGGAGCGGCTTGGTTCATGGTCAGACCTTCATATCGCGTGTTTCGAGCAGCGCCCGCACCAAAGTGCGTTTGCCAAGTGGTATCTTGAAGGCGTTGTATCGCCTCGGCTTCGCTTCCACGAAAGCGGCGTCGGCGGCCGTCTCGGCCACCTCCTGATCGAGCGTTTTGCCCTGCAGCGCCTCTTCCGCGGCTTTTGCCCGCCACGGCACCGTCGCCACGCCGCCCAAGGCTATTCGCGCATGCCTGATCACGTTGCCATCCAGATCGAGGGCGACGGCCGCCGAAGCCAACGCGAATGCATAGGACTCGCGGTCGCGTATCTTCAGATAATGCGAGCGGCGTGACCATGCCGCGAAAGGCACCTCGATGGCGACGATGACATCGTCCGGCGCAAGATTGGTTTCAATGTCGGGCGTATCACCGGGAAGACGATGAAGCTTGGCGAACTCCATTCTGCGCGCGCCGCGCTTTCCCTCGATCTCGACGGTGGCATCGAGCGCAATCAACGCCTGGGCGAAATCGCCGTGATAGGTGGCGATGCAGTTGTCGCTTGTGCCGAGCACGGCATGCTGGCGGTTGAACCCTTCCATTGCCGCACAGCCGGAACCTGGATCGCGTTTGTTGCAGGGCCAAGAGGTCTCGCGGAAATACTCGCATCGCGTTCGTTGCAAGACGTTGCCCGCAAGGCTGGCCATATTGCGGATCTGACCGCTGGCGGCGAGTTTCAGGCTTTCGGAGAGCAGAGGGCAGATTCGTCTGACATCGTCGTTGTCGGCTGCCTCACCCATTCGAACCAATGCCCCGAAACGGATGATGCCGTCACCGATCTTGATCTGTCGCAAGGTCGGTTCTCTCAGGGCGTTCAGATCGAGCAGCCGCTTGGGCGTGGCAACGCCGAGTTTCATGTAGTCCGCAAGGTTGGTGGCGCCGGCGATGAACTGAACGTCGGCTTTCGTCGGCTGATCCTGCTGGTCAGCAAAACGCGAGGCGATCGCAACCGCGGCGGAGACGTCGGTAGGTCTTTCGTAGACGAAGGGCCGCATGTCAGGACCTCCTCGTTTCGTCCCGCGCCTGGACAATAGCCGCGACGATGTTCGGATAGGCGGCGCACCGGCAAAGATTGCCGCTCATATATTCGCGGATATCATCTTCCGATCCCGCATGGCCTTCGTTGACGCAGCCGATGGCGGACATGATCTGGCCCGGCGTGCAATAGCCGCATTGGAAAGCATCATTGTCGATGAAGGCCTGTTGCATCGGATGCAGACTGCCGTCGGCGGCGGCAAGCCCCTCGATGGTGGTAATGTCGCGGCCTTCGTTCATGACCGCGAAGCTTAGGCATGAGAGCACCCGCCTGCCGTCGACAAGAACGGTGCAGGCACCGCATTGACCGTGGTCACAACCTTTCTTGGTACCAGCAAGTCCGGCATGGTCGCGCAGCGCATCCAGCAGACTGGTGCGATTGTCGAGGGCAAAGTTATAGGACTGCCTGTTGACGCGCAGCGAAACCGCCGCAAGCGCGCGCGCGTTGTCCTGACCGTCGGATGGCGGCTCCTCGGCTTTCGCCGACTGGGCAATGATCGGCATTGTCGCCGCTGCAAGAACGGACCCGCTCATGAAGCTGCGCCGGCTGACTTTCGAAACAGTGAAAGTGCCGGTTGATATGACCTTGGGCATGGCTGGCTCCCGGCTGGGCGGCTGGCTTGAGCGGCCCGAACCAGCGAGATGTCACAAGGTTCCCCGCCTCACGTCTCTGTGATTGAATTCCTCTCTGGCAGCCCTACTCCGGCGGGAACCTCCCTCCTTCCCTCTGCGGCGGTTCTGTGCCGAGCAGGAGGCGAGTATGAACGACCAAGAAACCCGCCGAGAGAACGAAGGACCGATCTTTTCCGCGCAAGACGCCCGCAAGGCGAAATCATCCTGAAGACGCGCGCATGTCGGATCATCTTCATCGCCGGGCTGGTCGGCATCGTGGTGCTGGCAATCATTCTGCGCTTTGCGATCGGTTAGGCGCTGAGCGCAGGACGCCCTTCGAACAGGAACCTTTTGCCGGGACGCATCGTTGATTTGCGTCCGCCTCTGGCGTCGACGAAGGCATCGGTAGCCCGAAGGCTGTTCCCTTGGACACAAAAATCGAAAGAGCTGAACGAAAAGCTGAGCGCGTTGATGAGACGCGAACCGCGCCAGACCAAGTACGCGAGAAAGGACCTCGCGATGACGGCACGGCAAAGCCGGATGCTCCGCCGCAGGACACCAGTCTGCGCGGCTTTCCCAGGCGCCATCCCTATGCGACGGCCGCCATTTTCCTCGTGCTGCTGCTGATCGTAGCGGCAGGCATTGTCTGGTGGCTCAATGCCCGCCAGTACGAATCCACGGATGATGCTTTCATAGATGCCCGCACGGTCACCGTCAGCGCCGAAATCGCCGGGCGCATCACCGATGTGGCCGTCACCGACAATCAGCCGGTGCGCAAGGGTGATGTCCTGTTGCGCATCGACGACAGCGACTACCGCGCATCGCTCGACCAGGCCGACGCCGGCGTGGCCGCCGCGCAAGCCGACATCGCCAATGTCGCGGCCCAGATCGAGGCGCAAAACGCCAAGATCGACGCGACGCAGAAGCAGGTTGCCCAGGCGCAGGCGGCCGTCGACTTCGCCAAGGCGGAGGACCAGCGCAATCGCGAATTGCTGGCCAAGGGGACAGCGACGCAACAGCAGGCACAGCAGGCGGCATCGACGCTGCGGCAGGACCAGGCAACGCTCGACAGCACGGTGGCCGACGTGGCCGCGGCGAAGAGCCAGGTTTCCGTGCTGCAGGCGCAGACCAAAACCAGCGAAGCCAAGCTCCGGCAGGCAGAAGCCACCCAGAACCAGGCCCGTACGGCGTTGGCACGCACCACCATAACCGCGCCTGTCGCCGGACGGGCAACAAACATTTCGGCCGCCATCGGCACCTATACCCAGCCGGGCCAGGTGCTGATGATGTTCGTTCCCAACGAGGTCTGGGTGAAGGCGAACTTCAAGGAGACCCAACTCGACCTTATGCGGGCCGGACAGCCGGTTGACATCGACATCGACGCCTATCCCGACAAGACGTTCCATGGCCATGTCGACAGCATCCAGGCCGGCAGCGGCACCGCCTTCAGCCTGTTGCCAGCGGAAAACGCCACCGGCAACTTCGTCAAGGTCGTGCAGCGTGTGCCGGTCAAGATCGTCTTCGACAATGCGCCTGACGTGCTCCTGGGCCCCGGCCTTTCGGTGGTGCCGACGGTCAAGGTGCGATGACCGGCGAAGCGACGCGCAGGCAAGACGAGAGCCGTTCCGCCGCCGGCGGCCGCAATCCCTGGCTCATCGCCATCGTGGTCTCCATCGCCACCTTCATGCTGGTGCTCGACACCTCCATCGCCAATGTGGCGCTGCGCAACATCGCCGGCAGCCTGGCGGCCGGCGTGGATGAAAGCACCTGGATCATCACGACCTACCTTGTCGCCAATTCCGTCATCATTCCGGTCAGCGGCTGGCTGGCCAGCGTTGTCGGCCGCAAGCGCTACTACATGTTTTGCGTCGCGACCTTCACGCTCGCATCGCTGCTGTGCGGACTGGCCCCGAATCTCCAAATGCTGATCCTGTTCAGGATCCTGCAAGGCCTCGGCGGCGGGGGCATGGCGCCAAGCGAACAATCCATCCTGGCCGACACCTTTCCACCGGAAAAGCGCTCGCAGGCATTCGCCCTCTACGGTATCGCCGTCATCGTCGCGCCGACGGTCGGACCGACCCTTGGCGGTTGGTTGACCGACCATTTCTCCTGGCACTGGATTTTCTTCATCAACGTGCCCTTCGGCATCCTGTCGGTGGCGCTGGTCCAGTGGTTGCTGGTTGAGCCTAAGGTACTCGAGGACGAACGCCAGGAGAGGCTGCGCGGCGGCCTGAAGATCGACTGGGTCGGCTTCCTGCTGGTCGCCCTGGCGCTTGGCTGCCTGGAAATCTTCCTTGACGAGGGGCAGCGCAACGACTGGTTCGCATCGACCTTCATCACCATTTTCGCCGTGATCTCGGCGATCTCGTTCCTGCTGCTCATCCCATGGGAACTGAGCCGCGACGACCCGATCGTAGACATACGGCTGCTCTTCAGCCGCCAGTTTGGCACATCGTTCCTGGTGATGATGGCGGTCGGCGCCGTCCTGTTCTCCACCACGCAGTTGATGCCGCAGCTGCAGCAGACCGCCTTCGACTACACGGCGACGCTGTCGGGCTTGTCGATGATGCCGGGCGGCATCGCCATGCTGGTGCTGATGCCGGTTTCGGGGTTTGCCGCTGGTATCGTCCAGCCCAAATACCTGATCATGTTCGGCATGTCGGTGGTGGCGGTCGCGCTATGGCATATGACGTCGCTGACGCCGGACGCCAGCTTCCGTTTCTTCGCCTTCGCCCGCGTCTTCCTGATGATCGGATTGCCCTTCCTCTTCATTCCGATCTCGACCGCGTCCTATGTCGGCCTGCGGCCGCAGCAGACCAACCAGGCCTCGGCCCTGATCAACGTCGCCCGCAACATCGGCGGCAGCGTCGGCGTGTCGTTGTCCAACACCGTAATCGCTCAAAACGCGCAATTGCATCAATCCGATCTGATCGCCCACACGGCACAATCGTCCGCGACGTATCAACAGGTTCTTCGCCAGGTGACCGACCATTTCGTCGCCCAGGGCTCGCCCTTGGTCGAAGCCAAGCAGCAAGCCATCGGCTGGATCGGCCAGCTCATCGCCCGCCAGGCGTCACTGCTCGCCTATGTCGACGTCTTCCGTTATTGCGCTGTGGCGACGGCCTTGCTTGTTCCGCTGGCGCTTTTGCTCCGATCTCCCAAGCCGAAGCCTCAAGGGCACTAGCCTGGAGGGCGCAAACAGCGCCGGCGGCGTAATCGGGGTGCACCTCGATGACGCCGCCGGTTGACGCCGGGCTTTGGGAACACGCTGACCTGGCCGGGAGGCTGGAGGCCGCGAAAAGCCTTGGCGTTTCCGTGACTATGCCCGCAGGCGCCGGACTTGCCGGCCGTCCATCGGGCCCGGAGGCAGTCGTAGGATCGAGCCCGGTCTTGGCTGGCGGCGTGTGGCTGTCTTCAGTAAACGACGACGCTTCGGATCGACTTGCCCTCATGCATGAGATCGAACCCCTTGTTGATGTCCTCGAGCTTCAGCGTGTGGGTGATCATCGGGTCGATCTGGATCTTGCCGTCCATGTACCAGTCGACGATTTTGGGCACGTCGGTGCGGCCGCGCGCGCCGCCGAAGGCGGTGCCCATCCAGCTGCGGCCGGTGACCAGCTGGAACGGCCGCGTCGAGATCTCCTGGCCGGCGCCGGCGACGCCGATGACGACCGACTTGCCCCAGCCGCGGTGCGAGGCTTCCAGCGCCTGGCGCATCACTTTGGTGTTGCCGGTGCAGTCGAAGGTGTAGTCGGCGCCGCCGATCTGGTCGGCACCGCGCTTGGTCATGTTGACGAGGTAAGGCACGATGTCGCCGTCGATCTCCTTCGGATTGACGAAATGCGTCATGCCGAAGCGCTCGCCCCATTCCTTCTTGTCGTTGTTCAGGTCGACGCCGATGATCATGTCGGCGCCGGCAAGCTTCAGGCCCTGGATGACGTTGAGGCCGATGCCGCCGAGGCCGAAAACGACGGCGGTGGCGCCTTGCTCGACCTTGGCCGTGTTGATGACGGCGCCGATACCGGTGGTCACCCCGCAGCCGATATAGCAGATCTTGTCGAAGGGGGCGTCGGGGTTGACCTTGGCCACCGCGATCTCGGGCAGCACGGTGAAGTTGGAAAAGGTCGAGCAGCCCATATAGTGGAAGATCTTGTCCTTGCCGATGGAAAAGCGCGACGAGCCGTCCGGCATCAGGCCTTGCCCCTGGGTGGCGCGGATGGCGGTGCAGAGGTTGGTTTTCCTGGACAGGCAGGACGGGCACTGCCGGCATTCGGGCGTATAGAGCGGGATGACGTGGTCGCCCTTCCTGACCGAGGTGACACCCTTGCCGACATCGACCACGACACCGGCGCCCTCATGGCCGAGAATGGCCGGGAAGATGCCTTCGGGATCGGCGCCCGACAGGGTGAACTCGTCGGTGTGGCAGATGCCGGTCGCCTTGATCTCGACCAGCACCTCGCCGGGCTGAGGACCGTCGAGGTCGACCTCCATGATCTCCAGCGGCTTTCCGGCGGCGACGGCGACAGCGGCGCGGGTTTTCATTCTTCCATCTCCCCAAACTTCATTTGCCAGGCCGTGCCCGGACTCTTCTGAAAATGATTATGCTGCGGCCCTGGCAGGTCCTGCCGGGAACACGCCCGACATAACGGTAAATCCCTTGATGCGCTTGACGCGATCGCACCAGCGACGGATCGCCGGATAATCCTGGCGCGGGATGCCCCCCTCCTCCGACAGGATGATGTAGGGGAAGCAGGCAATATCGGCGATGGTCGGATGACCGGCCGGGCAGATCCAGTTGCGGCCTTGCTGCTCGCTGAACCATAAATGCTCGTCGAGGATGCGGAATAGCCGATGCGCTCCGGCGCGCGCGGCATCGATGTCGAAATCGTAGAACAGCGCATCATGCAGGCGGGCGGCAGACGCCGTTGCGGTGATACCGTCGGCAAAAGCCAGCCACTGGCTGACTTCGCCAAGCAAGTCCGGATTGTCTCGCGGGTACCAGGTGCCGGACCGATCGTATTTCGATGCGAGATAGACCAGGATTGCCTGGGCGTCGCGCAGGATCAGTCCACCATCCTCGATGACCGGCAGTTGCCCGAGCGGATTGAGCTTCAGGAACCATTCCGACTTGTGTTCGCGGCCCGGATAGAAGTCCACCGGCACGGTTCTGTACTCAATGCCGAGGAAACTCATCAGCAGGCGCAATTTGTAGCAATTGCCAGAAAGTTCGTAGTCGTAAAGCGTGATCATCGGCCCCCCTAGATGTCCAGCACGAGGCGCGCGGACTTCGCTCGCGACACACAGGTCATGATCTTGGTCCCTGCCTTCCTCTCGGCGTCGTTGAGATAGACGTCCTGATGGTCGGGCTCACCTTCGATCACCGTCGCCACGCAGGTGCCGCAGGCGCCCTGCTCGCAAGATGACGGCACCTCGATGCCGTTCTCGCGCATGACCTGCAGGATCGTCTTGCCGGCCGGTACTTGCAGCGTGACGCAGGACCGCGCCAAAGCGATCTCGAAGCTCGAGCTGTCGTCGATCTTGTTGGTGTTCTTGAAATACTCGAAATGCACTGCCGTATCCGGCCAGCCTTGCTCGGCCGCGATCTTGCGCGCGGCTTCCAGCATCGGCCCGGGGCCGCAGATGTAGAGATGCATGCCGTTCCGGTAACCGCCGAGAATCTGTCGAAGTTCGGCGCCGGTCGCATCCGGCGACAGCCCGAGATGCGGCTTGAGCGCATCGCCGAGTTGCTTCAGCCGGTCGGCAAAAGCGAGATGCTCTTCGCCTTGCACAAAATAATGCAGTTCATGCGTCAGGTCCTGGTTCTTCAGCGCCTGCGCCATGGCGAGCAGCGGCGTGATGCCGATGCCGCCGGCGACGAAGATCGTCCTGATGGAGTCGCGGCGCAGCGGGAAGTTGTTGCGCGGCTCCGAAATCGCCAGCACATCGCCCTCGCGAACAGTCTCGTGCATGCATTTCGAACCGCCCTTCGAATCCTGCTCCAGCTTGACGCCGATGACGAAACTGTCGGTCTCGCCCGGCCCGTTGGTAATCGAATATTGGCGGACCTCGCCATTTGGCATGTGTACGTCGATATGCGCGCCGGGCTGGAAAGTGGGCAGAAGGCCCTCGATCGGGCGAAGCTCGAAACCCACGATCCCATCAGCGGCCTGCCATTTCCTCGCCACCGTGACGCGCAGCGCCGCCTTGCGGCCATGCGTGGTCAGTTCCGGTATTTCGGCAAGCTCGGCCGACACCCTTTCATAGACCGGTTCGAGCGGCGCGGGCGCCAACGCGTTCGCCGCCTCGCGCTCCGCCTCGTCACGCAGTTTCGACAGCCGTTCATTGTGGTGGCGCAGGATGGCGATGCGCGCAGCCCCCTCGGCATCCTGATCGAGCACGCCGCGGATGACCGAGCGGTTGGAATCGACCGGCTGAACAAAGAAGACACCATGCGTCTGCGCGTTGCCATCGCGCGAATGCAGCGCCACGGCAAAATCCTGAGCGGCCTCGACCAGGGTTTCGCCACCATCGCCATCGATCGCCCCATTCGGCTGAAAGCGGTAGGCCTTCAGCCGTTCAACGACCCGGTCGGCCGGCGCGTTGACCGGAATTCCACGCAATGCAAGAAGCTTGCCCTCGGGGAGGCTGGCAATGGCAGGCACTTCGCCGCGCGGCTCTTCGGACGACCAGACCAGGCCATAGCGCTCGACTGCCGGAAAGGTGCGGTTGGTGATGGTGCGGGCCGGCGCGTCGGCCGGATGTGCGGGGATATAGGTGCAGCCAGCCGTGCGGTTCGAATAGCGCCAGCCGTGATACTGGCACTTCAACTCGCGGCCGTCATTGATGCCGATCGACAACCTGACGCCGCGATGCAGGCAGCGGTTCTCCCAGATGTTGACGTAGCCGTCATCGGCACGCCAGACGGCGAATTCCCGGCCGAGCAATTGGCCGTGGAACACATGGCGAAACGGCAGGTCATGGGCGGCAGCGATCGGATGCCACTGGCTCTTGGCTACTTCCAGCATTCGTCGTCTCCAAAAAATGTCTTGTCAGGCCGCGGCCGGAATGACCCCGTAGGTCACGCCCTTCTGGCTCAGCCAGCGCCGGTATGCGATGGCGGACTTGTCGGCACGGATCGGGGTTTCGGCGCGCGGATCGAGCGGCAGGCGTTTCGGCACCTGGTTCTCGAGGATCGGCTTGTCCTGGCCGAAGATCGTTTGCTGGAAGCGCTTGATCACCTTGTCTTCATTGTCCTCGTCGAGGACGCAAAGCAGCATGTGCGCACGTACATGCTCCTGATCGACCGGCTGCAGGAAGATGGCGATCACGTCGCGCCGGGCCTCGTCGACCGGGCTCGATTTGTAGAGCACCGAGCAATAGGGGTGCGGCACGCGATAGACGTAATCCACGTCGGCGCCGCCATCGGAAGCAGTCGAAGCCATCGGCTGGAAGAAGCGGCAACGGGTAGCCAGGATCTCGTCACGATCCACCGAAATCTCGACGTCGTATTCCTTCACTTCGGTATGCGGTTCGACGCCGAGAATGTCGGTGTGCACATAGGGAAAGTGGCCCATGTCAAGGAAATTTTCGATGGCGCGGGGCGCCGAGACATTGACGCCAAAGGTTGCCGCGTTGAGCTTGCGGCGATCCGGCTCGCCATATTCGGGGATCGGGAACAGATCGGCTGGCGGCGACCCAAGCGAGGTCCAGACGTAGCCATAGGCGCTCCTTGCCGGAAGCCTGTCGACGCTCGAAACCTGATCGGCCCAACGCAAATCCGGCCGCGAGCGCCAGACAATCGGCTCTCCGTTGCCATCGACTGCGAAACTGAGGCGCTCCTCAAGCAAAACTGTTTCCTGAATAACCCCTGGGGCGGCCTCGGCGATCGCACCGACAGGATGCCAGAGATTGAGAATCACAGGATCGGAGCATTTTGTCATCGTGTTACCTTTGAATGGCGTTGGATGTCATCAAGCTTGTGCCGGTATGGCGCCATAAGTGACGGCCCGATCGCGCAGCCAGCGTCGATATGAAACCGAGACGGCATCTGCTCGGATCGGCGTTTCGGCGCGCGGATCAAGCGGCAGGCGCTTGGGTACCTGGTTTTCCAGGATCGGCTTGTCCTGGGCGAAGATAAGCTGCATGAAGCTGCGCACCGTTGCCGCCGCCATGCCTTCCTTGAGATAGCAAAGATAGGGATGGGCGATGCAGTTCTCCTCGTCGACCGGCTGCACGAAGAGAGTGATCACATCGAGCCGGTCCTTCTGGATCGGATTGCTCTTGTAGAGCGCCACCGTATAGGGCCGGATCACCTTGTAGATGTAGTCGACGACAAATCCTTCCCTGGCGGTCGGCGAGGCGATGGGCTGATAGAATTTGCATTCGGTCGCCAGCACCTCGTCCTGGGCGGTGATTTCCACCTTGTAGGGCGCCACTTCCGTATGCGGCTCTTCGCCAAGCCAGCCGGTGTGGATGAAGGGGAAATGGCCCATGTCGAGAAAATTCTCGACGGCCCGAAGACCGGATACCTTGACCGCGATCGACCCGCCACTGACGAGATGGCGGTCGGCCTCGTCGGCCTCGGGAATGTAGATGATGTCGCGCCAGGGCTTGTCGAGACATGCCCAGATGAAGCCGTAGCGCTCAGCGCTCTTCAGCGCGGCGCCGGTATCGCTGCGCACGACATCAGTCCTGTCGCGACGCCTGCGCACCACGAGGTCGACCCCCAGCAGACGTGTCGGAAATGGCATATCCTGGCTGAGCGATTCCTGGTCGGCGACAACATGCCAGTCGTTCAGAAGCTCGCGATCGACGCAGCGGGTTGCCATCGGCTTCCCTCCCAACTCGGCTAGCCCTTCACCATGAACCTAGCCCGGCGTTTCGACATGACGAAATCACAAGATTGGATATCAATCAATAATTTTTTGTTGGCCAAATTCGTTTTTTGTGTTGACAGATTTCGGTGATTGACTTCCGATGCATGAAACTCTGAATCCGGGATATGTCGCATCCCAACGAGGCACGTCGTCACCACGGAAAGCCTGCTGATCATGTCCTCGAAATGGCGGAGAGCCGCGCCTTGACCAGCCGTTCCCAGACGATCGCGGATACACTGACACGCGCCATCATCGATCACCGTCTGGTTCCGGGATGCAAGCTCGGCGAGCGCGAGCTCGCGGAAATATTCGACGTCAGCCGCATCGTGGTGCGCCAGGCCTTGATACGGCTTGCCGACGACGGACTGGCCCAGATCGAGCGCAATCGCGGCGCCTTCGTCGCCAAGCCGAGCATGCAGGAGGCGATGGAAATCTACGACGCCCTGACGCTTGTCGAACAGGGCGTGGCCGCCCAGCTCAGCGACCGCCTTGGTCCGGCCGGATGGGCGGAATTGCGCCAGCATGTCGAACGTCAACGCCAGGCGGTTGCTGCCGGCAACGATGCGTTGGCCGATGTGCTCGGGCAGGAATTCCACACCGTTTTCGTACGTCTCAGCCGCAACAAGGTGATGCAGGAAATCCATGCACAGCTCGTGCGCCGCACGACGCTGCTGCGCTCGCTCATCACCGCGGATTTCGACTATTGCAATCTGCTCGACGACCATTCGCGGGTCGTCGACCTCCTGGAAAAGGGCCGCCTGAAACAGGCCATGGACCTGATCGACACGCATCACCGCACCGTGGTGCGCGGCTACATCATGGACCGTGAGGTGTTTGCGGAGATGACGCCGGCCGAGGCGCTGGCGCCTTACCTTGACGGCAAGGCCGACGGTGCAACCCTGGTGCCATCGAGGAAGCCGGCAAAGACATCCGGAAATGGCGACAGCGCGGGGCACGTGCACGTCCATCTCCCCAAAACAGACCGGGCATCGACAAGCCGGGCATCAACCAAAAAAACCAACAGAGGGTTACCAACATGAACGACCTGACAAGACGCGGATTCCTCAAATACAGCGGCGCGATCGGCGCCGCGATCGGCGCTGGAGGACTGAGCACCATCGCGCGGGCCCAGGAGGTGCTCAAGATCGGCGTCGTCTATGTCTCGCCGGTCGCGGAGATCGGCTGGACCAAGCAGCACAGTCTTGGCGTCGACGCGATCAAGTCGCAATTCGGCGACAAGGTCGCCCTGACCGTCATCGACAACATCTTCATGCCGCAGGACGCGGAGCGCATCTTCCGCGAGCTCGCCAGCGCCGGCAACCAACTGATCTTCGGCACCAGCTTCTCGCACGGCACGCCGATGCAGAAGGTGGCGCCGCGCTTCCCCAAGATCGCCTTCGAACATTGCTCGGGCATCGTCCATCTCGCCAATCTCGGGACCTTCGAGGCCAAGTACTACGAAGGCACCTTCGTCGCCGGAGCGGCGGGCGGCTATATGTCGAAATCGGGCAAGATCGGCTTCATCGGCGGCTTTCCGATCCCCGACATCGTCGGCCCCGCCAATGCGCTCCTGCTCGGCGCGCAAAGCGTCAACCCGAACGCCACCTGCAACGCCATTTTCCTCAATTCCTGGTTCGATCCGGGCAAGGAGAAGGAGGCGGCCAAGACGCTGCTTTCGCAAGGCTGCGACGTTATCTGTTCGATGACCGATACCGCGACAGGCGTCCAGGTTGCCGGCGAAGGCGGCGCCTGGTCGATCGGCTATGCCAGCGACATGGCCAAGTTCGGCTCGGGCAAGCAGCTGACCTCCTTCGTGCTGGACTGGACCAGCGACTATGTTGGTGCCGCCAAGGCTGTCGCCGCCGGCAGCTGGAAGCCGGAAGTGCGTTGGGACGGACTGGCCGCCGGCGTCGTGAAGATGGCGCCCTACAATGACGGCATGCCAGCCGACACCAAGGCCAAGCTCAAGCAGCTCGAAGCCGACATCGGCAGCGGCAAGGTGCATCCTTATGCCGGCGAGTTGAAGGACCAGGACGGCAAGGTCAAGGTTGCGGCGGGATCGGTTTTGACCGACGACGACATTCGCGGCATGAACTGGTTCGTCAAGGGGATGATCGGCAAGCTGAGCTGATCGCCATCGCAGAGCCGGGAGACGCCGAAGCCTGACCTTCGGCGTCTCCTTGCCTGGTTCCCGTCCAACCTCGCTTCACGCCACGGCAGGACCCGCCATGCATCCGCGACTAGAATTGCGCAACATCTGCAAGCGCTATCCGGGCGTCATCGCCAACGACGACGTCTCGCTGTCGATCCAGCCCGGCGAGATCCACGCCGTGCTCGGTGAAAACGGCGCCGGCAAATCGACGCTGATGAAAATCATCTATGGCGCGGCACAAGCCGATTCCGGCGAGATTTTTTGCGACGGCAATCCGATCACCGCGCACAATCCGGCGATGTCGCGCGCGCTCGGCATCGAAATGGTCTACCAGCACTTCGCGCTGTTCGAATCCGTCTCGGTGGTCGAGAACATAGCGCTCTCGACAAGCAGCGCCTTTAACTTGCCCTCGCTTGCCGACAAGATCCGCGAGCTTTCGCTGCGTTACGGCATGCCGATCGACCCACACCGCCAGGTGCACGATCTCTCGGTTGGCGAGCGCCAGCGTGTCGAAATCGTGCGTTGCCTGCTGCAGGCGCCGAAGCTTCTGATCCTCGACGAGCCGACATCCGTGCTGACGCCGCAGGCCGTGGTCAAGCTGTTCGAGACGCTTCGGCAGCTCGCGGCCGAGGGGTGCAGCATCGTCTACATCAGCCACAAGCTCGACGAGGTGCAGGAGCTCTGCGACACCGCCACGGTGCTGCGGAACGGCAAGGTCACCGGAACCGCTCGTCCAAAGGAAACGACATCGCTCGAGCTCGCCCGCATGATGGTCGGCTCGAAGCTGCCGGAAATGCATGTCAGCCCCTCTGTCCCAACCGAGAAGCCGGTGCTGGAAGTCAGGAACCTGTCGGCGAAAGCAAGGGACCATTTCGGCGTTGACCTGGAGGATGTGTCCTTCGCCGTGAATGGCGGCGAGATCGTCGGCCTGGCGGGGGTCTCGGGGAATGGCCAGGCTGAGTTGATCGCCCTGCTCAGCGGCGAACGCACGCATGAGCAAGGCGATGCGATCAGGATTGGCGGGACGGCTGCCGCCCGCCTGCGTCCCGACGAACGCCGCAAGCTCGGCCTGGCCTTCGTTCCGGAGGAGCGGCTCGGGCGGGGTGCGGTGCCATCGCACACATTATGGGAAAACACGGTGCTGACCGCACGTCGCTTCGGCACCGTCCGCAACGGATTGGTCAACCGGCGCAAGGCCAGTGGTTTCGCCGCCGGCATCATCGACAGGTTCAAGGTCAAGGCCAGCGGCCCGGGAGCGACCGCGCAGAGCCTGTCCGGCGGCAATTTGCAAAAATTCATTGTCGGGCGCGAGATCACGCTGGCGCCGAAACTTCTTATTGTTTCGCAACCGACCTGGGGTGTCGACGTCGGTGCAAGCGCCTTCATCCGCCAGACCATCCTCGACCTCAGCCGCGCCGGCGCGGCGGTGCTCGTCGTGTCGGAGGAACTTGATGAGCTGTTCGAGATTTGCGACCGGCTTCTGGTCATCTGCCAAGGACGGGTTTCACCACCGCTGATGCGCAAGACGACCGATCGTGAAGAGATCGGACTGCTGATGACTGGCAGAACGATGAGCATGGATACGATGGCAGGTGGGAGTAGCGACGTTGCGCTTCAGGATTGAACAAAGACCCGAGCCTTCCGCACCGATGCGCATCGCCGCGCCGCTTGTGGCGGCGGTTTTGACGCTGGCCGTCGGCTCGATCTTTTTCGCCTCCCTCGGGCACGATCCGCTGCTGACGCTCTATGCCTTCTTCGTCGAGCCGCTGAACTCGATGAACGGCCTGTCCGAATGGCTGCTCAAGGCTTCGCCGCTGATCCTGATCGCTTGCGGGCTGGCGGTCGGCTTCCGTGCCAATGTCTGGAACATCGGCGCCGAAGGCCAGTTCACCATGGGCGCGGTTGCCGCCAGCGGCGTCGGACTGTTCTGGCCGAACCCGGAGAGCGCGCTGCTGTTGCCGCTGATGTTCGTCGCCGGCATGGGTGCCGGCATGGCATGGGCCGCGATCCCCGCCTTCCTGCGCGCGCGCATGAACACCAATGAGATCCTGGTCACACTGATGATGACCTATATCGCGACGCTGTTCCTTTCGTACCTCGTGCATGGACCGTGGCGCGATCCGGCAGGCTTCAACTATCCGCAAACCGCGCTGCTGCCGGCGGCGGCGATGTTCGGATCCTTCGATCCGGCCTATCGGCTCAATCCGTCGATCTTCGTCACCATCGTGGCTGTGTTTCTGATGTGGCTGTTCACGGACCGCAGTTTCCTCGGCTATAAGATGTCGGTCAGCGGCGCGGCCCCCCTTGCCGCGCGCTATGCCGGCTTTCGCGAGTCCTCCGCGGTCTGGATCGGCCTTCTGGCGGGAGGTGCCGCGGCCGGCGTCGCCGGCATGGCGGAAGCCGCCGGACCGCTCGGTCAGCTCTCACCGCAGATTTCGCCGGGCTACGGATTTGCCGCCATCATCGTCGCCTTCATCGGACGGTTGAACGCATTCGGCATTGTGTTGGGCGGGCTGTTGATGTCTCTGCTTTTCCTGGGGGGCGAAGGCGTGCAGATGACGCTTGGCCTGCCCTCGGCGCTGACGCGCATTTTTCAGGGCATCCTGCTGTTCTTCCTGCTCGCCGCCGATTTCTTCATTTTCTACCGCGTTCGCCTGGTACGGCCGGCCCGAGATGCGCATGCACTCGATATGGCACGATGAGTGAATTTTGGTTTGCGCAGGAGACAGCCTGATGGATCTCTTCATCGCCATCTTCACCGGCACCATCATCGCCGCCACGCCGCTGATATTCGCAGCGCTTGGCGAGCTCGTGGTCGAGAAGTCCGGCGTGCTCAATCTCGGCATAGAAGGCATGATGCTGATGGGCGCCGCCCTCGCCTTCTGGGCCGTCACCGCGGGCTATTCCATGCCGGTCGCGATCCTTGCCGGCGCGTTGGCAGGCGCCGCCGCATCGCTGCTGTTCGGCGTGCTGGCGTTGACCTTCCTGACCAACCAATATGCGGCCGGTCTGGCGCTGGCGATTTTCGGCTCCGGCGTGTCCGCCTTCCTCGGGCGCGGCTTCGGCAGCGAACCGATCGAAGCGCTGCGCGGCGTCAGCATCCCGGTTCTGTCCGACCTGCCGCTGGTCGGGCCGCTGCTTTTCCGCTTCGACCCGATGGTCTACCTGGCCCTGCTGATGTTCGTCGCCATAAGCTGGTTTCTCTACCGCACAAAAGCCGGCCTCGTTCTGCGCACGATCGGCGAGTCGCCACAGACGTCCCATGCGATCGGCTATCCCGTGATCAGGATACGCTATATGGCGGTGCTGTTCGGTGGCGCGATGGCCGGCCTGGCCGGTGCTTATCTTTCGGTCGCGTACACGCCCCTATGGGTCGAGAACATGACCGCCGGCAAAGGCTGGATCGCGCTGGCACTGGTGGTCTTCGCCACATGGCGGCCGGTCCGCGTCTTGCTTGGCGCATGGCTGTTCGGCGGCATGACCATCCTCCAGCTGCAGGGACAGGCGCTGGGACTGGAGGTGCCGTCCGAACTGTTGTCGGCCCTGCCGTATCTGGCGACGATCGTCGTATTGGTCCTTATTTCGCGAAATCGTCAAATGCTTGCACTGCATTTTCCAGCCTCGCTCGCGAAACCATTTCGGCCGGCAAACTAAGACCTAGCCCATATCGATGCCGCCGGTCAGCGCCTGTATCTCGGCAAACAGGGCCTTGACCGATCCGGGATCGGAAATGTCGGCGGCGATCGCCTTCGTCTTGCCGCCGATCGTGGCGGCCGCCGCCTTGGCGCCGTCTGCGTTGATGTCGCTGACGATGACGGTCGCGCCGTCGGCTGCCAGCCGCGCCGCGATCGCCTTGCCGATGCCTTGCGCGGCGCCCGTCACCAGGGCCGTCTTTCCCGCAAGCCGTTCAGTCATGAAATGTCTCCCTCAATGTGCAATCTGATTTGTGCTCAGGCGTCGGCGTCGATCACGGCCAGCGCCGCGTCGATGCCCTTGCCGACCGCAAGCTTCTGGCCGGCCGCGTTCATGGCGCCGCCCAGCGCCGTCAACGCCGCGATTGCATAGATCGGCTGCGCGGTCGGGCCCATATGGCCGATGCGCGTCAGCTTCCTCAGCGTTTCGCCGCGACCTGACGAAAACACCACGCCGTAGCGAGCGCGCGCGGCCTGGCGAAGCGCCTTCTCGTCGACGCCATCCGGTGTCCGGACAGCGGTCGTGGTCGGCGACGCAATCTTGTCGTTGATCGCCCAGATCGACAGGCCCATGGCGGCGACGCCCGCGCGCATGGCCCTTGCCGTCAGCGTGTGGCGCGCCCACACGGCCTCCGGCCCCTCGTTGAGATAGAGGTCGAGCGCCACATCGAGCCCGTTGATTTGGGAGACCGATGGCGTGAACGGGAACGGCTTCTCGCGCGACCAGGCATTCTCCCAGTCGACGATGCTCAACATCGACGCGCGTGGTGCCAGGGGATTGGCCTTCATCTTGACCCAGGCGCGCTCGCTGATGCCCATCATCGTCAGGCCGGGAGGTGCTCCCAGGCATTTGTTCGGGCCGGTGACATAGATGTCGGCCTTGCAGTCCTCCGGATGCGTCTTCATGCCACCGAAGGACGAGACGGCGTCGACGATGAGATAACCACCATGCGCCGAAACCAGCGCGCCGATGGCGTCGATCGGATTGATGGTGCCCGATGGCGTGTCGTGATGGCAGACGGCAACGATCGTGATTTCCGGATGCGCCTTCAGCATGTCGGCGACCGCCTGCGGGTCGATCGCCTCGTTGTAGGGCACCTCGATCTCAAGCAGATGCGGCGAGTAGCGTTTTGCCCAATAGCCGAACCCCTTGCCGTAGACACCCGAGGCAAGGTTGAGCACGACGTCGTCGGGCGTGATCAGCGACGCTGCCGCCGCTTCCAGGCCCAGCACCGGCTCGCCATGCAGGATGACGGGCTTGTTCGACAGCCGCATCGCCTCTTGCGCCTTGTCGACCACCTTCTCGTAGAAGAGCTGGAATGCCGGGTCGTAATCGTAGAGCACCGTGCGGCTGAGGCCGCGCAGCACTTCCGCGTAGGCGTTCACCGGCCCCGTGGTCAGGGTGATGACCGGATCGGCGTGTTCGAGATAGCGCATGGTCTTGTCTCCGATTGACGGCGGTCAGCCGTAGAACTGCGTGCCGGTTTTGTAGATCTTGAAGTTGTCCATGTCGTGCGAATACATCAGCTCGGCGCCAGGAAGGCCGCCTGGCACAGCGTCTCGAGGCTCTTCTGGGTATAGGCGGCATCGATCGTGAACGTGATCGGCTTGCGCTTGGGGAATTCGACCAGCAGACTGTAATGGCCGATCGAATGGCCAGGCGTCGAGATCAACTTGACCCCCTTGGCGAGTTCGACATCGCCTTCGATCCCCTCGAAGGTGGCGCGCGTGTGCCCTCCAGCAGCTGCGCGGTTGCGCCACGCGCCTCCGCAGCCTCCGCCGAGAAGCTCAGGTCGGAATAGCCGAGATGCTCGAAAGGCTGCGGATTGCAGGCCTGCGGCACCTCGGTGCGATGGCAGATCTTCTTGGCATGCGGAAAATACTTGTTGCCGCCGCAATGGTCGAAATGGAAATGCGAGTTGACGACGACGTCGATGTCCTTCGGCTCGAGCCCGAGCAGCGCCAGCGCCCCGGGAATGGTCTGATGCTCTTCCTGGATCCCGGTCGAGGACGTGGCGTACGAATTCACCGTGCTCGTCGGACGCGAAGGCGGATTATGCGTCGGTATAGACGGCGATCGAACTGCGCTCCACCAGACGGGCCGTCAAGACACGGTGCTCGAAAGGTATCATGGTCTCGGCCAGTCTCTTCAAGAGGAGTTCCGCGGCTTCCGCTCCAATCAGATGCGCCGGCTGCGCTATGGCGGTGATGCCTTGGGCCACGAACTGCATCCAGTCGAGATCGTCGAAGCAAAGCAACGATACGTCTCCCGGAATCGCAAGTTTCAGTGCGGAAGTCGCCTCCAAAACCCCTGTCGACATCACACCATCGGCGGTAAAAAGGGCAGACGGCGCATCGCGCATCGTCAACAGGTCGAGCGCCTCCTTGCGGGCTGCCTCGCTCGAATAAACCGCCACGCGACGGATCAACCGCAGATCCGGCTTGATGCCTGCGGCACGATGGGCTTCCAGATAACCCAATAGCCTTTGCCAGCTTGGATGATGATAGCGAACATCAGCGCTGGAGAGATCGGTGTTTGCCACAAAGGAGCCGACATCATCGCGCTGGCCGGGCCCGAGTTCCGCCAGTATGGCGATGCGGCCGTGGCCGGCCGCGATCATCGTCGCGATGCCGCTGCGCGTTGCAGAAACGTTGTCGACCACGACTGAATCGGTTTCCAGACCCGCCGCGATGCGATCGAACTGCACGACGGGACAGCGGGCCGCGATGGCCTCCCGCAGATGATCCGGCTCGTCCACAAAGGTCGATGAGACGATCAGTCCGTCGACCTGCTTTTCAAGCAGGAGCTGAACCGCCTCTCGTTCGAGTTCGGCATTTTCGTCACTGTTCGTAACGATGACACCGAAGCCGCCGCTACGCGCGACGTCCCCAATTCCGCGCAGCACGCTGGCATAGAATGGGCTTTCGATGTCGCCGACCACAACCCCGATGGTCTGCGTCTTGCCGGTGATTAAACCTTTGGCCAGGCGGTTGGGGCGATAGCCCAGCGCGGCTGCGGCGGCGCGCACTTTCTCCTGAACTTCGGGGCTGCTGTAGCCGTAATCACCAAGTACGCGCCCTGCCGTGGCGGAACTCACCCCGGCCCGGCGAGCGACCTCGATGATGGTTGGGTTTTTTGATGATCTTGAAGTCACTCACCAAGCCTTGCCGCCCATGGGTGCATCGTGAAGAGACGAGCTAGCGGCAGCAGACCCTGTCCCGCAAGGTTGAAAACCACCTCACCCGAAGTTGCGCACATCATTGCAATCACAACACCTCGGACAGAAAGCGCCGAAGCCGTGGGCTCTGCGGATTGTCGAAAAGATCCTGCGGCCGCCCTGCTTCGACGATCCGGCCCTCATCCATGAACACAACCTGGTTCGCGACCTTGCGAGCGAAATTCATCTCGTGCGTGACCACAACCATGGTCATTCCCCTTTGCCCAAGGTCGGCCATCAAATTCAGGACGCCTTTCACCAGTTCCGGATCAAGGGCGCTGGTGACCTCATCGAAAAGCATGACTTCGGGTTCGAGCGCCAATGCCCGCGCAATAGCCACCCGCTGTTGTTGTCCGCCCGAAAGATTGGCCGGCCGGTGATCCTTGCGCTCCAGCAACCCGACGTCCCGGAGGCGTTCCTGGGCCAAGCTGTCGGCCTTTTCGCGCGACACGCCTTTGACCTTGCGCAGTGCCAAAGTGATGTTGGCGAGCGCGCTGCGATCGGGAAACAGATTGAACTGCTGGAAAACCATGCCGACGCGCCGGCGAAGCTGATCAGGCGTCGACTTGTGAATGCTTTCGCCATCGAGCAGAATATCCCCCGCGCGACATTCGACGAGCCGGTTCAGGCATCGCAGCAATGTTGATTTGCCCGACCCGGATGGCCCGATGAGGCATGTGACGGTCCCTGGCTCTACTTTCAGACTGACGTCATACAGGACCTGAAGGTTGCCATAGGCCATATCGATGTTTTTGACTTCAATGCTGCCGCCCTTGAACCGGGTCGTCACTGCCACGGACGACCTTGCAAGCTCCGGCGCGCCCGCTTCGGCAAGCTCGGCGACTTCCTTGAGTCCGCTCTGCACAGCAACGATGCGCTTGCCAACGCGCATGCGCGCATCGATGTAGTTGACAAGGTGGGTCAAAGGCACGGTGATCACCAGGTAGAATACGCCCGCCAGCAAAAGCGGTGAGAGGTTGCCGGTCAGGACGGCCTGATCTTGCCCCACCCGAAACAGTTCGCGTTCCGAAGCGAGAAGCCCGAGGAAGTAGACAAGGCTGGAATCCTTGACGTTGCCGATGAACTGGTTGACCAGTGCGGGCAGCACGCGGCGGATACCTTGGGGAATGACCACCAGCCTCATGCCTTGGCCATAGGTCATGCCGAGCGTGCGCGTGGCGTCGAGTTGTCCGCGCTCGACGCTCTGAATGCCGGCGCGGAAGATTTCTCCTATGTAGGCACCAGCAATCAGGCTGAGCGCTAGAATACCCAGCGGATAGGGCGACGGACCGAACAGATCGCGGCCCAGCCGGGCAAAGCCTTGGCCAATGATCAGAATGGTGACGATGGCGGGAAGCCCACGAAAGATGTCGGTGTAGACGCGCGCCAGGAGTTTGAGGAGGCGGTTCTCCGATATCCCCATGACGGCCAGCACGATGCCGATGAGCGTGCCGAAGAATGTCGAGGCAAGGGCCAGGATCAGGGTGTTCTTGAGGCCGACCATGACCATGTTCGGCAGAACTTCCGCCATCGCCTGGAAATCGAGGAAGCTGCGCGAGAAGGTATCGAACCAGCTCATATCAGGCCTTCTATAGTTCGACCGGGCTCCGCTGCTCACGGGACCCGGCCGGAATGCGACAATGAATAGGCGCGAATTTACTTCTTGGGCAAATATTGATCCGGCATCGGGGTGCCCGGAAACCATTTCTCATGCAACCGCTTCCAGGTGCCGTCGTCCATGGCCTCGTGCAGTGCCTTGTTCAGGGCCTCCCGGAAGGCGTCGTTGCCTTTCTTGACCACGAATCCGGCCGGCGCATCGAAGGACGGCACGTTCATCGTTATCTTCAGGTTTTTATAGCGCTCGACATACTGCTTGGCCGACTCGTAGTCGGTGAAATGGCCATCGATCGTTCCGTTATTGAGTGCAGCCACCGCGGTGTTGTTGTCGGGAAATTTGACGATGTCACCCTTCAGGTTCTTCTCGGCATAGATTTCCTGCAGTGTTCCCTGGATCACGCCGATGCGCTTTCCGGCGGTGCTCTCATTGCTGGTCAGAGCCGGATCGGCGGAGATGATCGACAGGTAGCCAGCGAGGTAGCCGTCGCTGAAATCCACGGTCTTCTTGCGCTCCGCGGTCGTGCCGATGGCGGCAACGGCCACGTCGAAACGGCCGTTGGCAACGGATGGCAGCAGCGCCGAGAATTCCTGGCCGGTGAAAACGACCTGCTCGTCCTTGAAACCGAGCCGGTGGGCCACGTCACGGAACAGTTCCGCGTCGAACCCCGTGAAATTGCCATTGGCGTCGGTGAAGACATAAGGTTTTGCATCGCCCATCGTCCCGACACTGATCGCCGAAGGATCAATGAGGTTGTAGGGATTGCCGGCCGCCTTTGACTGCGTTGACGCGACCAAAGTTGCAAATCCGGTCACCAGCGCAATGGTCGCGGCCAGACCACATTTGATCAGCCGACGCCTGCTCGAATTCGTTTGCATGTCTTCTCCTCTCATTGATAGCCGTACTCGGCCTGCGATCCCGCTTGAGCTCTCATCCACGGACCGACGCTCTCAGGCGGCGCCGGGTTTCAGAATGATAACGTTCTCACATTAGCACTAGAAATTCTGTGCGTCAATTGTCCTGGAGAATCCGGCAACTACGCCGTTTCGTCTTGTAGGCGCCGTGCTCGGATGAGGATTTCGGACGTGATCGCGCCTAAATCGATCGCCGCCGCATGGCCGACCGCCCCGTAGTGCTGGCAGGTAGCCGCCGCTGCCTCTGCGGCTTGGCCGAGGATGTTCTCAGGTGCCTCCTGCTTAAGCAGGCCGAACAGCGTTCGGGCGATGAATGTGTCGCCCGCGCCCAGCGTGTCGACCGGTTCGACCAGTCGCGCCGCGACGCGGCAGGAGACGGAGTGGCTGCGAAGCAGTGCACCGGCCCGACCACGCGTGACAAGGACCCATTTGGAACCACATGCAAGCAATTCGGATGCAATTGCGTCCGATTCCTTGTCATCGAGACCGTCACCCGACACAGAGGCCAGATAGCAGTGGCGTCCAATCGAATAGCGATGCTCCACTTCCCGCCGCGTCGAAAAATCGTAAGAGACCAGCGATTTACTGGCAATCTCCGGTATCCATGCATCGAGCCCGCTAGACTGACCGATGTGGGTGGCCTGAAAGCCCGAGAGAAAATCGAGATCTTCTCGGTTCGGCGTGAACATCGACACGCCGAGATCGAAGGTCAGGAAAATCCGATCGGCATTGTGGTGACCTATGAGGCAGTAGGCGGTGGGCCCGTCGAGGCGGCGCAGCCGACTGACGTCGACGCGCTCCGATGACAGCGCGGCGTGGATCAGGTCCCCGGCACGGTCTCTGCCGATCGCTCCGACATATGCCGCCTGCCCACCGAAGCGGCTGACATTGACCGCCACATTGAGGCAGTTGCCGCCAGGATACATCTCGCCACGGGCAAGATAGCAATCGACAACGTTATCGCCCATCGCGGCAATCTTGACCATGGCAGAACTTCCGGTTATGAATGTGAGAACGTTCACACAAGCACAGCTGTTTGTCAATTGCGCGCCGATCGCAAGCTTTCAAACGAGACGAGGATGCCCATGATTTCCGCACTGCCCGCCGATGTAGAACAGGCCCTGGCTGCTACGGCGGGCAGGCGGTTTTCGCATCTGTTTCTCGTGGCGTGCGGCGGCTCGCTCTCCATCATGATGGCAGGAAAATACTTCGTCGACCGTCACAGCGGCACGATGGCCTGCGACATCTACAATGCGGATGAGTTCGTCTGCCGTGATCCGCGGCGTTTGGGACCCGATACGCTCGTCATTCTTTGCTCGCAGACCGGAACAACCAAGGAAACCGTGCGGGCAGCCAGTCATGCACGGGACCGAGGCGCCACTACGATTGGCATGACACTCGACCAAACATCGCCGCTTGCTCGGGCCGTCGACCACTCGGTCGCCTACCAGGCTTCCTATACGACCGGCAAAACAATCGATTCAGCCTACAGCAACTACGGAGTGCTCTACATGGTGCTCGCTGGGCTGATCGATGATCGAGAGAATGCCGGATTGACCGCCGACCTGCTGATCAGCCTCGGCCATCTCCAGCCGGCGATCGATCGTGCGCACCAAACCTATGAAGACCGGTTTCAGGCCTTTGCACCCCGCTTCGCGCCGCGCAAGGCAATCTATACCCTTGCCAGCGGCGCCAGCTATGGCGCGGCCTATTCGTACGCAATCTGCGTTTTGATGGAGATGCAGCGGTACGATTCGCAGGCCATCCATGCCAACGAGTTCTTCCACGGGCCTTTCGAGGTGGTGGACGAGGATGCCGGCTTCATCGTGATGCTGGGTCTGGACGAGACGCGGCGCCTCACCGAACGCGCACGCGACTTTCTTTTCAAATATGGTAGCCGTGAGAACATCCTGCTTGTGGACGCAACGGAACTCGACCTCACGGGCATGGCAGATCGGATCAAGCCTTATCTCGTGCCCCTGGTCTTCTTCGACACTCTATGGCGGTTTGCCTATAAGCTGGCCGATCTGCGCGACCGGCCGATGCTTGAGGGCCGGCGCTACATGAAGAAGCTGAAGGACTACTAGACCTACCGTTCTTCGCCCAATGTCGGCATTCCCCATTCCTCTTCCGCGTAGAAGGAAATCTCCATGACCGCATCCCCAAAGCCGCGCCAGGTGATCGTCGTCGGCGCAGGTATCTTTGGTGTCTCCTCCGCTCTGCATCTTGCTCGTCTTGGCCTCGATGTGACGATCGTGAACGATGGTGCGCCGGCCAATGGGGCCTCGGGCCGTTCACTTTCCTGGTTGAACTCGGCGCGGCGCGCCGACACTGCCTATCACCGCTTGAGGCTCGCTGGCATCGACCGCTATCGCACGCTGGCCGCTACAAAGCCGGAAACGGCATCGTGGCTCCGCTTCGACGGCGGCCTGACCTGGGATGCGGACGAGGAGACAAACCAGATCGTCTCGATCTGGCAGTTGGAGCAGGACATCGGCTATGACGCCCTGTTGCTCAGCCCGGCGGAAGTTGCCGCCGTGACGCCCGGTGTCAATGCCGATGCGATCAGTCCACAGGGGGCGATCTTCAATCCTGGCGAGGGATGGGTCGACTTGCCCGCTCTGATCGATCGGCTGCTCAATGAATTCCGCGCCAAAGGCGGCAAGCTTGTCGAGGATGCCGGCCCCGTGCGGATTGATGTTACGGGGGGCCGCGCTCGCGGCGTCGTCACCGCTGGTGGCGAGCCACTAAGGGCGGATTCAGTGCTGCTTGCCGTTGGACCAGCCACTCCCGCCGCGCTCGCCGAGATTGACGTTCATGTCCCCGACGCCACGCCGATTTCGCTGCTCCTGAAAACCCAACCGATCAAGACTGACCTTCGTGCCGTTCTGAACACGCCGCGGGTGGCGGTGCGGCCAACGCGCGATGGTGCGCTTGTTTTGGATTCGGCATGGTCGGAGGAAGAGGTCGTCGCCAACTCGGACGGCACCTACACCGTGCACGACAAGACCGTCCAAGGACTGCTCGACGAAGCCAGTGCAGTGCTCGACGGCAATCCGCGTCTCCAGCTCGCCGCCTACGCCGTCGGCCCGAAGCCTATCCCCGGCGACGGCGAGCCGGTGCTTGGAGAACTCGAGACCGTCCCTGGTCTCCACCTTGCCTTCAGCCACAGCGGCGCCACGCTCGGACTGATTGTCGGCGAGTTGCTTGCCCGCGAGATCGTCTCGGGCAATCCACACCCAATGCTCGCAACCTTCCGCGCCAGCCGTTTCAGCTAAACAGATGACAAGGGAGCCGCAGCTCCGATGCGGCCGATAGCAGCGACCGATAAAGGAAATGATGCGAGCGGCGTAAACCTTTTTGTCTGACGGGAGTTGTTCGTTCTCCAGATCAGGAGACAGCCATGCGGATGAAATCGGAAATCGCCGGCGAGGCGGCCAAGCAGCGCCACATCCAGCGCAGCATCGATGCAAAGGACAAATCGAGACCCAAAGCCAAACAGCAAGGCGCCATGCAGGCAGGCGCGCGAAATTACCCCGAACCGCCCTTCCCCGAGCAGCACCAGCCAAAGCCTGGGCATGAGTGGGCGATCGAGCCCGCTCCGCTTTACGACGCGCCCTACTACCTCGGATCGAAAAAACTCGACGGCAAAGTCGCCTTGATCACAGGTGGCGATTCCGGCATCGGCCGTTCCGTAGCGGTTTTGTTTGCCCGAGAAGGCGCCGACATTGCGATCGTCTACCTGGCGGAGGACAAGGACGCCCAAGAGACAAAAGTGGCTGTCGAGAAGGAGGGCGCAAGTTGCATCCTGGTGAAGGCCGATGTCAGCAAGCGCGAACATTGCCAGAGGGCGGTGGCGGAGACGGCTGAAAAATTCGGGCGGATCGACGTGCTGGTCAATAATGCGGCTTTCCAGATTCACTCCCAGGATTTCAGCGAACTGACCGAAGAGCATTTCGACACCACGCTGAAGACCAATCTCTACGGCTATTTTCATATGGCTCAGGAGGCCGTGCCGCACATGAAACCCGGCTCGGCCATCATCAACACCGGCTCGGTCACGGGTATCGAGGGCTCGAAGGCGCTGGTCGACTATTCCATGACCAAGGGCGGCATCCATGCCTTTACGCGAGCGCTCTCCGGCAGCCTGATCGGCAAGGGTATACGAGTGAACGCCGTGGCGCCGGGTCCGGTATGGACGCCGCTCAATCCAGCGGACAAGGAAGCAGATGATGTGGCGAAGTTTGGCGCCGACACGCCGATGAAACGACCGGCGCAACCTGAAGAACTCGCGCCCGCCTATGTGTTCCTCGCCTCGCCGCACTGCTCGAGCTACATCACCGGCGAGATATTGCCGGTCGTCGGCGGATATTGACAGAGCGGCTGGTGTGGCGAAGACCAGATGATCCTCACCCGAGCGGTGGAGAAAGCGCGGGCGGAAATGCACGGGCGCATCGATCTCAGCTCTACGCCGTCGGACATGAGTGCTTGCCATTCCAGCCTGTCTTCAAGTCTTTCTTGCCTGCCTCCAATTCGCCCCGATCTTGACAGGGCTGTGCTGCCGTCCGATGCCGTCATCCGTTTAACATTCGCCGACTCTTGCCGAAAAAACGAAAGCTCGATGATCCAGGGCAATGCTACCGTAGGCGGTGTGGTACCGATGTTCCTGGCGGACGATGGGTCGACGAAGGAAATCGCCGGCTATCTGTCGGGGCTCCTGTTCTATCTCCGAACCAGGCGCGGGTAAGACGGCGTGGCGCATCATCCCTTGGTTTCGATCGTGGTGGCTGCGCGCCAACGGCTTTCACACGAATCATGTCCGAACAACTGGAATGGTTCATCGCCTACCGTCACCCTTTCGTTGGCCGTCCGGTGCTGATCACGTTCGATGACGGCTTCCAGAACTTTGTGCCGACCATGCCTGGCCGATCTTGCGCGGGAACGACCTGACCGCGGAAGTGTTCCTGGTGACGGATCTGGTGGGGGAAAGCGCGCTGCGGGATGCCGACTGCGGTCCACCGACGCCGCTCATGGACGCCGGGACGGTGCGGCGCCTCGCCGGCGAAGGTGCGTTCTTCGGAAGCCATATGGCGACGCATCGCGCCATCGACGGTCTGTCGAGCTCCGACCTGGCCGCCGAACTGCTGCGCTCCCGCATGTTCGTCGAGCGATGGACCGGCCGGCCAACCACGACGTTCGCGGCGCCTTTCTCCGTCACCGATCGGCGGCTTGGCCGGCTGGCCAGGGAGTGCGGCTATCGAACCGGCTTCGGCGGCAGGCACGGTCCGGCGAACCTCGATTGCGATCCCATCGATCTCCCCCGCATCGAGATTCGTGGGTACCGTTCGCTCGATGACTTTGTCGCCATTCTGGAGGCCGCACTCGAATGAACGGTGAAGTCCGGCTTGTCGAGGCCAACGTCTGAATTGCTTCAGCTTTGTTCAGGTCCCGCCGTTTACCGCGTTCGCAAGTCTATTGGGCGACTTGGGACACCGCTGACATCAGCTCCCGCGGGCTTGGCGCCCCGAACATGTATCGCCCACCCTCTGGAACCTCCGTGAAGCTCCAGCGAACGATGCCCTGCCGGTCCAGGAGGAACTGACCGATCAGTTGTCCGTGTCCCGTTGCCATCATCTGCTCGTCGGCTTCGGTCACTTCGTAATAGTCTTTCTTGTCGAGGAATGCGCTGGCTGCAAAAGGATCCATTGGACCGGGCATCTCGCCTGGCATATCGACCCGCATAGCCATCGCCGTTGCCATCGAAACCTTGTAGGGCCAGCTCGTTTCGTCTTGGGTGAATTCGAGATTGGGCAGTCCAAAGGCACGATGTGAAGCGCGCTCAGGGTCGGAGGCCGCGAGCAGGTTCGGCATCGGGTGGTAGCGGAAATAGAGACGCGCCCGCTCGATGGGCGTGTTGACCACCGTCAGGCTCCCCACGCCCTTTTCACGCAGCTCCGGATCGAGCCGCGCCTGGGCGGCGATATGGCGCCGGCAAAACGCACAATGCAGACCTCGAAACAGGCCGACCAGCACGGGTTTTTGTCCGCGAAAGTCGTCCAGCGCGATCTTGCCTTCCTGGGTAATGGCGTCGAGTACAACATTCGGCGCACGGTCGCCCGGTTGAAGCGGCACCAAGTCACTCTGCGCGGACATTTGCAACCTCCAACCCCGGCTAGTCGAGAAAAGGCAGCACCACAAGCGCTTCCGGGTCGAGCCCGTGCTGGGCGCATATACCCTGCGCCAGGGAAAAGTAGCGTTCGGCCTCGATCAGATTGTCGAGGTCGAGATTAAGCGTTGCGAGGCCATCATAGCACGGAAACAGCAGTTGGGGGTCGCCCGTTTCGCGGGCTACGTCCAGTGCTTCGTGGAACAACCCAACCGCCAGCTCCGGGCGGCTGTTGCACTGGTGGATCTGCCCAAGCACGATCAACGGCACCGGCAGGTGCTCACGCTGGTCGAGCGCCCGGTCGATCTCGATGGCCTCCTCGGCAGCGGGCACGCCCTCCGTCGGACAGCGATCCGTGAAAGTACAACAAGCGACCGCCAGATTGGCGAGGAGGCGCGCCTGGAAACCCAAATCACCAATACGACGCGCCACTTCAAGACCGCGCCGACAGACCTCCATCGCCTGTGCCGGATCGATGGTCGTATAAAGCACGCCGAGATTGGTATAGCCGCGGCAGGCCGCGCCCGGCAGGCCGGCGGCTTCGGCCAATTCAATGCTACGCTCAACCTGACGCACGGCTTCATGGTTTCGCCCAAGGCGAGCCAACGCAACAGCCTTGGTATTGAGTGCCTCGGCGGTCACAAGAGTGGCATCCCGCCCTGCCTCGGAGACATGCTCCGTTGTCAGATCGCGTACGCAATCCAGTGCCGCGTCTGCCCATTTTGCCGCGAGAGCGTTGTCTCCGCCACGGAACGCCTGTCGGCCACGTTCTTGCCAGAGATGCGCCTGCTCGACTGGCGCATCCGCCCCATCGAGGAGCGCTGCCGCTTCAGCATAGCGGGATTCTGCGTTGTCCCGCTTGCCGACGTCCCAGAGCAGCCGACCGATCTTACGCAAAACTCGTGCCGAAGCGATACGGTTGGCCGACTCGCGATATGCCTGCAACACCGTCTCGTAGTGGTGGTGCGCGATCTCGCGGCGACCTAGCGGGCCGCTCAAATCGGCAATGCGCTCTGCAATAGCCAGTTTGAGCGGTGCCTGCCCGGTCGTGCCCAGCGCAGTCAGCGCTCGCTCGTAGAAACGAAGGGCGTCGTCGTTGGCATATATCATGCGGGCGCGATCGCCCGCTGCCTGCAGGTAGTGCGCGCCCTTCTCCCGCTCGGCGCTCTGTGCGAAATGATGACCGAGCACGGTCAAATCCTCGAGCCGTTCCGGCTTGTCGCCGCAAAGTTGCTCCAAGGCAGCACCGACTCGCCCGTGGATGTCGGTCCGGCGTTGCAGGAGCAGATTCTGGTAAATCACGTCCTGCAGCAACGTTTGCGTAAAGCGGTAGCTTTGCGACGAGACCGAGCCTGATCCGGCAACTTCCTCAATGATTTCCGCATCGCAAAGCAGTTCGCAGCCGGTTTCCAGCCTGCCGGGGTCGGCGGTCACGGATTTCAGAAGTGGGGCATCGAAGCGCGGGCCGATTACCGCGGCTTCCTGGGCCAACCGGCGCACCTCTTGGGGCAGCCGGTCGACGCGAGCAAGCAACATTGCCTGGATAGTGGCGGGAATGCCGGTTGCGACTTCGCCTGCCACAGTCCGCCATTGCTGACCATCGCGCATCAGTACACCGCGATCGACAAGGCCGCGAACGATCTCCTCTACAAAAAGGGGGTTGCCGCCCGCGCGCTCGAGGATCTGGTCGAGAAGCCCGCCTGCGGAGTTTACCCAGCTCTCGCCGAAAAGCGCCGCCAGCAGGGTGCGTCCGTCATTGTTGTTGAGCGGCGAAAGCCTGAGCGCTGTGTGACTGACCCGACTTGAGTCGAGCTGGCCGTGGTCCGATGCCGGACGATGCGTGACCAGCAACATCAAGCGCGTACGTTCCAACCTGTCCATTACGAAACGTAGCGCCTCGAGCGACACGGCGTCGGCCCAGTGCAGGTCTTCGACGACAATCAACAGCGGCGACAACGCAAGCCGCCGTTCGATGATTGTGCGGACTGCGTAGAGAATTTGCCGCCGCAACTGCTCTGGCTCGACATGCTGCAAGGTGGCATCTGGGTCGCCAAGGCCAAGCACATGGTAGAGCAAAGGCATCAGCCGCTTCGCCTCCTCGCCCTGCAGGCCGAGATCGCCAAGCAAGCCTGCGAGCTTGCCGCGCATTTCGTCCCCACTGTCGTTTTGCATCATCCCGGCAGCGCTGCGCACCACTGCGCCCAAAGCGCCAAATGATTGTTCGCCCAGCGGTGAGCATGTGACCCGCCGTACGGCGACGCTGCGAAAACGATCCTCGTCGCCGACGCGGGCCACGAACTCCTGCACCAGCCGCGATTTCCCGATACCGGCTTCTCCGACGAGGCGGACAAGTTGGGCCGAGCCGCCACACGCCTGGTCGAGGCTCGCCAGCATTCTATCGAGCTCCGCACCACGACCTATCATCGGCGCACTGAGGCCGAGCGCCTCGAGCCCACGTGCTGCACGCGGCGCCGCAAGCGGTGCATCCAGTCGATGGACGAGCACGCTGCCAGCCTTGCCGCGAAACACGACATCACCCAGCGACTCGTAAGAGAAAGCATGCCGGGTCAACCTGTGAGTGAGCTCGCCTACCAGCACCTCACCCGGTGCGGCCAGCGATTGCAGTCGTTGCGCCGTATTCACGGTGTCGCCGGTCACCGAGTAGGATTTGGCGGTGCCGATGCCCAATCCACCGGTGACGACCGGACCCGTGTTTATGCCGATGTGGAGCAACAGAGGCGAGCCGGAGTGAGGGGCGCTTTCGCCGAGCCGCGCCGTCCGGGCGATCATGTCGAGAGCGGCGCGAAGCGCACGTTCGGGATCGTCCTCATGCGCGACCGGTGCACCGAACAGAGCGAGCAGTGCATCGCCGATGAATTTGTCGACGAATCCACCAAAGTTTCGCACGGCCGCCGTCAATTCCTTGAACAATTCGTTCTGCAGCGTTTGCATGACCTCGGGGTCGAGCTGCTCACTGAGTGTCGTGAAGCCGCAAAGGTCGGCGAACAGCACCGTCACCGTCCGGCGATCGGCGTCGGAGACAGGATGCAGCCCTTCTTCGCTTTCGATGTTCGAAAGCAGCGACGGGGTTCGAGAAGGCGGCACAACGGTCCGGCTTGGTGTCGGAGCAGGCCGTTCGACGGCTTTTGCGTGCGCACCAACGCTTGCCCCACATTTCGGACAGAACTCGAAATCAGGCGCGCAGAGATAGCCGCAACTGGCGCATGGCACGGGCTGGCGCCTGCCACACCTCGGACAGAAGGCGTAACCGCCCTCAATCTCGAAACCGCAGCCCGAACAGTCCATGGAACAGACCTCGCTAGGGGCCGTGACGGCATGATCTCGCTGCGCACTACACCGCCACGATCTCACAAGGATGAACCGATAGCCGTCGGCCGGCAAGCGGCAGCGCAAATGGGCATCGAACTATCCGTGTGGATCCGGCAACGGAGCGCTGCGCATCGGGCGGCTGGGTGGCCGCCGTTTTTGCGAAAGTTCCCTGCTGCCTCCGTGTTCCTGCTATCGTGGAGATGAGGAAACGGACCCATGAGCGAGAATCGTAGGCTAGTCGCAATCCTGGCTGCGGATGTGGTCGGATACAGCAGACTCGCAAGCGCGGACGAAGATCGTACGTTGGCGAGGCTGCGGGCACTGCGTAGCGACCTGATCGATCCGACTATCGCCGTGCACAACGGGCGCGTCATCAAGCGCACAGGCGATGGGGCGCTGGTCGAGTTTCGCAGCGTGGTGGACGCCGTGCGCTGTGCCGTCGAGGTGCAGAACGGCATGGTCGAGCGCAATGCCGGCGTGTCGCAGGATCGCCGTATCGAGTTCCGGATCGGCATCCATCTGGGTGACGTCGTCGAGGAAAGCGACGGCGATCTGATGGGCGACGGCGTCAACATCGCCTCGCGCCTGGAGGGCGTCGCGGCGCCGGGCGCCATTTGCCTGTCAGAAGATGCCTATCGCCAAGTCAAGGCGAGGCTCGATCTCTCCGTCAACGATCTCGGCAACACCAAGCTCAAGAACATCGCCGAGCCCATCCGGGTCTATTCGCTGCAGGTCGGCACCGCCGGGGCCAAGGTGCCCGCGACTTCGGACACCGCGGCGGTCCGCTCTGAGGCGGCAGCGCCGCCGAAGCTGTCGATCGCCGTCCTGCCGTTCGCCAACATGAGCGGCGACGCCGAGCAGGACTACTTCGCCGACGGTATCTCGGAAGATATCATTACGGCGCTGTCGAAGCTGTCGCAGCTGTTCGTCGTAGCCCGCAATTCGTCGTTCACCTTCAAGGGCCAGAACGTCCATGTGCAGGAGGTGGGCAGGAAGCTCGGCGTCCGGCATGTGCTGGAGGGCAGCGTACGCAAGTCGGGCAACAGGGTGCGCATCACCGCGCAGCTCATCGATGCAACCTCGGGCGGCCATCTTTGGGCGGAGCGGTTCGATCGCGACCTGACCGATATCTTCGCAGTGCAGGATGACGTGACGCAGCACATCGTCGGCGCGCTCGCGGTCAATTTGACGGATGGCGACCGGCAGCGGCTGGCGCCCGAGCACACCCACAATGTGGAGGCTTATGATTGTTTCCTGCGAGGCCGGGAGCTGTGGCACCGGCTGACGAAGGAAACGAATATTGCCGCCCGTGACGTTCTGAAACGTGCCGTGGAACTGGACCCGAATTTCGCTTCGGCGCACGCCTTTCTGGCTCTCACTCATGGGCTCGACTATTTGAACAGGTGGAGTGCCTCGCCGCCGAGATCGATGGAGCAAGCTGCCGAGATTGCGACGCGGGCCGTAGCAGTGGATGATGGCGACCCCTTGGCACATTGGGCGCTCGGTCTGGTCTACCTTTACACACGTCGGCACGACGGAGCCATCAGCGAGGCTGAGCGCGCGATAGTCCTCAATCCGAACTTCGCCGAAGCGCACGTAAGCCTGGGCGAGGCGCTCCACTATTCGGGTAGATCCGAGGAGGCGCTACAGTGGTTCGAGCGCGGCGCGGCCTTGAACCCCTATTTTCCGGACGTGCTCCTGCATTTCCAGGCGTTGGCATGGTTTCAGCTGGAAAAGTACGAAACGGCCGTCGACTTGTTGCAGCAGCGGTTGAGCCGCAACCCCATCAGCGACGTCTCGCGCGCGCTTCTAGCCGCCAGCTACGGCCATCTGGGCCGTTTCGACGAGGCCAGTGCGGCATGGCAGGAGGTACTCCGCGTCAATCCCGACTATTCGCTGGAATACCGCCGCAAGATCTTGCCCTACAAGAACCCTGCCGATTTCGAGCTCGTGGTGGACGGGCTGCGCAAGGCCGGAATCGTGCAGTGACCGGCGAGGTCAGGTCCGGATGAGGCCTTGAGGCTCAGGTATCACTGCCCGGCCGACCTTGCGCCATCGGGGGTTTTCGCGAACCAGTTTGAGGTCGTCGGTCGTCTCGGCGAATGTCCGCAAACGGTATTGCCGGAGCAGGTCCGGGAAGAGCGCCCCTTCCGGCAGGCCGGCAAGCTGCTCGCGGACCGAGATCTTTTCATCGATGACCCCCATGCCCCAGGCATTTTCCCGAACCTGCAGTTCCGCAGCCAGATCGCGCTCTTCCGGCGCGTTTTCATCCAGCACGGCCATCAGGATCGAGTGGAAAAGCGCGACATAACCAATCTGTCTCAGGCCGCCCACAACCCGCACGCGCGGCAATATGGCAAGGACGAGAAACATCAGGAACAAGTTCGGCAGCAGCACGCCGTCCAGCAGCGCCTGCCTGAGATGCGGCCGCTCGAACGGGATGCAAAGACCATGCGGCCGTTCAGGCTCGATCAGGTGCCCGTTATCGAGGACGAGCTTGCGCACGCGCTCCT
Organism: Mesorhizobium sp. B4-1-4; assembly: GCF_006439395.2. Lineage (NCBI taxonomy): Bacteria > Pseudomonadati > Pseudomonadota > Alphaproteobacteria > Hyphomicrobiales > Phyllobacteriaceae > Mesorhizobium > Mesorhizobium sp. B4-1-4. The sequence continues at coordinate 3,255,063 of NZ_CP083950.1, forward strand.
CGCGGATGCCCCAGAAATAGTCCGTCGCATTGGGCAGGAATCTGCCAAATGCGCTCGATGCGGCCTCTTGCAAGGCATGTTCGAGACGCTGGCGTCTCGCGGGCTCGATGAGCAGCCTGGAAAGAAGGTTGCCGTCGGATTCCAGATGCCGCGCCATGGCAGCGCCGGCGAGCCGATCGTCGATGAAAACCGGCAGGGCCATGCCGGAACGGTCCCAATTGGCGAACAGATCCTCGTTGAGGGCTGTCAGCGCATCGGCGGCGGTTCCAAACACCTTGTCCTGACTGGCAAGCAGTGTGCCCAGCCAGCGGCTGACATCCGTTTCATCGCCCACTGCTTCGAGCCCGCGCGTGTTGAGGGAGACGGGACCGGCCACGCAGGTGCTTTTGCGGCACAGTTTGTGGCGCCCCATGCCAAACAGGTTGACCTTGTCGTCGCCGATATCGAGCCATCCCGGCCCCTCCCGGCCAATCGTCTCCATGGTCATCGTCGTTCCCATGAAGCCGACAAAGGCGGACAGTCCGTTTTCGACCGCGCCGAGCCAGGCAAGCAGCAGGGCATCGAAGGTGATCCGGTCCATCAGAAGCAGGCAGTGCAGGCCGGACTGAATCACCGGTCTGTGCTCGAACTCGTCGAGGACTTTGCCGATCTCCTCAGGTTGCATGACCGCACCGAGGCGCTGATGCAGGACTTCACGCAGGATCGAGCGGGCAGCGATCGCCGGGCCGGATGCAGGCCTTGTCACCGGCCGCCACAGATGGCGGGCATAGTCGGAAACCGGTGCATTCCAGTTCTGCTCGATGTCACGCACGACTTCCGGGCAGAGCAGCGACAGCACAGCCAGAATTTCCGCCGGAGGCGTAGGGGTTCGGTCAAAGGCGGCGGTCATTGGTCCCGTCTAGCCGCTTGTGGTGCAAACGCCAAGGGAAACAGCGAGGCCTAGAACCGCAGCCGGGCCATGCTCAGGAGGTCGTGGTACTGCCCGTCGGTAAAACCGGCCTTCACATGCCGACCTTCGACCTCGAAGCCGTGGCTTGTGTAGAGGCGGATGGCCGGTTCGTTGTCGGCATAAACCGCCAATTCGACCCGCTTCAGGGCCCTCCAGTTGTCGGCCACGTCAAGCAGCGCGCCAAGTATGGCGGAGCCGATGCCCTTGCCGACAAAGGCATCGTCGAGGCCGATATTGATCTCGCCGATATGCGAACGGCGCGGCGAACCCTGCACGACCAAGCTGCCATGGCCGACGACCTTGCCGTCCAACTCCGCAACGATCCAGGTGGTTTCCTGGCCGGACTTGGCGATGCGCCGCTCTACCTGCTCCACCCTCTCGAAGGGCATCCTGAACGTGCCCCAGCGGAAGCCCGGCATGCTGAAGATGGCGCAAAGCGCCTCCGCATCGCTTGGCCGGACGGATCGGAGCAGCGGCTCGATTTTCTCGGAGGATGGCGAGGTCGTGCTGGTCATGGCGTTCCGGCAAAGGCAATCGGCCCGCCACGATGTACCGGACTTCACCTGAAAATCCAGCCGTCTCTGCAATCCATGATGCCGATTGCGTGCCAAGATACCGTTAAGTGGCGTAGAGTTTGAAGACGCCACTGATGCAGCGTGGTGCCGCATGTGGCCGGTGAAATCCGCCGCACGGAATTGAACTGTCACCAGGCTTATCTATTCGAATGGCGGTACGGTCCGTTTCGAAGTAAAATGGAGCACTCGGACCAAAGGGCGGTTCGGTCAACACGCCTTGGGGCGCATTTTCCGGAGCCTGCACCATGAACGAAGCTCAGGATCTGTTTTCGCTTCTGCGGCAATCGACCGATGTCGATCCGAGGGCAATCGACGCGATTGAGCGAACCATCGCCGAGGCAGGAGACCGCGAGCTTTGCCGCATCAATGCGCCAGCCTTCGCCAGCAAGCATGGCCTCGACGAGGAGCGCGCCATAAGCGCCTTCCTGCATGCGGCGCGGGTGGGCATCTTCGACATTTCCTGGAACGTCCTGTGCCCCGGCTGCGGCGGCGTGCTCGACACCAACGCCACGCTGAAGACCCTGCAGAAGGACGAATACACCTGCACGCTGTGCTCCGAGGGATATTCGCCGACGCTCGACGAGATGGTCGAGGTGACATTCACCGTCAGTCCCCGCATACGCAGGATTGCCGCCCACAATCCACACGAGCTGCCGTTGATGGAATATTTCCGCCAGATCTACTGGGCGTCCGGCGTCGATCTGCCGGATGAGGATTTCGCGAAAAAGATGGAAGAGATCTCACTGGAGGATATCGAGCTTGCGCCCGGTGAAAAGGCGGTTCTGCCGGTACAGCTGCCGCCCGAATTCGTCATCGTCTTCGAGCCGGTCACCCATTCAGTGCAGTTCATCGACGGGAAGGGTGAACCAACAAAGGAGCGCCGCAGCCTTTCTTTGGTCTTCGACCGCGATCATGTCCAGAGCCAGACGCTGGAGATGCAACCCGGCCCGTTGCGCATTTCGCTGGAAAACAGGACCGACACCCGCGTGCTGCCGACGGTCTTCATCGCCGGCAAGGCATTGCATGATTTGCTCGGCAAACGCCGACCCTTCCTCACCGCCAAGCGCCTGCTCACCAACCAGACGTTCCGCGATCTCTACCGCGCGGACACGCTCGACATCGACCAGCGCCTGAAGATCACCAGCCTGACCTTCCTGTTCACCGACCTGCGCGGATCGACCGCGCTTTACGAGCGGGTGGGCGATCTTTCGGCCTTCGATCTCGTGCGCGAGCATTTCCAGGTTCTGCACGAGATCGTCGCGGCCGAGGCAGGCGCGGTGGTGAAGACGATCGGTGATGCGGTGATGGCGACCTTCGCGACGCCTGATCGTGCGATTGCCGCGGCCCTCAGGATTCGCGAAGCCATGCGTGGGCTCAACGAAAAGAGCGGGCGCGAGGACCTGCTGCTCAAGATCGGAGTCCATGCCGGCCCCTGCATCGCCGTGTCCATGAACGAGCGACAGGACTATTTCGGCCAGACGGTCAACATAGCCTCGCGGGTGCAGAACCTTGCCAATGCACAGGCGATCTTCGCCACTCGTGCGGTGGTCGACGACACTCTCACCGCCGATCTGTTGCACAGGAACGCGCTGACGCCCGTGCCCCACGAGGTCTCGCTGCGCGGCATTGAGCGGGAAATAGCGATATATACGATCCCCTGAGGGCTTGGGTCGCCTCGGTCCTTACACGCGCCTGCAGATAAAATAGCGATCGGCCGGCACCGAAGGCGGCGGCATGAGGCGTTGCAACAGCGGGTGATCGAGCGGCGTGCCGCTGACCGCGATGCCGCCGACGCGAAGCAGGCGCGCTGTCAGATCGGGAAGCCAGGTAGCGGTCACCGCATCGCGATCTTGATAGCCGGTGCCGATGTCGGCATGGACAAGAGCGGCGTCGATGCCAATGAACCTGCCCGCCGTCTCACGTATTTCGCCGAGCACGAGGTTTTCAGCTTCGGGAATTGAACTTGAGTGCGCGGCTAGCGCGCGGTCGAACGCCACGATCCGGCGTCCGGGCAGGCGCTCGCGCAGGTGGTGGTACGTCCGGCCATTGCCCAGGCCGAGTTCGAGCACTGGACCCTCTATCTTCGCCACCTCCGCGCAGACTTGATCGAGAATATCGCGCTGTGCGGTCATCCTGCGGATGAAACTCTCGAGGCGACTCATATGCGTTCGTGTGTCCTAACCAGCTCAAAAGATCGGCAATGCCCGCGACCGGAACGGTTCGCGGGTGAAACCCGGGCGCGACGGATTTAAATCCGGATCGAGCCTCGCCGCATATAGAGCCGAACGATGAACACCGCAATGAACCGAACAGGGGCTGCCTACAAGGATCATACCGGTGGGGTGGCGGCACGGCGCGCGGCGGAATAGCGATGTCACTTGTAAGGGTCCGCGGCGTCCCGCAAGCCGTCGCCGAGGAAGTTGAACGCCAGGATGACGAGAATGACGGGGAGCATTGGCAAAAGCAGCCATGGATAGAACGCAATCACATTGACGCTGCGCGCCTCGGTCAGCAGGATGCCCCAGCTGGTTGTCGGCGCCCTCAGGCCGAGCCCGAGGAAGCTCAGCGCCGTCTCGCCCAGGATCATTCCGGGGATGGAGATCGTCGCCGTCGCGATCAGATGCGACATGAAGCCGGGAATGAGGTGCCGCCGGATAATGCGGCTGCTGCTGGCGCCCATCAACTGCGCGGCCAGAACGTAATCCTCCTCACGCAAGGCTAGAAGCTTTGAACGCACGGCCCGCGCCAGTCCGGTCCAGTGGAGCAGCCCGAGGATGACGGTGATGCCGAAATAGATCAGGATCGGACTCCAGGTTATCGGCATGATCGCCGCCAGAGCCAGCCATAGCGGAATGCTGGGGATCGATTGCAGAACTTCGATTATCCGTTGCACGATCAGGTCGAAGATGCCGCCGTGATAGCCGGCCAGTCCTCCGATGACTATGCCGAGCAGGAAGCTGAAACTGATGCCGACGAGGCCGATTGTCAGTGAAATGCGCGCGCCATAGATGATGCGCGAGAACACATCGCGGCCCAGCCTGTCAGTGCCGGCCAGAAAGAGTTGGCCGTTTTCGGCAGGGCAAACAAAATGCCTGTCACCTTCGATCATGCCCCAGAACCGGTAACTGTCGCCCTTGCAGAAGAAACGGATCCGCTGAACATCATCCTGTTTGTCGACGTAGTTCCGCTTGAGCGTGTCCATGTCCAGCATCATCTGGCGGCCGTAGACGAACGGCCCGATGAACTGGCCGTTGTGGAACAGGTGCACCCGCTGCGGCGGCGAATAGATATAGTCCATGTTGCGCGTGTGCAGATTGTAGGGCGCCAGGAACTCGCAGATCAGTATGCTGAGATAAAGCGCCGCCAGGAATATGCCTGACATAAGGGCAAGCCGGTGCCGTCGGAATTTCCACCACATCAGCCGCAACTGCGACGCCTGAAAGACCTTCGACTGCTCCGGCGTCATCGCCTCGACCGACTGCAGGTCAAAGGGCTCTATGGAAACGTAGTGTTGCAGAGGGGCACCCGGAGCAGGCAGCGGGGATTGCGTGTTCATTTGGTGCTGCCGCCCTGCAAACGAATTCGTGGATCGAGCAGCGCCAGCGCCAGGTCGGAAATCAAAACGCCGATGACCGTCAGGAAGGCGAGGAACATCAGGAACGATCCTGCCAGATACATGTCCTGGCTTTGCAGCGCCTTGATCAGCATCGGCCCGGTCGTTTCCAAAGACAGCACGATCGCCGTGATTTCGGCACCGGAGATGATGGCCGGCAGGATTGAGCCGATGTCTGAAATGAAGAAATTGAGCGCCATGCGCAGCGGATATTTGACCAGCGCCTTGAAGGGATGAAGGCCTTTGGCGCGCGCGGTCACGACATATTGCTTGTGTAGTTCATCGAGCAGATTGGCGCGTAGCCGCCGGATCATGCTGGCCGTGCCCCCGGTGCCGATGATCAAGACCGGAATCCAGAGATGGGCGAGGATCGACTTCGCCTTGGCCCAGCTCATGGGCTCGCCGAGATATTGCTGGTCCATGAGATGGCCGATGGACGTGCCGAACCAGATGTTGGCGAAATACATCAGGATCAGCGCCAACATGAAGTTCGGAATGGCAAGGCCGAGAAGGCCGAAGAACGTCAGGCCGTAGTCGCCCCAGCTGTATTGATGGGTGGCGGAGTACATGCCGATCGGAAAGGCGATGAGCCAGGTGAAGATGATCGTGACGAACGAGACCAGCACGGTGAGCCACATTCGGTCCCCGACGACGTCGCGAACCGGCAGCTCATATTCGAAGGAATAACCGAAATCGCCATGCAGCATCCCGCCTACCCAGTAGAAGTAGCGAACGATCGGCGGCTTGTCGAAACCATATTCCTTCCGCATCATATCGATGCGGTCGGAATCCACCGCTTCGCCTTGAGCCTTAAGCTCGGCAACGTAGCTGTCGAAATAGTCGCCCGGGGGGAGTTCGATGATCGTGAACACCAGCGCCGATATGACAAGCAGCGTTGGAACCATTACGGCGATGCGCCAGACAATATATCGAAGCACGCTCAGGACTCTCCAAGCCAGAATGCATCCGGCATGTAGACACCGAAATATGCTGTCGGGTCGTAGCCGTAGAGCGCCTTGTCAGGCAGATTGCGCAGCCGCGAGGACGCCAGAATCGGCTGAGACGTTCCGTTCACCGTGCCGATCGAAAACACCTGGTCAGTGTAGATCGACAGCATCGAATTCCAGATTTCGGCGCGTTCCGTGGCTTCGGTCGATGCGTTCCAGCGCTTCAGCAGAGCCATCAAGTCGACCACAGCTGGAAGATCGGGCGCTTCACCGAGCGTGCCGTGAGACAAGTAGTGGGCCCCCCAGAGCGGCCATTGCAACTGGTCGTCGGTGGTGGGGGCCAACTGGTAAGGGTTCATGTCGGCGGTCGGCACGCCATTGTCGATGCCCGACCATATCGACATCATGATCTGGCCGCCAAGCGCGCGGCTGCGGAATATGTCGCGCTGCGAAGTCCGGATGAACAGGGCGATGCCGATCTTGCGCCAGTGATCGGTGATGAGCTCGAGCGCGTCGGTTTCCAGCGTACTTTCGCCGGCCGTTTCCACTATGATCTGCGCCGGGCGTCCGTCGGGAAGTATCCGCAGGCCGTCATCGTCATGCGTCTGAAGCCCGACCTCGTCGAGCAGGGCATTGGCCAGGTCAGGATCATGGGCGACCCAGGCCTTCGCGAATTCCGGCCGGTAGAGCGGGCTTTCCGGCAAGACCGTATCGGCACTCTCCTGCGCCAATCCGTAGAACACGGCCATATTGATCTCGCGCCTGTCCACGGCGAGCGAAAGTGCGCGGCGCACGCGCACGTCACGAAGAAGGCCGCGCCACACTTGGTCGGAACAATTCAGATTGGGCAGCAGCGCCAGCCGCGAGCCCTGTGTGCGTTTCCAGAGATGCATCTTCACCGGGTAGCGCTTCTCCGCATCCCTCAGGAAGGCATAATCGGTGAAGTCAATTCCCATGCATTGCAGGTCGCTCTCGCCCGCACCAGTCTTGGCTGAAATAATCTCCGACGAACTGACATTCATGACAATCCTGTCAACATAGGGCAGTTGTCGGCCATTCTCATCCATTCGATGGAAGAACGGATTTCGCTCGAAGACGAACTGCTCAGCCGGCGGCTTCGTCCGGTTCTGCCAGGGATCGAGCGTCGGCAGTTCCGGGTTCTCCGGGCGATATTGCCGCGACATCCGGATATGCAGGAGCGTCCATTTCTTGGCCCGGTTCTCCTTCATCAGGCCGGCTAGCCGGAATGGATCCTGGTATTTTCTGTGGAACTGCTTGAGATAGGCGGCCGGCAGGACAAGCGATAGCGGCGAAGCAGCGGCGAGCTTGGGCAGGAAATCGGGATTGGGAGCGTCCCAACTATAGCGGACCGTTAACGGATCGACGATCTCGAAGCGTGGCGGCTTGCCGTCGGCCATCAGGGCCGGGGGGAGCCCGCCTTGCGAAAGCTCTTTGTTCAGCCAGACATCTTCCCAGCAATAGCGAAAATCCTCCGGCGTCAGCAGGCTGCCGTCAGACCATTTATGTCCTTCCCGTATCTTGAAAGTGAAGACGCGACCATTCGATACGTTGAAACTTTCGAGAATGTCGGCTTGCAGTTCAAGCTTTTCGTCATAGCCGACCAAGCGAGCATATCCATAGATCGTCATCAGCCGGATGTCTTTCTGGCTACCGATGATCGTGCGCAGCGTGCCGCCATACTGGCCGGGCTGCCGGCCCATCGCGGCGAGATTCAGCGCGCGCGGGCTCTTGGGCAAGCGTTCGGCAAGTGCCGGCAGCGCCTTGGCCTTCAGCTGGGGCTGAAGAAATTCCGGCTCCAGATCGCCGGCGCGCGACGTGCTCGGCAGAAACGCCGAAGCCATGAGTCCAAGGACGGTGCGCCGGCTGATCAATGGCGCAGCTCGCTGACATCGGCCGAACGACGGGCCAGCACGAGATGGCCGCCGCCAAGATCGAGCGGCCACAGCGTATTCTCCTCGCCCTCGTCGCGGAATTGCGGTCCCCAAGCGCTGGTGTCGGACGCGCCGCCGAGCTTCAGCGTCTTGAAATCCATCGGCCTGTCGAGATCGGGGAAAGGCACCGCGGCGACCAGTGAGCGCGTGTAGGGGTGGACCGGTTTCCTGAGCAGGATTTCGCGCGGCGCAAGCTCGACGATACGCCCGCCGCACATCACCGCGATGCGGTCCGCCATGTAGTCCACCACCGCCAGGTTGTGGGATATGAACAGATAGGTCAGGCCCAGTTCCTTCTGCAGGTCCTTCAGAAGGTTCAGGATCTGCGCCTGGACAGAGACATCGAGCGCCGAAACCGGCTCGTCGCAGATCAGGAGTTCAGGCCCCAGCGCCAACGCGCGCGCGATGCCGATACGCTGACGCTGCCCGCCGGAGAAACTGTGCGGATAGCGCTTGATGAAGCGCGGATCGAGCCCGATTGCCTGCATCAGGCTCTTGACCGTGGCGAGTCGGGACGCGGCATTGCCACGTTGATGGATTTCCAGCGGCTCGCTCAAAATGTTCTCCACCGTCATGCGGGGTGAAAGCGACGAAACCGGGTCCTGGAAGATCATCTGGATTTTCGCGCGCAGTGTGCGCAACGCGTCCTCCTCTGCCTTTAAGACGTCGATCGGCCCATCGCGGCCGTTGAAGGTCACAGAGCCGCCGCTGGGGGTGACGGCCCGCATGAGAATCTTGCTGACGGTGGTTTTGCCGGAGCCGCTTTCGCCGACCAGACCCAAGCACTCTCCCCGCCTGATATCGAAGCTCACACCGTCCACGGCGCGAACAGAGGTTTGATGATCCCCGCCGAACCATCCGGACTTGCGGATGGTGAAGACCTTTTTCAGGTCCCTCACCGACAATAGGATGTCGTCCGGCCCTTTCGATGCCGGCGCCGGCTGCTTGCCGAGCAGGTTCCCGACATTCACCGGCACCTCGCGAAGCGCCTTCAGTCTTTCGCCGGGCTTCAGGTCAAAATGCGGAACGGCTGCCATCAGACCCTTCAGGTAAGGATGACCCGGGCGGCGGAATATCGCCTCGACAGGTCCCGCTTCCATGATCTCGCCATGGTACATGACCACCACCTCGTCGGCGACATTGGCGACCACGCCGAGGTCGTGCGTGATCAGCAGCATCGCCATGTTCAGCTTGGTCTGAAGCCCGCGCAGCAATTGCAGGATTTGCGCTTGGATGGTGACGTCCAGCGCGGTCGTCGGCTCATCGGCGATCAACAGGGCGGGCCTGCAGATAAGAGCCATGGCGATCATGGCGCGTTGACGCAATCCTCCTGAAAGTTCAAAGGGATACATGTCGTAGGCGCGCTTGGGATTGGGAAAGCCGACAAGGCTGAGCATTTCCTCGGTCCGCGCCTTGCGCTCCGCCCGAGCTAGAGGCGTATGAATTTGCAGGGATTCGCTGACCTGGTTGCCGATCGTGTGCAGCGGCGACAGCGATGTCATCGGCTCCTGAAAGATCTTGCCGATACGGCTGCCTCTCAACGCCCGGATTTCGGGTCCATCACGCGACATCTGCAGGATATCCTGCGTCGTGCCCGGCTTTTCAGGATCGGAAAACAGGATACGGCCGCGAACATGGGCAGTGTTCGGCAAAATGCCCATCACTGCCTGGCTGAGAACCGATTTTCCGGAACCTGACTCGCCCACAAGCGCGGTAACCCTGCCGGGCAGGACACGAAGATTCGCGCGCCTGACGGCACGCAACGGCCCACCGATAATGGCAAAAGAGATGCCAACATCTTCGATCCGCAGCAGATCAACACCCGAATTCATGCGCACCAGGCCCACTCTGGCGGCCTGCCGGGCGGCAGGGCCAGTAAACGAGACTATCGCATTGCCAGCCTAGAGCAACTTGGATTCGAAACGATCGCCAGTTCCCTGGCGGAACCGTGACCGGACTGCATGCCAAAGCGTTCGGATCAGAGTGCGGCTACTGGATCTTCCTGGTGTCACCCGTCGACACCCGCGCGGCATCGCGATGAAGCAGCATGACCTGCTCGGCGTCCGACATTCGGTCGTAAATCGTCTCCAGCGCACCGTCCTCATCGAGCGCAAGAGCACCCGACAGATCGGGGGCAAGCACCGTCAGCTTATGCTTGATGCCCGGCAGCTGCTCCTTGCCGAGCGTCAACCAACTGTTGGCGCCGCAGTAGCCGGCGAAGTCTTCGCTGGCGAGAACGCTGTGCGGATATTTCTTGGTCAGGGTCTGGAGGCGCTGGACCTCGTTTACAGCCGAGCCGAAGACAGAGAATGTGAGCCGGTCGGTAAGCCCGACATTGCCGAACATCACATTACCGATATGCAGGCCGATACCAAACTGTATGTCGCTCAACCCTCGCTCCTTTCTGCGCAGATTGAGATCCATCATGCGCGCGGAGGCCTTGTGCGCGGCCGCAAGAGCGGCTTGGCAGGCGACCTCGGACTGCGAGCGGTGTCTTTCGCAAGGGTAGACGGCAATGAAGCCGTCACCTATGAAACTCATGATCTGCCCACCTCTGCGATTGAAAGGTGCAGCAACGGCGTCGAAAAATTGGTTCAGAGTATCAATATAGATTTCGCGGCCCGAGGTTTCGGCAAGCCTAGACGACCCACGCATATCGGCCATCACCAGTGCGGCCCGGATTGTATCGCCCTCGCCTCGCCTGATCTGACCGTCAAGCACGCGCCTGCCGGCGTCGCCGCCGAGATAAGTGGTCATCATGTTGTCGGCGAGCTTGGTGAGCACCGCCATCTTGGTTGCGATCGCGAGATGGCTCTGGATGCGCAGCAGCGCCGAAATCATGCTGTCGCTGAAGCCCGCGGCACTGTCGGTGGACCAAGACCCCAGCATGCCCTGACTGGCGTTGCCGCTGAAGGGATGGACGAAAGCCATGTAATCGGTGATGCCCATAAGCCTGAGTTCATCGAAAACAGGAAACTCCGACGGCACCGAAGGGTCGAGCCGACGTCGCAGATGCTCGAGCTTATTGCTGAGCAGATAATAGTATGGGCTGGTCAGAAATCTGTCGGACGGCGCGCCGGCCTTGTTGCGAAAGCCTTCCACTTCCATGCCCTGGCCGCGAAGCCAGGTGAAGCCAAGCGCGTCATAAAGCGGATGAAGCATCGAAAAGCTCAAATGCACCCGCTTCAACGGCAGGCCGGCAGCAGCCAGCCGTTCGCAAAAGCCTTTTATCAACGTTTCCAGGTCGTTGCCCGCCAGCGCCGACTGGGTCAGCCAATCGGCAACCTTATCCATGAGAATAGTGGAGATTTCTGCTTGTGCTGTGCTCATGCTATCTCGAAACCTGTCGAAAACGAACCCATTATGCTTTGATCCGCCATATCACAGTCTGCCCACGAGCCAAAGATAAGACCCGGAAGTCAACAGGGCCGACTACAGCGGCAAAAGCGGTGAGAATTTCCCGGATGACTGTCCTTGTGGCCAGGAGCAGGCGTAACTGCACCTATATCCTGCGGCATATGTGGCGAAGCTGCCGGCGGAGTGCAATCACGATCCCGACATCGGGGCAAAAAATTCGCCGGCTAAGACGCCCTCAGGCTTTCACCACCGTCTCTCGGGCCAGCTCGAGGCGGCCAAAAACATTGCGTGTGTCGACGATCAGAAGGGCATGATCAGCGATCGTCCGATAGTCGATCGCGTCGTGGTCGGTTGCGATGACGACAGCATCGAAATCCTTCAAGGCCGCCTCTGTCAATTCGACCGAGCGGCGCCCCTTGATCGCCATATGCTCCCGTGTGGTCGGGATCTCGGTAACATGCGGGTCGTGGAATTCCGCCTTGCCGCCCCACTCCTCGATGATTTCAATGAGCCGCAATGAGGGACTTTCGCGGATGTCAGGCACATTCTTCTTATAGGCGAGCCCGATGATGAGAATGCGGGAGCGGCTGAGCGCCTTGCCGCAGCGCCGGTCCAGCGCCTTCGCCAGTTCATCGACCACATGACGCGGCATGGCCGTGTTGATCTCTGCCGCCAGCTCGATGAAGCGGGTCGGCAGTTCGTACTCGCGCGCCTTCCACGTCAGGTAGAACGGATCGATCGGAACGCAGTGCCCGCCAAGTCCGGGGCCAGGATAGAAAGGCATGTAGCCGAAGGGCTTGCTCTTTGCCGCCTCGATCACCTCCCAAATGTCGATGCCCATCGCGCCGAGCACGACTTTCAGCTCGTTGACGAGAGCTATGTTGACCGAGCGGAAGATGTTTTCCGTCAGCTTGACCGCCTCGGCGGTCGCCGTGGTGGAAACCGGAACGACGGTCTTGACCACGCTTTGGTAGAAAGCCTGCACGAGCGTCGCCGCTTCCATGCCGTCGCCCGCCACGACCTTGGGGATCGTCGCGACTTCAAAGCTGCGATTGCCGGGATCCTCGCGTTCGGGCGAGAAGCCGAGGAAGAAGTCTGCCTTCGACTGCAAGCCGGTTTCTTCCAGTATGGGCTTGATCACGTCGTCGGTGGTGCCGGGATAGGTGGTCGATTCCAGCACGATCATCTGGCCGAGACGCAGATGTTTCGCGATCGTGCCTGCCGTGTTCCTGACAAAAGAGAGATCCGGCTCTCGGTGTTTCGTCAGCGGTGTCGGAACGCAGATGATGATGACATCGCAGACGGCCAGTTCGGCAAAATCCGCAGTGGCGCGGAACCGTCCGCTCGCCACCTGGCTGGCAAGGGCTGTCGACGTCACCGCCTCGATGTAGGATCGGCCGTTGTTCAGGCTCTCGACCTTTTGGGCTTCGATGTCGAAACCGGAAACCGGGAAGCCGGCGCGTGCGACCGCTACCGCCAGCGGCAAGCCGACATAGCCCAGTCCGATTACGCCGACTTGCGCGGCGCGCGTCGAAATCCGGTTCAGAAGTCGGTCATATATCGATCGTGAGGCGTCCAAAAATCTGCTTTCCCGTCAATTCGGACAGGCTGTCCGTTCCTATCGAGAGGCTCACTTGGTCCCGAGAACCTCACTTCGTCCTAAGAACAATGGCCGAGGCATATTGCGGAAGATCGATTTCCGCAAGCCGTCATCAAACCAGCACCTTCGCCTTCAGGCTTGCGGCAGCCATCGCATAGCCGCCGGCCGCGCCATCGATGAAATGAAGGTGATCGCGCTGCAGCGGCGAAGCGACGAGGCATGTCATCAAGGCCGATTTCTGGCGGTGCAGGCCATAGTTGCAGATGCCCGCCTCTTCCGCCTGTTTCAGCCGGTTCTCGATCCGTTGCGACACATCCGCGTCAATATCGACCGTCATCTTCAAGCCGTCGTCGAACTTCCGGAAATCCGAATTGCTGGCCACGTCGCGTTTGTAGATCTTCGGATCGAAACTGCCGATCGTCCAGCCATATCGATCGCTGACCGCCGTGAGCGTCATCAAGAACAATATCCACAGCTTCGATAGCCACCGCCGTCCTGCCGGCGTCATCGCCCGGGCCTCGATATCGAGACCGGCGGGCGGAAAACTGTAACTCGGCCCGTTCGGCGGCACCGGGTGGCCATCGCGTTCCTGCCTGCCGGTAAGGGCGATGATGTCGGAGGCCAGAAGCTGAAAACCGCGCAAGTCGCGCGACGGCCCCGGTACAGCTATGATCGAGACGATTTCGCCATGCCGGGCTTCGATCGGGTTCCAGCGGCAGGAGAGGCCGGTCAGATCAGGCCGAGCGCCGGCCGGCGCGGGATCGATGCGGTAGCGCCCTGCTTTCATCTCGGTTTCCGCCCAACTGCCGCCACCGCCGGCGAACATGGCATAGAAGACCGCTTCGGAGGCCTGGAACCTCGCCACGCGAACGTCGAGGCCTTGCGCTCTTATATCCCTTATCGGCACGATTGCGGCACGCAAGGTGAGGTCCAGTTCGTCCGCCACCCATCTCTGAACAGCCGCCAGCGCGTTGCGGGTGATCTCCAGCGCCGAGCCGGGAAACGCCACGAGCGCGCCGTCGCCGCCGAAGACGAAGGGAAGGTCTTGCCGACCCAGCGCATTGAGCAGCGCCGAAATGACGCTGGCGCCGGCCATATTAACGGTTTTATAGCGCCCAGCCTCGATCGCCTTGGTCGAGCCGACGATGTCGGCGGTGGCCAGAGCCCAGCCATCGGGGAGAGGCCGATAATTGTCGGTATAGGCAGCGCTTTCGAACTTCGCGAAGACCGGCAGAGAAGCGACAAACGGGTCGGACGCGGCAGCTGTTTCCATGAGCATCAGATAGCACATTCCACTGCTTGAAGGTGAAGTGGATCGTGCTTCGAAATTGACTTGCGCCGGCTTTCCGATGATAGGGTCCGGCGATGCGAATTGCCTTCCACGCGCCGCTGAAGTCACCCAATCATCCCGTTGCATCCGGCGACCGCCAGATGGCACGGGCGCTGGTCAAGGCGCTGGAGCATGGAGGGCATACCGTCGAACTGGCATCCGAATTACGCTTCTATCTACGCGAACCGGAGCCGAAAAGTTTCGATGCGTTCAAGATCGAGGCCCGAGAGGAAGCCGTGCGGCTGACAAAGCTTTGGGATCGTGACGGCAGGCCCGATCTCTGGTTCTCCTATCATCCCTATTACAAGGCGCCCGACCTGATCGGGCCCGAGCTGGCGTCGACCCTTGCTGTCCCTTATGTGACAGCGGAAGCTTCCTATTCGAGGCGGCGCAACGCCGGTTTGTGGGCCGACACGCAAGCGTTGGTGGCGCGAGCCGTCGAACAGGCGGCGCTGAACATCTGCTTCACGCAAAGGGACCGTCAGGGACTGGCAGATGCGATACCCGGCGCCGCGCTCGGCATGCTTTCGCCCTTCATCGACACATCGGTATTCCGGGAAGCGCCGGCACGGGGTTGTCCGACGCGCCTCGTCACCGTCGCCATGATGCGCCCGGGCGACAAAGTCGAAAGCTATCGCATGCTGGCGCAAGCGCTCGGTTCGATTGGCCACCTGCCCTGGACGCTATCGGTCGTCGGGGACGGGCCTGCCCGTGAAGAGGTCAAAGCGCAATTCGCCGGCTTGCCCGTCGACCGTATCGAATGGCTTGGCGCGATTGAGCCCGCCGCCGTGCCGGATGTCCTCTACAGTGGGGGAATTTACGTCTGGCCGGGTTTCGGCGAGGCCTATGGCGTTGCCTATCTTGAAGCACAGGCCGCCGGCCTTCCGGTGGTGGCTCAGGACATCGCCGGCGTGCCGGAGGTCGTACGGGATGGCCAGGCCGGATTTCTCATCCCGCCGGGCGATGTGAAGGCGTTCGCTTCCGCCATTGAAAGGCTCCTGACCCGCAACGACGAAAGAACCATCATGGCCACGGAAGCCAGGCGTTTCATCCTCGAAGAGCGCTCCCTCGGTGCCGCGGCGGCGCGTCTGGCCGAACTTCTTGCGGGGATCCCGGTTTCATGATGTCCGATTCGATCTGGGACCCCTTGGTGGAAGAACTGGCGTCCCGGCAACGGGCGGACCGTAAGGTAGAGTTGTGGCTGCGCGACGATGACGCCGTGGATCCGACGCCCGCGCTTGATCGGCTGCTCGACCTCACCGGTGAATTCGCGGTTCCGGTCACCCTGGCCGTCATTCCGGCCCTGACCGACGGGAAGCTTGTCGGCCGGCTTGACAAGACGCCGCATGCCACGGTCGCCATCCATGGCTGGGCGCACCGAAATCATGCGCCCGAGAATCAGAAAAAGCAGGAGCTCGGCCCACATCGGCCACGCGGGGTGGTGCTCGATGATCTGGCTCGCGGGCTGTCGCGCGTAACCGGCCTGCATGGCGCGCGTGCCGTTCCGATGCTGGTGCCACCCTGGAACAGGATCGACGCCGGCTTGATATCCGACCTTGGATCGATAGGATTTGCGGCATTGTCGGTCTATGGGCCGCCGAAGCCGGCTTCGCTGGCGGTCGTCAACAGCAATGTCGACATCATGGATTGGCATGGCACGCGCGGTTGCCGCGATCATGGCCTATTGGTTCAGGCTATCGTCGCGCAATTGCAGCATGCATTCGACGGCGGCGAACCGGTCGGCCTGCTTACCCACCATCTCGCCCATGATGAATCGGCCTGGCTTTTCCTCGAACGGCTGTTCGCAGTCACCGCACAGGCCGAGGCCTGTGCATGGCTTCCGATCAGCACATTGATCGGGCGCGGCCCCGGCAAAGGAAAATAGCTCAGCTTCCGTTGTGCGATAAGACTGGAAATTCAAGCGTCTGGCCATCCCGCGCAGCAAAGGCGCCGGCAAACCTGTCCTTGGCCAGTTTCTCCATCTCGTCCAGTTCCTCGTCGGTGCGTGACGGATCGTGATGAAACAACGCAAGCCCCCGCGCACCGGCCGCCTCGCAGAGCTTGACGCCCTGTTGCCATGTCGAGTGCCCGTTGCCGCGGCGGCGTTCCATTTCCTCCTCGGTGTAAGTGCAATCGTAAATGACGAGGTCGGCATTTTCGATCAGGTCGAGCACCGCCTGGTCGAGTTTGTCCGGCTGATGCTCGGTGTCCGTGATCATCGCCACGACGCGGCCGCCCCATTCGACCCGGTAGCCTATGCAGCCGCCCGGGTGGGTGAGACTGCCGGTCCGCACCACCACCCCTTCGCGCGGCCTAAGCACGTCTCCGGATACGAAATCGCGGCAGTCGAGGCTTGCCTTGCAGATATCGAGCTTCACCGGAAACCACGGCGGCCGTATGAACGCATCGACCATCTGCCGGGTCGTCATGCGTCCTGCGAGATGTCCGGACCAAAGCGTAATCTTGACGCTCGGGTCGTATATCGGCTTGAAAGCCGGCAGCCCGATGATGTGATCGTAGTGGCAATGGGTGAAGAACAGGTCGAAATCGGTCACGCCCGACGCCCGAAGTACCCCGCCGGCAGGCCGCAGGCCGGAGCCCGCGTCGAACAGAAGCGTATGCTTGCCGCATCGCATCTCAACGCAGATCGTATTGCCGCCATAGCGAGAGAATTCTGGCCCCGATACCGCAATGCTGCCGCGCACACCCCAAAACCTGACCAGGAAAACGTCGTCGTCCATGCTACCCCTTCGCAGTCCAGTCGCAGATGGCAGCCAGTACCGTCTCGATGGCCAGGATTAAGCGCACGTCACTCGTTACTTGGCGCTTCGTGCGTCGATCAGATCCGCGGTCGTATGGCTTAGGCGATCGGCAAGAACCCGCAATATCTCGATGGTCATTTCCGGGTACTCCTTCATAAGCCTCAGGAAATGATCCTTGCGGATTCTTAGGACCTCCAGCGGACTCGCGGCTCTGACGGTGGCAGTGCGAGAACTGTTGCACAATATGGCGATCTCGCCAACAATCGAATTTGGCACCATTTCGGCAACCTTTATCGGCCCGCTGTCGGAATCGACCAGAATATCCGCCCGGCCTGAAAGGATGACATAGGCGGCGTCCCCTTCATCGCCCTGCCGGAAAAGGATCTGGCCGGCGCCGTAGCTGACGCGGTCGGATGTGAACGCAAGCAGCTTGAGCTTTGTCGGCTCTATGCCGGAGAACAAGGGGACGCGTTGCAGCATCCCAACCTCATCCTTGAGCAGCATCGTCGCAACCTTCCCAAATTCACGTCTGCGAGACTAGATCAACCGGCACCCAGATGGAATCAATTCTGTTTCCGCATTGCGAAACCAACCCTGCGGAGGTGGCGTGCCCGACAGGCCAGAACCTAAATCCCTTGACCTTGCGGCAAGTTCCCACCGGCGGAACGATATGAATGTGCAAATGCTCTATGACAGCAGCTCCTTGAAAATACCGTTCCCTGCCAAAAGTGTCTCGTGAGTTCCGTCTTCCACCAAACGACCCGAGTCGAACACGACGACGCGATCGAACATCGTTGCCATTGCCGGATTCGTCACGACGCACACGATTGCCGGCGAACGGCCGTCGCGTCTGGCTTCCTCGATCACGTTTCGCAGCACCTTGTCCTGCACACGCTGGTCGAGCGCCGACAGCGGCCGGTTGAGAATAAGATAATCGGGACGCTTGAGCAGGGCCCGGGCAACGTCGAGCTTTTGTCGCTGGCCACTGGTCAGACGCCTGCCGCCGGAGCCGACGTTGAAGTCCAGGCCGACATTCAAAAGTTCGGCATAAAGTCCCAGTTCGTCAAGAATGTCATAGACGATGGAGCGTATGCGGTCCGGCGCGTCGGGATGATTGTTGCCCACACGGCCGAACAGGACATTGTCCATGACGGTAGCCGCGGCAATGTATTTGGCAGGATCGTACCGTTCGACCGCATTTTGCAACTCGGGCGGCAGGTTTTCATAGAACAGGTTGCGCGCGGCGACGATCTTGCTCATCAGCTCGTCGCTCAGCAGGCCGAAGCGGTGCCGGGGCTCGATATAGGCAAAGCTCAGTGTGACGATCATGGCGCGGTCGGCCTCCGAAACCGTCTCATAGGGACGGTTCTTGAGCCGTTGCAGCAAGGTTTCGTAGGCGGGTATCTCTTCGGCGCTCATGAAGGCGAGCTGCTGGAAGAATTGGTGATCGGGCGGCAGGTCGGCAAACAGTTCGATCGCCTGCTCGGCGATCTCCATGCCCATTTCGTAGAGTGTGCGGTCGAGGCCGGCTTGCCTCAGCACGGAAGCGAAATACGGATTGGCCGCAAGAGCCCGGTCGGCCAGTTCGGGGCCGGCGGCGGCGCCGAAGAGCAGGTTTTGACCGATCGTTGCTTCCTTGTTGTAGGCGCCCGGTTCGAAAGGAACCACCAGGCCGCTCAGGCCTTCGCGTTCCAGCCGGGTTCGCAACGTCGCACGCAGTTCCACGATCCGCCCGGCAAACCCCTTGTGACGCGTGAGGTCGGCCGAAGAGCGCAAGCCAAGATCCAGAATGTCGCGCGACAGAACAACCGCGTCGAGCACCCGGCGCACGGGTTCAAAGAGGTCGTGCGGGCCGGCGGCGCCGGCGGAAGCATAGTCGATCCAGTCGCTGTGGATATCGATATCCGGATTGCCCGACCGGCGCGCTTCCTCGACATCCCAGCGGCGCTGGTCGGCCGCGGTACCGTCATAGGTCACCGATGTCAGCGGCGCATGCTTCAACCCGTAGAGCAGGTTGTCGCGGAGGCTTGCCTGGAACAGAAAAACATCCGACGAGGCATAGGACATGCGCCTGCCGGTCACCGCTTCGGGGAGTTCAAGCAGGTCGTCGGCGCCCGAAGCGACCCTTCCGCCGTCCGGCCAGTCCAGCCGCGCAAAGGCTTCTGCCAGCGCCTCCGCCCCACCCGTTGCGGTACTGACCAGCGCCACCGTCTCACCCGGGTTGATCTGGAGCGAGATACGGTCGAGGAGCATTGCACCGCCATCGTCCGCCATGGACAGACTGACCGCCGACAGCGGGCTGGTCATCGGAGGTGGATCTTCGATCGTCAATGCCTCGATTCTCGGCGCAATGACACCCTCGACGGTGAACTGTTCAACGACCTGCTGATACTTGACCTGGACATCCTGCCGGTCCTGATCCCAGTCGATCAGTTCCTTCATCGGTCCGGGCAGGTCCTTGTAGGCGCTGATCACCGCCACGAGCTGGCCGACATCCAGCCGCCCCTCGATCACCAGATATCCGCCGATCATGTAGAACAGAAAGGGCGTGAACTGCGCGAGAATATTGTTGAGGAACTTCACCATGAATTTCCATTGGTAAAGATCGAAGCGTATCTTGAAGATAAGCCCAAGCCGGGCAGCGATGTCGGCGCGCTCGTAGTTTGATGTGTCGTGGATATGAACCGCGCCGATGCCGTCGACGATTTCGCCTACCCGGCCCGAAAGCGCACGCGCCGTCAGCTGTCGCCGGCGCCCGAGCACGATCAGCCGCCGCCGCATTCGCGGGATGAGCACTATCTGGATCACCACGATCACGACCGCTATCATTCCGAGCCAGGCGTTCTGGACCATGATGAACAGCATGGCCGTCAGTGCCTGGCCGCCCAGCAGTACCGGCTGCAGGAAGGCGTCGCCGATGAAGCCGCCCAGCGGCTCCACCTCGTCCTTCACCATGGTCGCCACTTCGGCGGATTTCACCCGCTTGAAGTAACGCGGCGGAAACCGCAGCACGAGATCGACCAGATCGAAGCGGATACGCCGCAGCATGCGTTCGCCGAGGCGGCCCTTGTAGGTGTTGATGTAAAGTTTGAACAGGCCGTTGATGATGACCAGAAGGAGGAACACGAGGCTCAGGGCAAACAGCGTCTCCTTGCGGTCGAGCTGAAAACCGGAGAAGAACTGAACGTCGCCAATGAACGGCAGGTTATAATGTAGCCTCATGAATGACCGTGTCGCGCCCGGTTGCTCGAAGCCGCGACCTTGGATCGGGCCGTTGACGATCAGCTTCGGCAAGTCAAAGGACATGAAATACGGGATCATCGAAAGCAGGACGATGATCAATATCCAGACCTGCTGCTTCTTGGTGTGCGTCCAGATATAGCGGGCTAGGCTGGGTTCCATATGCGACTGTGGGCCTTCAGTTGGACGGACGGATGTAAAAGCACCTGTTGGCGAGCGGCGTTATCGGCGATGTCTTTGCCGCCAAGCGAGGCCCGGGGATTGTCCTGCCGCCGGCGGACGCCGATGGTCCGAACAGATGCAACAGGCTCTCTCCGGCACCGGCCAAGGGCGAAGCGGCTTGCGGCACAGTCACGTCCGCGAACCAAACAGCATTACTGGAGGCAAGATTGCGTTGTGTCGCCCCAAATCCCAACATAGAAGACAACTATGATGGATGTCACGCAACCACGCAATGCCGGCATGGACGGGCACGAGCAGGCCCTGGACCTCACGCGGGGGATTGCCGCCTATGTCAACCACCCTCTCGTGGCAGGGCTGGCGCGCGTCATCACCAAGCATCCGAACGCCGATATCGCCAACGCCTTCAACCACAAGCAGGTCGCCTGCAAGATGTGGGCGCTCGACAGGCTATTCGAAAGCTGCGGTGGCCGGTTTGGGCGCGTATGGGTCGTGGGTGGATGGTACGGCATACTGCCGGCAATGCTTTTCAACGACGCCCGTTTCGACATCGCGGCGGTCGATAGCATCGACATCGATTCCGAAGTGGCCTCGGTCGCCCGGACCCTCAACCGGGATGCCGGCGACCGTTTCCAGGCGTTGACGGCGGATATGTACGCCCTCGACTATGCGGCCGGGCGCTCCGACCTGATCGTCAATACGAGTTGCGAACACATAGCCGACCTGCGCGCCTGGCTTGATCTGCTTCCGCGGGGCACGAATGTGCTGCTGCAATCCAACGACTATTTCAGTGAGCCTACGCACATCAACTGCGTGGCTTCACTTGCAGCCTTCGAAGCAATGGCAGCACTGCGGGAGATCAGGTTCTCGGGCGAACTACCGACAAAAAATTATACGCGCTTCATGCTGATTGGAACGGTTTAAATGCATTTCGCCCAAAAGTGCGTGGCGGTTTTGGGACGACCCGCATAAAAACAAGCACTTGAGGCACGTCGCACGAATCTCACGCGACGCGCGTCAGGACCAATCGCCTGTTTCATCGTGTACTTTTCCGAAACCAGGCTCCATTTTCAGGGACCATGTTCGATACCGCTCGCGCAGGATTTGCGCCGAGTGACGCGCGCCTTCGAGATCGAGACGATGCGCGGTTGGCGTCGGTGCCAAGAGCGCCTGTTCGATCGCTTGCGCCAAACCTTCGGGCGTTAGGTCCTTTTCCATCAGCACCCTCGCAAGGCCGAGTTCTTCGAGCATCAGGGCGCGAACCGTTTGCTCGGTTTCACCGCCGGCTGCAAACGGAACGAGCAGGGAGCGACAACCCGCGCGCAGGACATCGCAGACCGTGTTGTAACCCGCCTGCGAGACTGACAGGCGGGCGCCGGTTAGCAGGCTGGCGAAATCCTCGCGGAACCGGAAGATGGACAGGTCCGGCGTGACATCGCGTGCGATCGCGTCAAATTCATCTTTCGGCAGGTTTGGGCCGGTGATCAAACACCATTTCCAACCGTTCTCGGCATTCCGCGCCGCTGCGACGGTGGATCTGACAAGGCTCTTTCCGGCAGCCCCGCCGCCAACCGACACCACAATATCGAAGCGCTCGGAGGCCGCGGGCGACGGCGGCGCGGCGACGAGCCCTGTGTAAGCCACTTCGGCCCTGATCGCCCCAGCCAGCGGAAATGTCTTGTCGAGGGTTGCGAAAGCCGGATCGCCGTGGACCATGACAAGGTCGAAATGGCTGTTGACGAGATCGACTGTCTCCTCGTTTCGGCCAGGCTTGACGCGCTCCTGAAGGATGTCTCGGACCGACGTCGCCAGCAACGGTCTGGGCGACGTCGCGTCGATGGCCTCGATCAGCGGCAAGAGTTCGAAACGCATCTGACGGCGTCCAAAGGGAAACGCCTCGACAATGACGATATCAGGCCTGCAATCCCGGAATGCCTGCAGCAGCATCTCTGAACGCCGCTTCTTGAGATCATCGTCGATGGGTTTGCCCTGCAGGTCGACCAGTCCGGAAAATCCTTTATCACCGGAGGTGACAGGTGGCAGGGTTACAGATTTTATCCCCGGTCCCGGAAACCCCGCGATCGGCGCTCCGCCAGTCACGACGGTTACGTCGAACCCGTCATCGACCAGAGCCGCCGCGATGCGGCTGGAGCGCGCGAGATGGCCGATACCGAGCAGGTGCTGGACATAAAGGAAGACGCGCTTCAATCGGCGGCCCGCCACTCACGCTCGAACAGTTCCTTGAGCTGTCCAATGCTGGCCATATGATCGAAATTGCCGCGCACGCGCCGCTCCGCGGCGTCGCCGAGCCGGGCGCGCAGCACGGGATCACGGATCAGGCGCTCCAGCGCCTTTGCCAGGGCAATTGGATCTTCCGTCGGAACCAGCAGCCCGGTTTCGTCAGGCGATAAAAGCTCCGGCACGCCGGAAATATCGGTCGACACGCAGGCAAGCCCCTGGCTGGCCGCCTCCACCAGAACGTTCGGCAGACCGTCCCGGTCGCCGTTTGCGGTGATCCTGCAAGCCAGGGCGAAGATGTTGGCACGGCGGTAGTGCTCGAGCACCTCCTCCTGCGCAAGCGCGCCTTTCCAGGAGACCCGACCATCCAGTCCGAGCTTCTGCGACAGCGCCCTGAGCCGTTCCAGTTCCTCGCCGTTGCCGATATGCTCGAAACGCCACGACAAATCGCCAGGCAAGAGAGCAAGAGCCTCCAGCAAGGTGTCGTAACCTTTCTTTTCAACGGCGCGCCCGACACTCAGAATGATGACCGGTTCGTCCGGCGCCGAGCCGTCATACCGTTTTCGCGCTTCGCCGAAACTGCCGAAGCGATCAAGGTCGAGCCCATGGTAGCTCAGATGCACGGACGATTTGCCGTTGGCGAGTTCTTTCAGACGGTCGAAACCGGTTTTCGTGCAGGTGACCGTCCAGCGCGCCGAGGAAAGCTTGCCAGCCAGATCCCAGTCCGCCGAAGTCCAGATGTCCTTGGCATGGGCTGAGCAGCTCCAAGGCAGGCTACGAAGCTGGCTGGCATAGCGCGTCACCGATGCCGGCGTGTGCGCGAAATGGGCATGCAACCATTCCGCGTCTTTCGGCCATTCGGCCGCCAGCACAAGCGCTTGCCCGAAGCGGCGCGCGCGGTTGCGCGTAAAGTCGTGGCGGATATCGGTGGCCAGCGATCGGAGCGCGCGCCAGAAGCCCGGCCGCAGCAGATGGGCGAACAGCGAGCGGGCCACACGCAGTGGCTCTTCATGCAGATATTCCGGCAGATAATGGACGGGCGCTTTGATCTCGTCATGCACGGGGTGGCGTTTTGCGTCGGTCGGTCGCCTGAGCGCGACGAGTGTCAGGTCGAACCCCGCACGCTCCAGACCGAGCAGTTCCTGCGCGATGAAGGTTTCAGACAGCCGCGGATAGCCCTTCAGAACCACGACGATCTTGCGATATCGCAACTCAGTTCATTCCTTCAATGACCGAAAGGTGATGGCCGGCCCGCCGGTCGAGCAGTTCCGCGACGATTGCGGAAATATGAGGCAGCCCCTCCAGCGTCAGATGCGGATTGCTCTGTGATGGGCGGGGCCGCTCCGGCAGCACCATCAGTGCATCGGCAAATCGCTGGGAATCCTTGGCTTCTTCCGGCAAGAGCATCTCGATCAGGCCGAGTTCGGCCGCGCGCCGAGCGCGGATCAGTTGTTCTTCACGGGGCTCGACGCGCGGCACGATCAGCGCCGGCTTGTCGAAAGACAGGATCTCGCAATAGGTGTTGTAACCGCCCATCGCCACCACCGCCTTGGCACCGGCAATCAAGTCTTCCATGCGGTTGTCGAACTCGATGATCTTGATGTAGGGGATCCTGGCCCCCTTCTTGAGCAGTTTGTTGCGCTTGCGCGCCGGCATGTAGGGGCCAAGCACGATCAGCGCCCTGTGCTGCAATTGCGGATCCTGCTGGTAGGCATCGATGACGTCGTGGATCAGTTCGGCGCCGTCACCACCGCCACCGGTGGTCACGAGGATATAGTCGCCCTCGGGCCGGTGGCCGGGCAACTCGTTCCGCGGCAGGCTCCGCTGCAGGAAACCGACGAAGCTCATTTTTGCCCTGACAGCCGGCGGCACATCCAGGCCGGTCAGCGGATCATAGAAATCCGGCGGACCATAGGCCCAGACCTTGTCGTAGAACAGGCCTATCTTGCGCATCACATCCCTGCGCGCCCACTCCGCCTCGAGCAGATGCGGCGCATCCATCACCTCGCGCAGGCCAAGCACGAGCGTGGTGCCCCGCGTCTTGAGGTAGGACAGCGTGTCCTCGATCTCGCCGCGCAGGCCGAGCGGTTCCTTGTCGACGATGAAGATGTCCGGTCGGAAGGTCTCGGCTGTGTGGCGGATGATCGACTGGCGCATCCTTAGCGTCTCATGCAGATCGATATCCTTTTCCAGCGAGGTGTATTCGCCGTTGCGGAGTTTGATGACGCTGGGGATCTTCACGAAGTCGACACGGGCGCGGTAGTCGAAGGCGCCGGCGATAGTCGCACCCGAAATGATAAGCACCTGAAGTCCGCGGAAATCCTCGACCAGCGAATGCGCGATCGTTCGGCAGCGCTGCAAGTGGCCGAGCCCGAACGTATCGTGGCTGTACATGAGAATTCGAGCGTTTTGTGCGTGCTGGGTCATTGTTGAACGTCTCTAGAATTCTCGCCTCGAGGACCGTGAGCGACCCGCGGGCTGCAAAACCATCCCCGGTCTACCGGCCTGTTGTGAAACATGAGGGCGAAATTTTCAATTTGTATTACCCAAAAAACGCAGATCGCCTCGCATCCGCGAACTCATCGCCTCCTATGCGCACTGCGCCGACTGGCGCCCGTGAGAGTAGATCAATGTCTTATCGGCTCGTCCGTCACGTCACTTGCGGCGGGCTCGATGTCCTGAACAAGCGGCTCGGGGCGTCCACCAAAACGGCGCCTCCGCCCGTCGTTATGAGAAGCGACTGATAATGGCTGTTGGTCAACATGAAGATGCCCCGGCTTACCTCACCTGTGAGAATCCCCGAGACAGGTCTGTCATGCCCTCCGGCTCAACCGAGAGACAGTGTTTGCAGACATCTAGGCGCATCATCCAGTCTCCACATTTGGTGTACTTCTCGGAGGAGCAAAGTTTCGAGATTAGAACTCGAATCCACCGATGGTCATGCCTCCATCAACGATCAACATTTGCCCGAATACGTAGCTTGACGCACTTGAGCATAACCAAACGGCGGCTTGTGCGATTTCGCTTGGCTTACCGCCTCGCTTGGCGGGAATCGCGTTGGTCGTCTGCGCAGCGAAGGATGGATTCTGAGCACTTGCGGTGATGACCATCGGCGTCTCGGTCCAACCCGGCGCGAGGGCATTCACGCGAATTCCATGTGCGGCGTTCTCCATCGCCGCGACTCGTGTCAGCCCATGAATGCCGTGTTTTGATGCTGCGTAGGCGCACATTCCGCCGGGGCCGGTAAGCGCGGCGACCGAAGCCGTATTGCAGATGACACCGCCGCCGCTCCGCTTCAGCAGCGGTAGCTCATGCTTCATGCAGAGAAAGACGCTTCGGAGGTTGATCCGTAGAACGCGGTCGAAGTCATCCGTGGGATAATCCTCGATCCGGTGCGCGCCACCGGTAATTCCTGCATTGTTGAAAGCGGCGTCCAGACGGCCCGCTTCAGCATCGATGCGCGCGACAAAGGCCGAAACATCATCCTCCGAGGATACATCGACGCGGCCGACTTCCGCTCTGCCGCCTGCCCCCAAGATAAGGCGCCGGGTCTCTGCAAGGCCTTGCTCGTTCAGGTCCGCGCCAAAAACAAAGCCGCCACGAGCAGCAAACTCCAACGCCGCTTCGCGTCCGATGCCTGAGCCTGCACCGGTCACCAAGACCACTTTGCCATCGAAATCATCCATCATGGTCAAATCCCTCGACTGCGATCTGGAACGGTCAGCAAAGGTCACACGAAACCGCCCGTTACCTATCCTCTGATCTTACCTTTCGGCTGCCGGATCTTGATCGACACTGACTTGGATGAGGCCTCCCATGCCAGCCAGATTCCGTCGATGACGACGTTCTATCCGGTAGGCATGTAGCGAAGCGGCGAATCCCGTCCCATCTGCGGTTCAAAGGTGGTCGGTCGCTCGATTTCGCCGCTGCGGCCGCAGGAATTCGAAGGCGAAGCAACTCACATGCCGGAAGCATGGAACACGGCGTTCGATGCTATCGGGCTGGCTGAAGCGATTGGCGACGTTACCATTGCGCCTCTTAGTGAGAGGTTTTTTGAACATGAACGGAGAGAGTCTGGTTGACCCTGAACTGCGTCCGTTTCTCGCAAATGGGCCCAGCGTCGGTCTTAGCGCCGCCAGTCTCGCAGACGCGCGAGCAACCGCGCAACAGTACTTCGAGCAACAGGGCATGGCGCTCGAGCAGCCTCGGCTCGCTGTCACCGCGGACATGAACGGAGCGCCTCCTGTTCAACTGCGCATTTATGCGCCGCCTAGTGCGGGACAAAAGCCAGCAATCCTGAACATTCATGGCGGCGGTTATGTCTTAGGTTCCGCAGCCTCGATCGACGGTCTGAATTGGCAAATGGCGATAGAGAATACGGTGGTTGTGGTGTCGGTGGAGTACAGGCTGGCACCAGAGACGCCATTCCCCGGCCCGATCGAGGATTGCTATGCCGGGCTTCACTGGCTCTTCGAAAATTCAGCTTCGCTCGGCGTGGACCCGCGACGGATCACTATCATGGGAGACAGCGCTGGCGGGGGACTGGCCGCAGCGACGACGCTTCTGGCACGCGATCGAAAGGAGTTTCTACCGGCAGGCGCCATGCTGATCTATCCGATGCTTGATTGCCGGACGGGGTCCGACCAAGACGTTCAGCCCAATCCGACGACCGGCGGATTTGTCTGGACAGCGCAAGACAATCGCTTCGGGTGGTCGGCTATGAAAGGAGCCTATTCGGCAGATGACGATCGGGTGGGCTATTTTTCTCCGAGCCTGACCAGAAGTCTTGACCGCTTCCCGCCTCTGTTCCTGGCCATCGGCGCCCTGGATCTCTTCCTTGAAGAGGGTGTGAACTTCGTCATGCGCGCTTCGCGAGCGGGAGTATCCGTAGAATGCCATGTCTATCCCGGGGCCGTTCACGGGTTTGACTTAATGGGCGAGACGGCACTCGGACGCCAATTCCGTCTTGATCGGCGCGCGGCCCTGAATCGATGGAATTCCCGTTTCGGGTAAGTCCATATTGCCTTTGCATATTCTCCCAGCTGGCTGGGAGACGAGGACCAACTCCCAGACGGTCACAGCCCGCTCGTTACTGGGACCGCCTGGGGGAGGTGCCGCCCCCTTCAACCAGGATGTCGAGGACAGAGGCGTCCCCGAGGTAGGTCAGCGGGCTTGAACGCTGGCACCTCGCGACCGCGTTGCTGGCCTCGATCCAATCGCCCACTCCAGTCGACGCCGTTCGCAGTCCCGCCCTGCGTGACAAGCGGAATTGCCCCAAACGGAATGGCCAAGATTACGCCCGCGGAAATCGCCTCGCTCGCTGCAACTGGCCTGACGCTCGTGCCTAATTTACCGGCCAAATCCGTCAGGGTGGAGGGGCGGCGGCTGTTGGCCAGCATGACCTCGATTCGGTGCTTGGCGAACTGAATTGCGAGGGCGCGGCCAATCGCGCCGGACCCGACATTGCTTGCGTCATTTCGTCATTTCATCGAGCTTTGTTATGGACCCTGCAAACCAGGCCCGGTTGACTCTGTACGCCAAAATGCGAGTATTTGCCCGATTGATTAGCAAATGCTCATTCGTGCGTTGGGAGGAAATCGACATGTCTGATCCGGGGACGCCTACTTTCGACCAATTGCGGGTGTTTCTCGCGGTTGTCGACGTGGGCAGTTTCGCCGGAGCAGCGCGGCAGCTAAACCGGGCGACGTCCGTCATCAGTTACACAATCACCAATCTGGAGGCGCAACTGGGCGTCATGCTCTTCGAGCGAGATTCCACCCGCCGCCCCCAACTCACCAGCGATGGCCGCGCGTTGCTGACGGCGGCCCGCGACGTGGCATTGGGCTTCAATCGATTACGCGCGAAGGCCAAGGGCCTTCATCAAGGCATCGAATCAGAAGTTCACGTCGCCCTCGACGTGATGCTACCCGCGGCCCGCGTGGTTGAAGCCCTGAGGAACTTCCACGATGAGTTCCCCACGGTCCCGCTCCGGCTGAGAGCCGAGGCTCTTGGCGCTGTGACCCAACTCGTCCTCGATCGGACTTCGATGATCGGCGTTCGCGGCCCTCCCGACGTCGAAATCGACGGCCTTGAGCGCATCGGTGTCGGCTGTGTTCACCTTGTTCCGGTCGCCGCGCCCTCTCATCCGCTGGCACTGGGCGTCAACGCACTCGGCGCCGGGCGCCATCATGTTCAGTTGGTCCTTACCGATCGCTCGCCGCTGACCGCAGGTTCGGATCTCGGCGTCATCGGCACCCACACTTGGCGTGTAGCGGATCTTGCCACCAAACATATGCTGCTTCGCGAAGGCATTGGCTGGGGTACGATGCCAGAGCCGATGATCGTTGAAGATCTCGCATGCGGCAGGCTCGTGCTGCTGGACATGCCGGATTTCAAAGGCGGCCATTATCGCTTCTTTGCGATTCACCGAACGGACATGCCTCCTGGCCCCGCGGCGTCGTTCCTGATCAATCAGTTCATGCGCCAATCGCACGGCATGAATGGTGGTACTCTGCCGGCCTTTGCATCGACTGACGCCGCCGCTCCCATCGTTTTACGACACGAGCATACTGGCGACGACATGGGATGCAGTGACTAGCCTCCTCAAAGGTGGCTCGCCTCGATTGAGTTCGGCGAAACCGGTCGCGTCGCCAGACTTCTAGCTGCGAAATGCATCGAGGCTATAGCGGCCCGCGCCGAAAGCTATGACCTGCATCAAACCGCCAGCCATGGTCATGTTTTTCCAAAAATGCATCAACTGATTCACATCAGACCAGGCGTTATGGAAGAAGATGGCGGTGGCGAAGCAATAGACTACAATAATCGCGGCCATCATGCGCGTGCGGTAGCCGACCAAAAATGCCACCGCCACGACTGTCTCTATGACGATCCCTATCGCCAGCCCCAACTGCGGAAACGGCAGACCGACGGAACTGATGAAGGCCATGGTTGCAGTCGGCGCGCCAATCTTGGCGATGCCCGAGATGATGAAAACGCCGCTGATAAAAATCCGGCCAATCAGCGCTGCGATGTCGGTCATCCCATTTCGTTCGGATTTGCCGACGCGCATTGGTATCGCGGGCGTTGCGGGGTCGACCATGAGCCATCCTCCTCCTGACGGTCGCAGCCAGGATGGCGCGCCAGATGGTGAATGAATGTCAGCAGTCGGCGCTCTGGAACAGCCGCATAGTTTTGACGTGCGAGTTCGATCAACTCGAATAGTTCGCGTAGCGGACGCCGCATCGTGGTGGCGGGCGGAAGCATCGATCGCCTGAGCGGATGGCTTGTCGATTACGTCGAACGTCGCTCGCGACCTTATCTGGCTGTACGCGAGCGATAACTGCGGCAAATCCTAGAGATGCAACCAACACCGGAGCAAGGTCATGATCCGATCCCCCTGTGGAGCGCATCGATGAACGAAAATGACGTCATGTCCAAGTCGACGAGCAGGCGAGAAATCCTCCGCGGCGCTGGGGCCATGGCTGGAGCATCGCTGGTCACAGTTGGAGCATCACTCAGTTCCGCCTCCTTTGCTCAGGCACAGGAACCTCCTTCAAAAGGAGTATGGAAGTTTGCTGAATGTGCCCTGTTGCTGGTTGACTACCAACCCGAAATGCTCAGAGCTGTCCGATCTGAAACGAGTTCGGCGCTTATCGAACTGAATGTCAGATTCCTGATCAGGGCCGCGAAGGCATTTGGCGTACCGGTAATTCTAAGTACTGTGGGAGTTGGCGGCAAAGTAAACAGCCCCACGGTTCAGGCCATCGCGGACGAGTTACCCGGAACAACTGCTATCGATCGTTCGACTATGGACGCGTGGGAAGACGTCAATATTCGCTCCGCCGTCGAAAAAACAAGCCGGAAGCGCTTGGTCTTCGCAGCACTCTGGACGGAAATCTGTCTCGCATATCAAATCATCGATGCCCTCCGCGATGGCTATGAGGCGATGTTCATCGTCGACGCCGTGGGCGGCCTTTCCCAGGTAGCTCATGAGACTGCCATAAGACGTCTAATTCAGGCCGGCGCTATACCTAACACCTCGCGGGCAATGATTGATGAGTGGTTTCGCGATTGGAAGACCCCTCAGGGAACTGAGTACCGCGCCATCTCTGCGTGGTATGGGTCCGAGCTGCAGAAATTGGCGGGAGCATCTGGGTCGATGGGTGGGTGAACTTCGGATTTGTGCCTTGCGATGAATCCACACCCACCGCGACATGAGCGCCACGCTCGGCAAGCAGCCATGCGGCGTCGAACGTCGCTCGCGACCTCATCTGGCTGTTCGCGAGCGACGACTGTGACAATCCTGGAGACATCCGAGCGTCATCCTCGGTATCTCATCTGAAGTTCATCGGGCGGCGGTGATGAACTGGGTCAGCGGCACTCAAGTGAACGATTTCGGCGAGTATAGAGCGACGGGTAACCGCTTCGATTTCGCGGCGTTTCAATTCTACCAAATCGCAGACGGCAAGCTCGCCGAGCACTGGGAAGTTGCGGATTTGCGAAATTCCAGGAGCAGCTCACCGCCAATCCGGAAGCCAATGCCTTCAAGGCATTCCAAGGCAAGTCAACGGCTATCAAGCAAGGAACCCAGGAGAATTGTATGAGCGACATATTGAAGGGCAAGGTGGTTGTCGTCACCGGCGCCTCAAGCGGCATTGGCCGAGCAATTGCCCTCAAGGCGGCAGAACACGGCGCAAAGGCCGTGATTGTCTCCGATGTAACCGAGACACCACGCGAGGGTGGCGCGCCAACCGCGGTCGAGATCGAAAAGCTGGGCGTGTCCAGTCTTTTCGTGAAAGCCGACGTCAGCAAGCGGGCAGACAATGATGCGTTGCTTGACGCGGCCGGTACGTTCGGCGGCGTTGACGTCATGGTCGCCAACGCGGGAATCACGCTGAAGGCAGACGGACCCGACGTGGCGGAGGATGACTACCGACGGCTGATGTCGGTGAATCTCGACGGCGTGCTGTTTGGATCGCAAGCAGCAGCGCGTCAGATGAAGGCCAAGGGCAAGCGCGGTAGCATCGTGCTGATGGCCAGCATGGGCGGAATCAACGGGGCCGGGATCACCGTCGCGTATTCCACCAGCAAGGGTGGTGTCGTCCTGATGGCGAAATCCCTGGCGGATGCGCTCGGCCCCGATGGTATCCGCGTGAACGCTGTGGCGCCGGGGACCATCGACACGGTGCTGCTGCGAACGAGCCCTGGCATTGCAGAAGCGGCCGAAGGCTTTCGCAAACGCACCCCGCTGCGCCGCCTTGGTCAACCCTCCGAGATCGGTGATGCTGTCGCCTTCCTGGGCTCGGATCTGTCGAGCTACATCACCGGCATTGCGCTTTTCGTGGACGGAGGGCTTCTTTCGGTACTCTGAGGCCGTCCTCTCATTTCCACTCCATGCCGCCTCGACCCGAGTGGAGAGGCATTTCCCCGGGGTCAACAGACGTGCTTGCCTTCGTCCGCAATGGCTGGGGCAATCACGTGCCGGCGGTCACTGCCGCGCAAGTCGCCAAACTGCACGAGAAGACCGACTCGACCAATGATCAGTTCATCATCCTGAAAATGTAGTGATGGTCCACTTGCCAATGCCTGTCAGCAGCAAAACTCTGCCCCTTCGCATTGCCGTCCTCTTGCTGGCCGCAGGCCTGGTGTTCCTTTTCACCATGAATTGGAACGCCTGGACCGGCTCCGCCAGGACACAGAGCACCGACGACGCGTATCTTGAATCGGACATAACGCCGCTTGCGGCCAGGGTGAGCGGCTATGTGCGCTCGGTTGCGGTCAAGGATTTCCAGCGCGTGAAGGCGGGCGACCTTCTCGTCCAGATCGAAGACGATGACTACAGCGCGCTGGTGGATCAGTCCGAAGCGAATGTCGAGGCCGGCAAGGCGGCGATCGCCAACATCGAAAATCAGAAGATCCTGCAACAGGCCTTCATTCGTCAGGCGGAAGCCACCATCGCCGCAACAGAATCGGATGTGTGGCGCTACGAGCGGGATTCGAAGCGCTATCAGTCTCTTCTCACCACGGACGCCGTCTCGCATCAAGCCGCGGAGCAGGCGATGAACAGCTACAGCCGGGCCACAGCGACGCTTGATCTCAACCACGCGCAGTTCGATCAACAGCGCCAGCAGTTGAAGGTGCTCGATACGCAGCAACAGCAGGCCGAGGCGACCCTGAAAGCCCAGCAGGCCGCTTTGGCGCTGGCGCGCTTCAATCTTAGTCATACCAGGATACTCGCACCCGTCGACGGAATGGTGGGCCTGCGCCAGGTGAGGCCTGGACAATATGTCGGTATCGGCACCCAGGTGATCTCGATAGTGCCACTTCCCGACCTGTGGGTAGTGGCGAACTACAAGGAGACGCAATTGACGCGTGTCCGCGCCGGGCAGCTGGCAATGGTGACAATCGACAGCGTGCCCGGCGTCGTTCTAAAGGGCCGTGTCGACAGCTGGTCACCCGCCACCGGATCGAGATTCAGCCTGCTGCCACCCGACAACGCGACAGGCAATTTCACCAAGGTGGTGCAGCGCATTCCGGTGAAAATTGTCCTCGATCACGACAGTTCGCAGCTCGAACTCCTGCGTCCGGGGATGTCGGTGACCGCGACTGTCGACACGGGCGGCGCAAGCGAAGGCGGCCGGGCAGCGGCGGACGGCCTGCCATGACGGACGTCAGCTTCGGCTTGTCACGATCGGTCTCGACCTCACCGTCTCTCGCACCCCACGGGAATGCATCGTCCACTCCGGCTGTTTGCACCCGGCCTTATATCGGTATCCTCGCTGTGCTGATCGGCTCGATTATTTCCACGCTTGCCGGGCGTATCACAACCTTCGGGCTTGCCGACATTCGCGGTGCCCTCCACGCCGGTGTTGACGAAGGCGCGTGGATCAGCACCGCGCTGACCGTCGGCCAGATGATGATGGGACCGGTCGCGGTATGGCTCGGCGGCACTTTCGGGGTGCGGCGCGTCCTTCTCGGGGCCACCGCGGTCTTTACCCTCCTGTCGGTGTTCATTCCTTACGCCACGAACCTGCCCATCTTCCTCACGTTCTATTTTCTGGGTGGACTGGCTTCGGGAACATTCATTCCACTGACGCTCAGCTTCGTTCTGCGCAATCTGCCGGCGCACCTGGCGGTCTACGGCATTGCCGCCTATGCGATGAACACCGAATTATCGCTGAACATTTCAGCCTCGATCGAGGGCTGGTTTATCGAGAATCTGTCATGGCGGTGGATATTCTGGCAGAACGCCATAGCCACGCCGCTGATGATGCTATGCGTCTGGTTTGGCATTCCACGGGAGCCGATCAATCGCGACTACCTGCGCGGAGCCGACTGGTTCGGCCTTGGCTATTGCAGTGTCGGATTCAGCTTGCTCTATGCCGCGCTCGATCAAGGCAACCGGCTCGATTGGCTGAACTCGGGACTGATTTGCGGGCTCCTCCTGGCCGGATTTCTGCTGGTCATCGCCTTCGTCATCCATGAGCTTCGCCATGATCAGCCGCTGATCAATCTGCGCTTCGTCATATCCGGGAACATTCCGATCCTGGCCGCGCTTTTGATCGCGTTCAGGTTTGTCCTGCTTTCGACGGCGCTGATCATTCCGCAATATCTGGCGACGGTGCAGGGCTTCAAATCGCTTCAGACGGGCGACGTGCTGTTATGGATCGCGGCCCCTCAGCTTGTGCTTGCCCCCTTGGTCGGCAAACTGCTTAAGCATGTCGACGCCCGGCTTCCCCTCGCGGCGGGTTTCGTGCTGATCGGCGTGGCGTGTTTCATGGCCACTGGCCTCACGCAGGATTGGGCAAGCGACGACTTCCTCCCGTCCCAGATCGTGCAGGCAATTGGCCAGTCGCTTGGTTTCATATCCCTGATCTGGTTCGCCACCAGACACATTTATCGCGGCGACGCCTTTACTTTCGGCGCTTTCCTGCAAACGTTCCGGCTCTTCGGTGGGGAGCTCGGCGTTGCCTTCATTGGAACGTTCCTCAGGGTGCGCGAGCAGTTCCATTCGAACCTGATTGGCCTCCACGTAGCCGCTGGCTCCTACCTCACCGACCAACGGCTCGACCAATACAGGGCCGCGGTCACCGCCCGGTCGGTGGGGCCGGCTGAAGCCAATTCGCGGGCCGCGGCTCTTCTTGCACGCGTCGTGCAAACGCAATCCAACCTGCTGTCTTATATCGACGGCTTTGTCGTGATCGGATTTTCCACGGTCGGCTGCCTCGCTCTGATCGCTTTGCTTCGATCCCCGCCCGCGGAATAGCGCCTATAGGCTGAAAGCTGTTTGGTGATTGATGCCGCCGGCATGTGACGTGCTTCGGCCTCGAATCTCACGTCCACAGGGAGACCTCAGCGTCTTATTTTGGCGCCGTGGCAGAGCGGCCTGAGCCCCTGAAGCGGCAGGCGGCGTGACCGCTTCGTAGCGCTCAGCTTATCGAGCGGATCGAAGTCATCGCTCGATATTATTCGAATTACGGAAAATCGGCGGACCCGGCATGTTGCATGCAGCAGCGCAAACGTCGTGGCCCGTGACAGCTCTGAACTAAAAGGAGATTCCAGTGACCGATAATCTCAACCACAGCGCCAAGGACATCGTTCGCCGTAACACCGAAGAGGTGCAAGGCGGAGGGAATTGGGCTCTGTTCAATAAACTTTTTTCGGACGACTTCTTCGATCATACACCTCAGCCCGGCGGCACCCGCGACAAGGCCGGCGTCCTCGTCCTCTACAAGCGCTTGCGCGAGGCGTTCCCGGATTTCACGCCAGAAATCCATTGGCAGCGCATCGACGGTGACGTGGTCACCACCTTCAAGACATATCATGGCACGCATCGGGGAAACTTCCTCGGCGTCGCCGGCACCGGCAAGAAGGTCAGCTTCGAGACCGTCGATGCGATGCGCGTCGTCAATGGCAAGATTACCGAGCACTGGGGCGTCGCCAACCTCTACTCCGCCATGCAGCAGTTGGGCGCGATCGCTCCGCTCCCGCGAGCCTGAGGGGGAAGGCATGAAGTCTCTTGTCGCATTGATCGCAGGGTCGTTGCTCACTGCTCAGGCGAGCGCGGCGCCCCTGTCCAACGAGCCGAAACACATCGCATCACAATGGTACCAAGCGTTTGCACGTCATGATGCAAAACTGCTTGAGAGCATATTGGCGTCGAGCTGGGTCGACATCCCCTCGCCACCGGGCACTCCACACGGTCCCGAAGCCGCGAAAGCGGCTATGACGATGCTTGTGGGAGCATTCCCCGATTTCGACATCAAGATCGATGACGTTATTCAAGAAGGAAACAAAGTCGTCGTGCGATCGACCATCACTGGAACGCAGCGCCAGACTTTTGCCGGTCTGCCCGCAACCGGCCGATCGATGAAGATCCAGGCTGTCGACATCCACGAAATCGAGAACGGCAAGATCGTTCGCACCTGGCACACCGAGGACTGGATGACCGGTCTGCGGCAACTGGGCCACCTGCCTCGATAGGAAATCGAGATCACAAGGACAAACGCCATGTCTGCTGTCATCCGTATACGCCGCACTGGAGACCCGTCGGTTCTCGTTCTTGAGGAGGATGCGGTCGGTGCCCCCGGTCGAGGTCAGGTCAAGCTTCGCCAGGACGCGATCGGCGTGAATTTCATCGACACGATGTTCCGTTCGGGAGCCTTTCGAACGGAGTTACCCTTCGTACCCGGAGTCGAGGCCGCCGGCGTTGTCGCGCAGACGGGCCCAGAGACGGAGGGCTTCAAGGTCGGCGATCGAATTGCCTATTTCTTTGCTCCCGGTGCCTATGCCAGCGAGCGGCTTATCGACGTCGCGCCTCTTGTGCATCTGCCGGACGACGTGCCTGCCGAAATCGCGGCGGGATTACTGACGAAAGGCATAACGGCCTGGCTGGCCGTCAAAAGGCTGCATGAAGTGCGGCCGGGCGACACGATCCTGGTTCAGGGCGCAACGGGTGGCGTCGGCTCGTTGGTTGCGCGCTGGGCCAAAGCGTTGGGCGCGACCGTCATCGCCGTTGGCTCAAGCGCCAAACTTGGGCGCATTTCGGCCGACGCGGATCATGCCCTCGCGTCCGATCAAGCCAACCTTCCTGACCGCATTCGCGCCATCGCACCCAAAGGCGTCGACGTCGTCTACGAATTCGTGGGCAGGGCAACGTTTGCGGCCTCGGCTGGCGCGGTTCGGAATGGCGGAGCGATTTTCACCATCGGCGCTTCTTCAGGCCCTCCGGACATCGATCAGCAGGCACTCGCCGTGCGCGACGTCAAACTCGGCCAGGCGAGCGCCGCCGCCATCGTGAAAGGCTCAATGCTGGCCCAGGCGGCCACCGAAGTCTTTGATCAGTGGAGGGACGGCATCTTCGGGGAAATCGAGCTTCATCGCTACCGGCTGGCGGAGGCGGCGCAGGCGCACGCGGACTACAGCACTCGCCGGATTGGTCCAAATCCGATTCTCTTACCTTGAGGGGCGCCCCCGGCCGGGAAGCAACATTGCCTGCGCCGGGGAACGTGTGACCGCATCAGTCAGTAGGCCTTCCAGCACAGCAAGCGGTGGAGCACTCATATTCAGAACGTCAATCAAACCCAACACGGAGAAGTCTCATGACCATCCTCGTCATCGGCGCCACCGGCAATGTCGGCAGCCAAGTCGTCGCACAACTCGTCGGGCGCGGTGCCGACGTGCGAGCACTTGTCCGCGATCCCGCAAAGGCCAAGGTCCCAGCGGGCGTCACCGTCGTGCGGGGCGATCTGCTCGACGTCGATTCGCTGCGCAGTGCGATATCCGGCGTCTCGACGCTGTTCCTGGTCAACGGCGTGGTTGCCGACGAGTTCACACAGGCGCTGGTTGCCCTCAACGTGGCTCGTGAAGCCGGCATCGAGCGGATCGTCTACCTCTCGGTGATCCATAGTGACCTCTATGCGAACGTGCCCCACTTCGCGGGTAAGTTCGGCGTTGAGCGGATGATCGAGCAGATGGGCCTCAACGCCACGATCCTGCGCCCGGCCTACTTCATCAACAACGACGTCGCCATCAAGGACGTGATCACCGGCCACGGCATTTACCCAATGCCGATCGGCAGCAAGGGCCTGGCGATGGTCGATATACGTGACGTCGGCGAGATTGCGGCGATCGAGCTGGTCCGCCGGGAAAAGGCCTCCATGCCGCTCCCACTCGATCGTATCAACGTCGTCGGTCCCGACACGCTAACCGGCGAAGACGTCGCTGCCATCTGGACCGAAGTGCTAGGCCGCACGATCGCCTTCCCCGGTAACGATACCGCCGGCTTCGAGCAGAACTTTCGCCAGTTCATGCCGAGTTGGATGGCGCTGGATATGCGCCTGATGGCCGAGCGCTTCATCACCGAAGGCATGGTGCCCAATGCGGGCGACGTCGAACGCCTCACCAAGCTCCTGGGACGCTCCCTGCGGTCTTACCGCGACTTCGCCTCCGAGATCGCGGCGTCGTCCTGACAGCGACGTCACCGGCAATTCAAAACGGGGAATATCAACTCGGCATCGCCTGACCGATCTGGACGCGTCGGCATAGGCCCTGGAGTTTCAACTCCAACTCGACAAGACCGTTTCCATCTCGACGGTTTCAACCTGCTGTGCGAACCTCTGGTGATAGACTGTCATGAGCGCATCGTGCGTCGCATCGGAAGAGCTGCACAGCGCATCTGTTACCAGCACGACGCGATAGCCGATGTCGATCGCGCCAAGGACTGTGGCCAGGACGCAGACATCCGTCTCGCCGCCGGTTACGACGAGCGTATCGATCCGGCGCTTTGAAAGCAGCGCTTGAAGATTGCCCTCCGGCCATGGCGAATAGACGTGCTTGTCGACGACGACCGCTGGCGGAGAATGGATCGCCAGTTCGGGCAGGAGCTTGATCATTTCGGGGCCGACGTGGTCGATCGTCATTGACGCCCACCGTTCATAGTAGCGTTTCCATGAACCGACACCATGCCCCGGTTTTTGGGCCGGCAGGAAACGGGTGAAGATCGTCTCGGCAGCTCGTCTTTCAACAAGCTCGACGATGCGAGGAAGGACGCGGGAAATCCACGGCGTTGCCCATTGCGAGGGTTCCGCGAACAGCCGCTGCATGTCGACACAGAGATGGACACATCGGTCGCCCAAGGGGCCGTATGCCAAGCCCGGCGCCGACATCAAGGCACACTGATTTCGAAAAAATCCGCAATCCACCTGCGCAATACGAAATTGGCGGCAGGTCGCTCTGCGCGCGATAGCAAAACCCTGTTCAAATCCGGCGCTCCAGCTTGGGTTGGTGCCGGACAACGCTATGCGTTCGAACTCGTTCCTCTCGTCGAAACCACATCCTGCGTCGGACGTTCAGCTGCAGTGACGCTCGGAACGGCAGGATCCAAATGACAGGTGCGGAACGAAGTGGGGGATGTCTATGCGGCAACATTCGTTACCGCGTCACATCCCAGCCACGCGTCCATTACTGCCATTGCGATATGTGCCGCCGCGCGACCGGCAGCGCCTTCGCGGTGCTGGGCTGGGTGCCCTCGGCCAGCCTTTGGTGGCTCAAGGACAAGCCATTCCACCGCCGGTCATCGCCGATCGCGCAAAGAGGTTTTTGCCGCGATTGCGGGTCTCCCATCACATTGGCTTATGACGCGTCGCCGAGTGAAATTGCCCTGCATGTCGGAACGTTCGATGATCCCTCGGATCTCACACCACATTACAATTACGGATCGGGCCAACGGCTAGGATGGATCTGCTGCGGGATCGATCTGCCGCACCACGACACGGAAGAGCGATGGTAGTAGCCGTCAAAAACCTGTTTGCCCTGCCTCAGGATACGCCTCCAATGGAGGCCAAGGCTGCCGACACGCTTCCACGCGATAACGGCGCTTGGCAATACGAGCCGAAATGGGATGGCTTTCGCTGCCTTGCTTTTAAAAACGCGGAGACCGTCGATCTGCGCGCGAAATCGGGAAAGCCGCTTGGCCGGTATTTTCCGGAGCTGGTGGCGATGCTCGGCGAGATCGAAGCCCACGATTTCGTTGTCGATGGTGAAATCACGATCGAAATCGACGGACGTCCTTCCTTCGACGCGCTGCAAATGCGCTTGCATCCGGCCGAGAGCCGAATCCGCAAACTGAGCGTGGAAACCCCTGCCCGGTTCATCGTGTTCGACATTCTGGTCGCGCCGGGCGCCAAGATCTTGCTCGACCATCCGCTGACAGAGCGACGCGCTGTCCTCCAAGACTTCATAGCCGGGGCGGCGCGCGCCGCATTGCGGCTGTCGCCCTGCACCACCGATGCAACAGTCGCCGCGCGTTGGCTGCAAGAAACCAACCAGGGCTCGACTGACGGCGTCGTCGCAAAACCGCGCGCTGAGCCCTACCGACCGGGCGAACGCGCAATGGTCAAGGTGAAACGGCTGCGCACGGCCGACTGCGTGGTCGGCGGGTTCCGCTATCTGACCAACAGCAGCGAGGTCGGCTCACTTCTGCTCGGCCTTTACAATGACCAAGGCGAGCTCGACCATGTCGGCTTCACATCGACGATCGCCAGGGACGACCGGGCCGGGCTCACCAGAAAGCTCGAAAAGCTGCGCGGCGGTCCTGGCTTTACCGGGAAAGCGCCGGGCGGCCCGAGCCGCTGGAGTACGGAGCGCAGCGGCGAGTGGGAGGCGCTGCGGCCGGAACTTGTCGTCGAGGTCCGGTTCGACCATGTCACCGGCAATCGGTTCCGGCATGGAACCAAGCTGTTGCGGTGGCGGCCGGACAAATCCCCGCGGCAGTGCACGTTCGAACAGATCGATTGATGGAGGCAGAGATGAGCATGCTTTTTCGAGCGGCGAAAATCGCCGAGGAAGCGCACAAGGCGCAGACCGACAAGACCGGGCGGCCGTATATCGAACATTGCAGGCGCGTTGCGGATGCGGTCGAAACGCTCGATCAGAAGATCATCGCGTACCTACACGATGTCCTGGAAAAGGGCGAAGGCTGGACACCGCACCACCTGGAGGAGGCAGGCTTTAGTCCTGCGATTGTTTCGGCCGTCGACGCATTGACGAAACGGGATGGCGAGGACGACGCCGCTTTCGTGCGCAGGGCCGCGTCGAACAGATTGGCATTGCCGGTCAAACGGGCGGACCTCAACGACAATCTATGGCAGGTCCGCCAAACGGGCGGCTCGACCGCCAAATACGAGGAAGGTCTGCGCATTCTCTCCGAAGAATTCGCCACGCGACCCGGCGTTTGAAAGCAAACAGCCCGACCTTCTCGCGTTCTCGTCGAAGACTAACAGCCGTTGCGTCTCTTTGTGATTTGAGCCGGAACAACCCGCACAGTCGCAGGTTAACGAAGGACTTCACCCGCCAGGTGAAGGCCTCAACACAATCCATGGGAGACCAATCATGGCGACTGCCAAGAGAGCGACGAAAGCGGAAACGAAAGGGCTTGAGACACTGTTCCTCGATGGCCTCAAGGACATCTACTACGCCGAAAAGAAAATACTGAAAGCGCTGCCGAAAATGGCCAAG
Source organism: Mesorhizobium sp. B4-1-4 (assembly GCF_006439395.2). Taxonomy (NCBI): domain Bacteria; kingdom Pseudomonadati; phylum Pseudomonadota; class Alphaproteobacteria; order Hyphomicrobiales; family Phyllobacteriaceae; genus Mesorhizobium; species Mesorhizobium sp. B4-1-4. The sequence continues at coordinate 3,296,322 of NZ_CP083950.1, forward strand.
GGCGCCGAGGCCGAAGAGGTGGCGGCCGCGTTCGAAAAGCACCGGACGGAAACCGAGGGCCAGGTCGATCGTCTCGAGCAGATATTCGACCTCCTCGACAAGCCGGCGCGGGGCAAGACATGCCCGGCCATTGACGGCATTCTCGAGGAGGGGGCGGAGATCCTCGAGGATTATGGCGGCGCTCCGGCGCTTGACGCCGGCCTCGTGGGCGCCGCACAGGCCGTGGAGCACTATGAGATCGCCCGCTATGGCACGCTGATCGCCTGGGCCGAGCAGCTCGGCAAGAAGGATATCGTCCAGCTCCTCAACCAGACGTTGGAAGAGGAGGTGGCGACCGACGAAGCCTTGACCGAACTTGGCGAGGGCGGCGTCAATGAGCGTGCGTTGCAGCAAGCCGCGTGATGCCTGATTTTGCCCCGGCGCAAGGCGCCGGGGCAAGCACCGAAAGGCGCAGGATTGGAGGATGAAGATGGCCCCTCGCGACAAACGAGCCGAAACGGACCAGACCGACGCTCCGTCAATCGCGCAACAGGACTGGGATGCCATTAAAGGCGCAAAGATTCTTCCCGACAGCGTGTCGGACGATGATGACGAGCCGTCCGACATCGAGAAGGACGGCGAGTTGCCGGAGGAAGACGACGACAACGCCTACCAGAACAGCGATGAAGCCTTGCCGGACGACGACGAGGAACGCGCGATCGGACGTGACCAGGAAGGGCGGTTCGACGAGGAATGAAGGGCAAGGCCGGCCAGAGCTGTTTGTCTGGCCGCGCCGCCATTTCCGCTGCGGACGGCTTTCGCCGCGAGCGGGGCGAGTTCAGCCCGCCACTCCCGGATAATTTTCGGCCTTGAGCAGCTTGGCCAGATGGGCCGCGTTCGACGCGGCCATCTCGATCATCTCGACGACGGCCTCCGGCGTGCCCGGCAGGTCGACATAGTTGATGTCGCCCATCGCTTCACCAACCCAATAGATGCCGCCATTGGCGGGGACCGTGAAACCGACATCGTTCAGCGCCTGGAAACAAACAGCATGGCAAGCATGTGCGCCATCCTCGTTGCCGACGATCGCAACCAGCGCCACCTTGCCGGCTGCCGGCATCCGGCTTCTGTTGTCGGTCTCGGACAGAAATGCGTCCATGCGTTCGAGAACGCGCTTGGCGACGCTCGACGGCTGGCCGAGCCAAATCGGCAGGCCAAGAATGAAGATATCGGCGTCGATGATCTTCTTGCGTAGTTTTGGCCAGTCGTCATCCTTGCCCATGTCCGACAGCACACCCGGCTTGATGTCATGATCGAGCGCGCGGACGATCTCGCCCTCCACGCCGTGCGGTACCATCGCCGCCAGCAAATCCCCCAGTAACCGGTCGGTCGATGATTTCTCGGTGTCGCCAGAGTTTTTCAAAGTGCAGTTGAGAGCAAAGGCGGTAAGTGACATCGGGCAAATCCCTGCGTTTCCAGCCCCAACGCACGGGATGGCGTGAAGTTGCCGCCGATATGGTCCCGGCTCATACTCGCGCCTATTGCCCGACCAAAGTCAGCCCGAACAGAATTACCAGCCACAGCCCGACAGCCGCGACGACGAGCCTCGGAAGACCTTTGCTTGTCAAATGCATGAACAGCAGCGCGATCACCGCTGTCTTGGCGGCTGCTATCGCGAGGTTGATAGCAGAATTGAACCCGCCGAGATCGAGAAAGGACGAACCGACGGTCAGTCCCAGCAGGGTCAGAAGTCCGCCATAAGCGAAGGAAAGTTTTCGTAGTTCGCCCATCGTTCCGTCATCCCCGGTTGATCAGATAGAGGATCGGAAACAGGAAGACCCAGACGATGTCGACGAAATGCCAGTAAAGACCGACGGCTTGGATCCGGCGAGCCCTGCCGGCTGGATTGGCATGAGACCACAACGCAAGCACCCCGGCGATAGCGAGAATGCCCGCAATCAGATGCAGGGCATGCAGGAAGGTCATCGCAAAATAGAGGCCGAAGAAGAATTCGGCGTGAACGGGATCCGGTCCGTTATAGCTGAACGGCGCGCCGAGAACGGGCGCCAGCCCCTCGCTGAACTCCTTGCTGTATTCGACCGCCTTGACGGCCAGGAAACCAAGTCCGAGCAGAGAGGTCGCCGCCAGCGACCAGATTGCCGCACGCCAGCGACCGCCCGCCGAATACATATGCGCCAACGCCATGGTAAAGCTGCTGGTGATCAATATGGCTGTGTTCAACGTGCCAAGCGGCAATGACAGACGTTTGGACGCCGCAGCGAAGGGGGCGCCATAATTTATATGCGCGATGAGAAAAACCAGGAAAATGGCACCGAAGAGCATCGCCTCGGAGCCGATGAACAGCCACATGGCCAAGGTGTCGGCTGCCTTCTCGCGAGATGCATTGTCGAAGGCGATGCTCTGCGTCTGACTACTCACTGGCCCGCCTCCAGATGCGGGCTGAAGCGTTCGTGCTCCAGCCCCTTCATGTCGTAGGCGTAAGCCGGCCGCGTCACCACCGGCATCGTCTCGAAATTGTGCGGCGGCGGCGGCGAACTCGTCTGCCACTCCAAGCCGGTCGCCTGCCATGGATTGTCCGGGGCCCGCGCGCCGCGGAACAGCGACCAGGTGAGATAGAACAGAGGCAAGAGATAGCCGATAGCCAGCACTACGGCGCCCGCCGACGACAGCACGTGCCAGAATTGGAACTCCGGCGGGTAGATGTGGTAGCGCCGCGGCATGCCGAGGAAACCCAGCATGTATTGCGGGAAGAAGGTGAGGTTGAAGCCGAGAAACGTGACTGTCGCCGCGATGCGTCCCCAGGTCTCTGAATACATGCGGCCAGTGAGCTTCGGCCACCAGAAATGCAGGCCGGCCATATAGGCGGTCACCATGCCGCCGACCATGATGTAGTGGAAATGGGCGACGACGAAGTAGGTGTCGTGCACGTGCACATCGATGGCGAGAGCCGCCAGAAACAGGCCGGCCAGGCCGCCGAAAGTGAACAGCGCCAGGAAAAACAGCGCATAGAGCATCGAGGTCTCGAAGCTGATCTCACCCTTGCGCAATGTCAGGCTCCAGTTGAAAACCTTGATCGCGGAAGGGATGGCGACGCAGAAGGACAGGAACGAAAACACCACGCCGGCATAGGCCGATTGCCCGCTGACGAACATATGATGGCCCCAGACCAGGAAGCCGAAGACGGCAATCGCCATCGAGGACAGGGCGACCGCCTTGTAGCCGAACAGCGGCCGGCGGCTGAAGCAGGGCAACACTTCCGACACGACACCCATGCCGGGCAGGATCATGATGTAGACCGCCGGATGCGAGTAGAACCAGAACAGGTGCTGAAACAGCAGCGGATCGCCACCAAGCCTGGGGTTGAAGATGCCGATGCCGAAGACGCGCTCCAGAACGATCAGGATCAGCGACGCGGCAAGGACCGGCGTCGCCAGCACCATCACCAGGGCCGTCGCATACATCGTCCAGACGAAGATCGGCAGCCGGAACCAGGTGAGGCCCGGCGCGCGCAGTGTGTGCACGGTGACGATGAAATTGATGCCGGTCATGATCGTCGAAAACCCGACGATGAAGACGCCAAGGGCGGCGGACGAGACGAACCCGTTGGCATAGAGCGTCGACAGCGGCGTGTAGAAGGTCCAGCCAGTGTCGACGCCGCCGGCAACGACGGAGAACAGGGCGAAGAAGCTGCCAAAAATGAACACATACCAGCTGGCAAGGTTGAGGCGCGGGAAGGCAAGATCGCGCGCGCCGATCATCAGCGGCAGCAGGAAATTGCCGAGCGTCGCCGGGATCGACGGCACCAGGAAGAACCAGACCATGATGATGCCGTGCAACGAAAACAGCCTGTTGTAGACATCATCGGAGACGAGATCGCCGGCCGGCGTCGCAAGTTCGATGCGGATCAGGACGGCGAAGGCGCCGCCAAGGAAGAAGAAAGCGGTCAGCGAAACGAAGTAGAGCCAGGCCACCCGCTTGTGGTCCGTCGTCAGCAACCAGGCGCGCGGGCCACTGCCTTCGCCCAGATAGCTTGCGGCCGCTGCGGAAACGCTCATCGTACTGCCTCGTTTTTTACCCGCTCCCGAGGTGAAAGCGACTTGAGATAGGCGAGCAGCATCTGCAGTTCCCCTTCGTCGACCAACCCGTCGAAACTCGGCATCACCGGTTCATAGCCGGCGGCGATCTCCTTGTTGGGGACAAGGATGGAATCGCGCAGATAGCGTTCGTCGGCGATCACCGTCTGCTGGTTGGCCAACGCCACGGGCCGGCCGAAAATACCCGCTAGCGAAGGCGCCCTGACCTTGCTCGAATTGCCGTGGCAGCCCGAACAGCCAAGCGCCCGGAACAGCTTTTCGCCGCTCGCTGCCAGCGTTTCCCCCTCGCCTTGGTTCTCCAGCCAGGAGGCATACTGCTCCGGCGCCATCGCGGTCACCCAGCCGCCCATCTCGGAGTGCTGCGTGCCGCAATATTGGGCGCAGAACAGATGGTAACGGCCTAGTTCCGTGGCGATGAACCAGACATGGGTGGTGCGCCCCGGCACGGCGTCCTGCTTGACCCTGAAGGCGGGAACAAAAAACGAGTGGATGACATCCTGCGATGCCAGGGACACCACCACGGCTCTGCCGACCGGCACGTGCAATTCGTTGATCTCGCGCTGGCCGCCAGGATGGCGAAACTCCCACATCCATTGCTTGCCGAGACCGGCGATCTCGATGGCATTCGGCGGCGGATGGTCGCGGCGGACAAACAGCACGGCGCCCCAGCCGAAAAAGATGAAGGCGATGACCAGGCTGGCGACGGTCCAGGTCAATTCCAGTGGCAGGCTGCGCGCTCGCTCCCCGGTACGATCGGCAGGCGAACCGACGCGGTATTTGACGGCATAGCCGACCACGAGAAAGGTGAGCGAGAGACCAAGCGCGATGGCAAAGGCGAGCAACGTATAGAACAGCACATCGACGCTGCCCGCGGCGGACGACGCTTGCTGCGGAAAAAACGGGATGCCGAAGCTCATGCGCGCCTCCCGCGCATCAGCAGCAGGATCGTCATTGCGAGCCCAAGAACCGTCGCGATGCCCGCCACCTTCAGGGCAGCCCAGATCGCCGGCGTGTATTGACCTTTCGACGCGTCGAAGCCGGCACAAAGCAAAAAGACATGGTCGGCGATCGAGCCAAGCTTGCCCGCGGACGCCTCGACCAGTGCCAGTTCGAGATCGCGGGGCGTGAAGGTCAGCGCCGGCAGCACCTGCGCTATGCGGCCTGCCGGCGTCAACGCAATGATGGCGATCGGATGGACGAACTGGTCGATGCCGGCGCGTCGGTCGAAGGCAATGCCGGCTTGCGCGGCAAGAGCCGCGCCGGCGCCGTCAGCACTGGTGAGGAACCGCCACGAAGACAGTCCATCGCCAGCTACAGGCGCGATCGCGGCCTGCACGTCGGCGGCATCGCCGGTTGTTTCGGCAGCATCGATGGAGACGAACAGCGCTCGGTAGCTAGCCGGACTGAGCGATATCTTCTTCAGGTCCGAGGCAACCGCTTGTTGGGTGACGCCGCAAAGATTGGGGCATTTGTCATAGCCGAAGATAAGCAGCGCGGGGCGCCCGCCGAGCGTTTCGCCGAGCGTTCGCTGTTTCCCGGCCACATCGCGAAGCGTCCGGCCAAGATCGAGTTGCGCGCCGATTTGCGGATCAAAGCTCGGGCGCTCGGCCGCGATGGCCGGCATGGCGATGAGCAGACCCAGCGCGACGAGCCAACCCTTCATGGAACCGCCCCGCCATTGTGCGATGCCGATCCACGGCAGCGATCCGCCTGCGGCGTGCGCGGCACGCCCTCTGCAAGCAATGGGCAATTGCCGCCGCCGGTCGTTGCCGCCTGCTGACCCCAATCGGGCAGGCCATGGCTGACGAGCGCCGACATCGCCTCGTCGATCGGAATGCGGGCAATGCCGGCGGCGCGATCGACCCAGCCAAGTTCCTGCAATTCCCGATCCTCTTGCGCTCGGAAACCGGCGAGGTCGCTTTCCGGCGCCGGCTGCAAAGCCGGACTTGCCTGATTGGACAATGTCGCAGCGCCAGGCGACGGCCAAAATGGCGATGTGTCGAAGACGAGCCTGATGGCGATTGCAGCTACGGCCAAAAACAACAGCAGCCCGGCACCAAAGCCGAGCAGCGCGCGCGGCCAGACATCGCGGTTTTCGGGATGGCGGGCGACCTTAGCCATGTGCAGGCCTCAGCCGCCAGAGAGCGATCACGTCGGGTCGCTTAGCCAAGAAGAACAACAGCGCCAGCCAGAGTCCGCCGGCACCCGCCATCGCTGCCAGATCGCACCAAAGCTCCTGCGCACCGCCATTGAAAAGCGCCGGCCGGATCCGCCAGAAAATATCGATGAAGTGGCCGGCAAGCACGATGCCGGCGAGCCTGAGCAGACCTGCATGGCTGCGCTTTACATCCCGGCTAAGGAAAGCGGCCAGCGGCAGGGCGAACTGACCCGCGATCAGAAGCCAGAGCAGATACTGCCAGCCATGGCTGCTGCGGATGACATACCAGTGGATCTCCTCCGGCAGGTCGCCGCCCCAGATCACCAGCCACTGCATGAAGGCGAGATAGGCCCACATCAGCATGAAGCCGAACGCCATGTTGGCAACGTCTTCGCTCAGTGCAACGTCCTCCTCGCCGCCAGGCAGGATCTCTATGGCGCGCTTTGCCGCAAGCATGATCATGGCAAGGGTGAAGGCGCCCACGACTTCCGAGGCTGCTTCCAGGAAGGCATAGATGGTCGAGGTGAACTCCGGCTCGAGCGACAGCATCCAGTCGATGGCGAAGACCGTAACCGCCACACCATGGACAATCAGCCCGACGGCGCAACCTTTGCCCGCATCCCGACGATCGCTGCTTTCGTCCTCCGCCGTCCAGCCGAGCACGAGCCACGCCAACGAAAGCCAGATCGCGGCACAGACCACGAAACGCAGCAGGAAAAACGGGACGTTCAGATAGGCCAGTTTCTCGCGCACCGTCTCGGACAGCGCTGCCCCATCGGTGCTTGCCCAGGGAAAGACGAGGTCGAGCCGGAACAGCACCGGCAGGAGAAAAAGCAGGCCCAGCGGCAGTGTCGCCACCAGCGCGCGCAGCGGCTGGCGGACCGCCTCGCCCCATCGCCCGCCGGTCAGCCCGTGCACCATCAATATGGTCAGCGCGCCAAGCGGCAAGCCGATCAGGAAAAGTGCCGTGGTGAGCCAGGCAGCCAGCATCGCCCGGACATCGGCAACCCCTTCTGCCACGCAGGACAGCAATCCTGCTGCCGCGGCGGCCAGCGCGAACCCTGTGTAACGATCGACGGCAAGCCGCATCATCGCGCCGCCTCCGCCTCGAGCCGGGCGCGCAGGCTTTCGGGAAGCCCGGCAACGGGCGCGTCCCGCGAATACTGCAAGGCCCTGACATAGGCGACGATCGCCCAGCGATCGGCAGGCGCCACACGCGCGGCATAAGAATACATCGCGCCATAGCCGTCCGTGATGACATCGTAGATGTGTCTGTCGGTCGCTTTGCGCAGGGCGTCCTGATGATAGGAAGGCGGCGCCGGAAAACCGCGCTGGACGATCATGCCGTGGCCGTCGCCGGTGCGGCCATGGCAAGGCGAACAGAAGATGTCGAAACGCTGCCGCCCGCGTTGCAGCAGCGCCATCGTGATCGGATAGGGGAAAGTATCGGGCACCGGCGAGAGATCGGCGTCGCGCGCGACCGTCCCCTTGGCCGGCATTCGCGCCGACATGCCGTCGGCGAATTGGTCACTTTTCGCGAGCGGATTGTAGCGCGGCTGGTCTTCCATATCCTGGCGGCAGCCGGCGATGAGCATGGCAGCCAGAAGCAGGGCGAACCGCGCCTTCACGCTTCCACCTCCTCGACGCTTTGCGCGCCCAGCCGCGTCAGTTGGCCTTTGGTCACCCCCTTGCGGAATTTCGGGTCGGCGACCTCGATGAAGAGGTAGAACTTGCCACCGCGCGCATAGCTGAAGCTGCCGGCGTTGAACACTGGATGGTAGTATCGCGGCAGCCGGTTGGCGCTCAGCATGCCGACAAAACCGGCCAGGGCCGCTCCCAGTATCGCAGCCTCGAAGGCGATGACGGTGAAGGCCGGCCAGGAATGCAACGGCCGGCCGCCGACATTGACGGGATAGTCGATCTCGACCGAGTAGAGGATCAGTGCGTAGACCAAAACCGCGCCCAGAATCCCGCCGCCAAGAACGACCCAGGGCAGGCGCGATTTCGGCATGCCGAGTATTTCGGCCAGCCCGCGCACCGGGAAGGGCGAGAAGGCATCCATGCGCCGGTAGCCACGCGCGCGCATCGTGCGTGCCGCTTCGATCAGCGCTTCGGGATCGGCGAACACCCCGATGATGCCGTGCAGGCTCATGTCGCCTGTCCCTTTTCCTCGGCCAGTTCCTCGACCTCGAAGATGGTGATGGCAGGGAGAATGCGGATGAACAGGAAGACGAGCGCGAAGAAGGTGCCGACCGAACCGAACAGGATGCCGAAATCGAGCCAGGTCAACGACTGCTCGCCCCATGACGATGGTAGATAATCACGGCTCGGCCCAGTGACGACGATGATGTAGCGCTCGAGCCACATGCCGATGTTGATGACCAGCGCGATCGCGAACAGCAGCGGCATGTTGAGGCGCACGCGCCGGAACCAGAGCAATTGCAGCGCGCCGCAATTGCAGGCCAACATCACCCAGAACAGCGGCGCGTAGGGGCCGAAGGCGCGCTGCCACATCATCGCGCGCTCGTAAGGCTCGCCCGAATACCAGGCGAAGAAGGCTTCCGACGCGTAGCCGTAGATGACGATCATGCCCGCGGCGATCATCAGCTTGCCGGCATTGTTCATGTGCTTGAGCGTGATAAGGTCCTCGACCGAAAAAGCCCAGCGCAGCGGAATGGCGATGGTGAGCACCATGGCGAAACCGGACAGCAAGGCGCCGGCGACGAAATAGGGCGGGAAGATCGTCGAGTGATAGCCGGGCGTGATGGCGAAGGTGAAATCAAGCGCGACGATCGAATGCACCGAAACGACCAGGGGCGTGGCCAATGCCGCCATCAGGAAATAGACCGTCTGATAGCGCGCCCAGTGGAAGGCGGAGCCGCGCCAGCCAAGCGCCAGTATGCCGTAGAAGAGCTGCCCGGCGCGCGACTTCGCCCTGTCGCGCAGCACGGCAAGGTCGGGCAGCAGCCCCATGTACCAGAAGAGCAGAGAGACGATGGCGTAGGTAGAGATGGCCGCGAAATCCCACACCAGCGGACTTCGCCACTGCGGCCAATGCATATGCGTGTTGGGCAAAGGCAGCAGCCAGTAGAAGAACCAAGGCCGTCCCAGATGCAGGATCGGAAAAAGACCGGCCATGGCGACCGCAAACAGCGTCATTGCCTCGGCGAAGCGGTTGATCGAGGCACGCCATGGCTGGCGCAGCAACAGCAGCACGGCCGAAATCAATGTGCCGGCATGACCGATGCCGATCCACCAGACGAAATTCGAGATCATCGTGCCCCAGGCGACAGGGATGTCGATGCCATAGGCGCCGACGCCGACCGAGATCAGGTAGGTGATGGAGTAAAGGAAGACGAGCACCAGGAGAAAGCAGAAGAAGAACGCTGTCCAGAAATGGCGCGGCAGCCGGCCATCCAGCACGATCGCGCCGATGCGCCCGCTGATTTCGGGAAAATCATGACGGCCGCGCAGCACGGCCGTGCTCCTGGCGGCCACCTCAGCCATCGGCCTTCTCGCCCGGCTGAACAAGCTTGGGGTTGCTGTTCCTGATCTTGCCGAGATAGGTGGTGCGCGGTCTGGTGTTGAGCTCTTCGAGCAGCGCATAATTATGCGGCGCGCTCTTCTCCTGGACGACCTTGGAGGCCTTCTTGTTCTGGTCGCCGAAGGTTATGGCTCGTGTCGGGCAGGCCTGCTGGCAGGCCGTCACGACCTCGCCATCGGCAATGTCGCGGTTTTCGATCTGTGCCTGGATGCGCCTGGCGCTGATCCGCTGGACGCAATAGGTGCATTTTTCCATCACGCCGCGCGAGCGCACGCTGACATTCGGATTGTGCACGGCCTGCTCGGGGCCGGCCTCGTCCTTGTCGAAGGATTGATGATCGAGGAAGTTGAAGCGCCGCACCTTGTACGGACAATTCTGCGAACAATAGCGCGTGCCGATGCACCTGTTGTAGATCTGCGCGTTCAAGCCGTCATGGGTGTGCACGGTCGCGTTGACTGGACAGACCACCTCGCACGGCGCTTTCTCGCAATGCATACAGGGCACCGGCTGGAAGAACACATCAGGCGCATCGACCGGGCCGGAATAGTAACGATCGATCCGCAGCCAGTGCATCTCGTGGCCGCGCGCGCATTCGTCAGGACCAACAGTCGCGATGTTGTTCTCGGACTGGCAGGCGGATACGCAGGCCATGCAGCCGATGCAGGCCGACAGGTCGATCGCCATGGCCCAGGCTTCTTCGTCATAGTTCCAGTCGGGGTAGAGCGACTCCGTCGGCGCGCGCGGAACGCCGTCACGGACAAAGCCCGGGTTCTCGCGGAAACCGTCGAGCGAAGCGTGCCGGACGATGGCGCGGCCTTCCATCGCCTGGTGGTGCTGTGTGGTGATAAGCTCCGCCTTGCTCTCGCGCGGAGTTACCGTGGCGCCGGTGGCGACCCATTCCGCAAAGCTCGTGCGCAACTGAAATGCATCGTAGCCGTGAGCCAGCGCTGCCACCGAACCGACCTTGCGGCCGAAGCCCAGGGAAAGCGTCACCGTGTCATCCGGATGCCCCGGCGTGATCCAGATCGGCGCATCGATGTTCGCGCTACCTCGTGCGATGTTTATGATCCCACCGTTCTCGAGCTTCAGCCGTTCGGCGCTCGCAGGCGAGATCAAGGCGGCATTGCCCCAGACGAGCTTGGTCAGCGGGCGCGGTAGTTCCTGCAGCCATGAGGCATTGGCGTAACGCCCGTCGCGAAGCCATGGATCGGCAACGAAACGGATATCGAAGCCGTTCGCGGTCACCGGGTGGTGCTGCAACCCGCCCAGATCCGGCGCCATTGTGACCGGCACTGGCTTGAACGCGCTGTCCGGCACAAGGCCGTCGCGCAGGGCCTTGCGCCAGGCGGTGTCGTCGAGGGCTTTCCAGGTCTGGCGGACCAGCGCCAGCGCATCGGCATCGAAGCGGCCACTGAGAGCAGCGAGAATCTCGTGAATGGTCTTGCCGCCGAAAAGCGGCTCGATAAGCGGCTGCACGATCGAGGCGACGCCATCATAGGCACGACTGTCGCTCCAGCTTTCCAGCTCATGCGCGGCCGGCACATGCCAGTGGGCATGAAGTGCCGTTTCGTCCCTGTAAAGGCCGAAGTGGATGAGCAGCTTCAATTCGGAGAACAATTGATGGACGTCGAGATCGGACGGCGCGGTGTGCAACGGGTTTGCGCCGAGCACCACCACCGTATCGATCGAGTGGTCGGCGATCGCGCTGCGGAGTGCTGCCAGATCGCCGTCGGAGCGAACCTCATCCGGCGACTCGATGAATTCCACCGTGTTGCCGAGGGAGCCAAGCTTTGCATTGGCTGCAAGAGCGCAGGCATGCGCGAAGGCGCTTTGATGCGCGCCGGGCACGACCAGCGCCTTGGCGCCCGCCCCCTGCAAATCCTGCGTCAGCGCCGCCATCCATGCAGGATCGACAATAGAAGGCGTCGAATTCGCTTGATCGCCCAGCACAGCATCCAGTGCAGCTGCAACAGCCTCGATTTCGCTCGGCCGCATTGCGAGACGATGGTCGGCGACCGCTCCTGTGATGGTCGGCGTCGATTCCACCGCATAGAGCCGGCTCATGCTGTCGTTTGGCGCGCGCACCCGCCGCCGCGCGGCGAAATCGCGCGCATAGGCAAGCCGGCCAGGCCCCTCCCCGAGGAAATCCGCGTCGAGGCTGAAGATCGTCTCCGCGCGGTCGAAACGGTAGACGGGCATCAACGCTTTACCGAACAGTGCCATCGATGCCTGCGCGCCAGCAGTCGTTGCAAGTGGATCGTGACGGAAGATCTTCAACCGCGGATATTGTGCCCGCAGGGCTTCGACCTGGACCTTCGCTGTCGGCGATGTCGTTGCTTCCATCAGCAGGGCCGCGCCCAGGCCGCCCGACCCAGCCAGCCTGGAAGCGAGCGCCGCCATATCCCTGAGGAAGTCGCCGTAGGCCGCCGGCTCGCCATCTTTCAGCGGCGTGCGGGAGCGGTCGGGATCAAACAGGGTGAGCACAGCCGCCTGCATGATGGCATCGGTGGCACCGCGCGAGGCTGGGTGGTCGGGATTTCCCTCGACCTTGGTCGGGCGTCCCTCATGGCTTTCCACGACGGCGCCGATGCCGAAGCCGTCGCTTGAAAGCGTCGTTGCATAATAGCGTGGCTTGCCGGGAACGACATTTTCAGGCTGACGCACATAGGGAACGATGCTCCGCGCCTCGCTGCAGGCGGTAAGCCCGGCAAGCGACAGCGAAGCGCCCATCACTTTCAGCATCGTGCGCCGGTCGATGCGGCTTGGGGGGCGGTCGGCCAATGCCGGGAATTCGGCTTCGACGAAGCGCAGGAATTCAGCTGTGCGGGCAATCTCGTCGAGGCTCCGCCACACGTCATGGCCGTTCGAAAGTTGCTCGCGCAAGGCGGCGATCCCGGCGATCGGAATTGGCCTGATATCAGCGATGGCAGACATAGCAATCCGTCATCGTTTCGGGGTGGATGTCGAGCACGCTGATCAGTGAGCGCCTGATCTGCGCGATGTCGTCAGGCGGTTTCCAATGCATCAGGAACACGTCCTGCGGTGGCCGCAGATTAGGCTGGGGATCGCGATGGCAATCGAGGCACCAGCCCATGCTCAGCGAATGCGCCCGCGCGGTCAGCGGCATATCGTCGACCTCGCCATGGCATGTCTCGCAGGCGACGCCCTTGGCGATGTGAATCGAATGATTGAAGTAAACGAAGTCGGGAACGCTGTTGACGCGCTTCCATTCGAGCGGATGCCCTGATGCCAGGCTCGCCCGCACCGGCGCCAGCATATCGGCGTTGGTGAACAGCTGCGAATGGCACGTCATGCAGACTTCGGTGGCCGGCAGCCCGGCCGATGACGAGGTCTCGACGTCATTGTGACAGTACCGGCAGTCGAGTCCGAGTTGGCCGACATGATGCTTGTGGCTGAACGGGATGGGTTGAGCCACGGCCTGGCCCACACCGGTCACGAAACCTGAGCGCGGCATGGCGATGCCGATCACGATGGCTAGAAGCAACGCTGCGCATATGGCCCAAATCACGAAGCGGGCGACACCATTGGCGCTCTTGGAAAAGACCTGCGGCATCCCCTCGCCGAATTTGCTGAAACGCGCGTGTGAGCTAACGGCGCGTCATAGGGATGGTTCCGGCGCGACGCTGGCTGTCACAAGTTTTTGACCCCATCAGTCTCCAACAAGTCAAATGGTCGCAACGCAGCGGCGTGCCCGGGAAACGGATGCGCTCGCCCTGTCGCAAGCGACGAAACGCCGGCGACGCGGCCGACGGCCCGATATGTCAAAATTAAATGCGGGCGTCGGTTTCAAGTGATAAGTAACATCTGGCGGGCGGCTCTCTCGGGAGGAGATGAGTCCGATGGAAGTTAGAGAACTGCTTGAGAGATTGTCGGCCGCTATGTTGCGCCGGCGTGTTGCTGCTTCACCAAAACCTGTCAGACCGATCCGAAACTCGCTCTCCGATGTCCCGGTAAAGCCACGCCAAGTGCCATCCTACCGCCCACGGCCACCATCCCGACCGGCGAGCAATATGTAGCCAGACGCAGGCGCGATTCAAAGAGGCCACCAACTGGGTAGGAGCCTAGCCGTTGATCCGGCAAGGCCTCTTTTCACCTTCCAGTGGCCTCATTCACCTTCCAGTGACTGGGCAAATCCCAGGGGAACTTTCTCACAATCGTCTGGTTGTTTTCCGAGCACCAGCTGGTGGGAAGGAATTCCAAAATGGACAGGGAAAACCCGAGATCGACGGCCAGAATTTCCGGCCATCCAATTCATCCAATGCTGGTCACGATTCCGATAGCCTGCTTCGTCGGAACCTTTCTCACGGACATAACCTACTGGCGGACGGCAGAGATGATGTGGGCCGACTTCTCGGCCTGGCTTGTCACCGTCGGTGTCATTGTCGGCATTCTGGCGGGCATTGCAGGCCTCGTCGATTTCATCGGCGAGGGCGAGATACGGGCACAACCGGTCGCCTGGCTGCACATGGCCGGCAATCTCGTCGCACTCATCCTGGCGTTCTTCAACATGCTCGTGCACACGCGCGACGCCTGGACCTCGGTCGTGCCAACAGGGCTGATCCTGTCGACACTGGTCGTACTTATCCTGATTGTTACAGGCTGGCTCGGCTGGGCCCTGGTCTATCGCCATCACGTAGGAGTGGCCGATGAGACACTTTGATCGAACCTTCAGATTGACGACGGTGGCGCTTCTGTGCGCCACTGCCTTCGGTGTCGCCGGCTGCAGCGACGACAACACCGACCCGAGCACGCAGATCGGTGCGAACCCGAAACTGCCTGACATAAACCAGTATCTGTTCCCGCCGATGCATCTTGCCTCCGTGGTGGGATGGAAGAACGACGAGAAACCAACCGTAGCCCAAGGCTTGCAGATCAAGGCGCTGGCCAAGGGGCTTCAGCACCCGCGCTCGCTTTATGTGCTGCCCAATGGCGACATTCTGGTCGTGGAATCCAAGGCGCCGCCCGCGCCATCGATCAAACGGCCAAAGGATCTGGTGATGGGCTGGATCGAATCGATAACGACCTCGGGCGGCGACAGCGGTCCGAGCAATCGCATCACCTTATTGCGCGACGCCAATGGCGACGGCGTGCCGGAGTATCAGGGCGTATTCCTCGACCATCTGAACTCGCCATTCGGCGTGGCGCTGGTGGGCAACGATCTCTACGTCGCCGACACCGACGCGATCTTGCGTTATCCCTATCAGCCGGGCGACACCAAGATCACAGCGCCGGGGACGGTAGTGACGGAGTTGCCGGGCGGACCGATCGATCACCATTGGACGAAAAGCCTGGTCGCCAGCCACGACGGCTCGCTGCTTTATGTCGGCGTCGGTTCGAACAGCAACATCACCGAAAACGGCATCCAGGCCGAGAAGGATCGCGCCGCGATCTGGGAAGTCGACCGGGCGACGGGACGTTCGCGTATCTTCGCCAGCGGACTGCGCAATCCCAATGGTCTGTCGCTTGAGCCTGAGAGCGGAGCGCTCTGGGCGGTCATCAACGAACGGGACGAACTCGGCCCGAATCTGGTTCCGGATTACCTGACATCGGTGAAGGATGGTGCGTTCTATGGCTGGCCCTACAGCTATTACGGACAACATGTCGACCCGCGCGTCATGCCGCAGCGGCCGGATCTGGTTGCAAAGGCAATTCCGCCCGACTACGCGTTGAGTTCCCATGTCGCGCCGCTTGGACTGGCTTTCTACACCGGGACCAGCCTGCCGCAATCCTATCGCGGGGGCGCCTTCATCGGCGAGCACGGCAGTTGGGACCGCGCTCGCTTCAATGGCTACAAGGTTGTCTTCGTGCCGTTCAGCGGCGGTCACCCAAATGGAGTGGCGCAGGACGTCGTCACGGGTTTTCTGAACGAGAAGGGCGAAGCGAGAGGGCGGCCGGTTGGTGTGGCGATCGACAAGTCCGGCGCACTGCTCATAGCGGACGATGTCGGCAATACGGTGTGGCGCGTGACGTCATCTGGTTCATAACGGCCTCGGTGACCGATGAACGTTTCCTGCATTTCGGATGGAACGGATGACCATTCACGGGATTACGAAAAATAAACCCGTGAGGAGGCATGACGATGGATCACACCAATCACGTCCGGCTCACCGCCAGCGAATTGACGCCGACAATTCTCGAAGACGCCGCCATTTACGGTCCCAACGACGAGAAAATCGGTTCCGTCTCGCACGTCCATGGTACCGGCCCGGCAACCGAAATCGTCATCGATGTCGGCGGCTTTCTGGGCATCGGCGCCAAACCTGTCGCTGTTCCTGCCAGCCAGCTGGACTTCATGCGTGACGAAGACGGAGAAGTGCACGCCGTCACGACATGGACGAAGGATCAGCTCAAGGACATGCCCGAACACCACGACGAAGGAGGCTTGGTCATGGCAGGCTCGCGTAACGCTGCACAAGGCACCACGAATGAGAAATCGCGCTGGGAAGGCCCTCCGGAAAACCGCCCTCGCGGATATCGCCCGGCAAAGGATGACCCCGATATCGATCGCGATGCCAGCGGCGAAAACCTGCAGGATCCCGACAAGCGGGATTTGGGCGACGCGCTGAAAACGAAGGGCGATAAATAGCGAGGACACAACTACGGCACCGTTCCGGCACCATCGGTTAAGTTGAGTTGCTTGAACTTCCGCCTTCGCTCTCCGGAGCCGCGGCCCTTCGCCGGCGCCAGCGTCGGCGCATGCACTTCGTCTCGTAACATTGCTCCCGCATCACTGCCGATCAGCGCCCCGTGCATCGAAATTAAGCGTAACTCCAACCACTACGGCTCCGGATCCGTCACGGACCGTCACTCGCAGTTCGTGATGATCCCCATCCGGTAAGGCATCGCGCGTCATGTCCACAATCGCTTGGATGGCTTCTTTCTTGGCATGATCGAAGTCAGCGCAATCGATGCCGTGCCGGTCTCGCGCCAGGTTGCCATTCTCTTCCACGTCGAAATAGAAAATTGTCATGGTGCCGCGAACGTCGAACATCCCGAAAAGTTCCCGTAAGCCGAACCGAGCGTGCTCCGTCCTGCGCCGTCTGGGACAAGCATTTGAAGACGCGCAGCTTCGAAGAATGTGGTATCTCTATGTAGTATCTCTAACTGAGGGGCGCCTTGCAGCTCCCGCCCATCCGTTGTGCCCGATCCGCATCAGCGGCCTATGCGTTCGATCGAGGCTAAGATGATGCTTGACCCCCTTTATCTGCAGCTCGGCCAACATGACGACCTTTCCAATGAGGAAAAGACCCTCCTGGCCGGCATCATGTCCACGGGTCGGGACTTCGCCGTCGGCCAGGATATCGTTGCGGCCGGATCCCGCCCCGCCTACAGCACCTTGATATTGGATGGCTTTGCCGCGCGCTATAAAGTGCTGGAGAACGGCGGACGTCAGTTCACTTCATTGCAGGTGACCGGTGACTTTGTCGATCTTCATGCATTTCTCCTAAAAACCATGGACCACGGCATTGTCGCCCTTTCGCCTTGCCGCGTGGCCTTTGCCGACCACAGCAAGCTGAAGATGCTTACCGAACGGGCTCCTCACCTGACGCGCCTTTTGTGGCTGGACACGCTCATTGATGGCGCGATCCATCGCGAGTGGATCGTGGCGATGGGACGACGATCCAAGACTTCGCACCTCGCTCATCTGATCTGCGAGCTCTTCGTGCGGCTGCGCGTGGTCAATCGTACTGAGGGCATGAGCTTCAGCCTGCCTCTCTCGCAAGCCGAGATGGCCGATGTGTTGGGCCTGTCTGTTGTGCACATGAACCGGGTGATCGCTTCCCTAAAGCGGCTAGAAGTCGTCGCCTGGTCAAATCACACGGTGACGATTTCGGACTGGGACCGGCTGGCAGGGATCGCCGAATTCGATCCCACCTATCTGAGCATGAATAACGAGCCAAGATAGCGGTCCGCGTGGCTCAATGGCCTGTTTTCGTGCAGGGGTGCGGCCACCGGTCTGTTCGCCTGAGAACCGCGCCCCAAGGCACTGGCGGCAGCAGGATACCGGAAGAAGGGCGCCTCAATATGCCATGGACGTCCGCAAGTCATTTAGGGTGCGGATTTTTGAGGTTCGAGCCGATCGGCTTCAGTCGGCCCGCCCTGCGCTCCGCGACGGCCTCGGCGAGGGCTCGCGCGGCATTGCGCACCTCTTCTTGCACAGCCTCGTTGGCATCGAGTTCCTGATGGCTGGTCGCGTACGGCTTCCAATAGCCGATATAGCGATCAAGTTCGGCATAGGCTCCCGCCGGCGAAAGTTTCATGAAGCAGAGCCAATCGGACAATGACCGTCGCACATTTTCCACGCCTTCGACATCGCCGTGGACCACGACGGAAAACAGCCGGCCCGCAAGATGGCGCGGGTAGTCCCAGCCGCTCATTTCGACCTTCTTTGCCTCGGTAGCATCCTTGCCGTGCGTGAGCGTTGGGTCGGGGTTGCCTCCGTCCGCACACACAAGCCGGTCCATCATGAGCTTCACGGGCGAGGAAACCTGGTACCAATTCACTGGCGTGATGACCATGACACCGTGCGCGGCGACCCAAAGCGGATAGATGTCGTTCATCCAGTCCTGGGTCTGGCCGAGAGAGTGATTGGGATAGCATGAACAAGGCCAATGGCACAGCGCCGCCGCGGTCGAGAAACATGCCTTGCACGGGTGAATGTTGCGGCCATATTCTGAAGCGAGACGAGACAAATCCAAAATCTCGGCGTCCAGCCGGGCTTCGTTTTGGATGGTTGACCTTGCGATTTCGGCCAACCGGAAGCTTTTCGACATTTCGCCCGGACAGGTATGCTCACTGCGCGACGATCCGTTGACGATGAGGATGGTCGGCGTTCGCGCCCTGTCCTCATATCTTTTCTCGGCATCGCGAATGGCATCACGCGCGGAAAGCCATTCGACCGACAGGTCGTAATCAGGATCAGCAAATTCCGCGCCTGCCTTGCAGGTGACCGGACTCTTCCTGGACTCCCTGTAGGCCTGCCAGGCGACTTCGGCGAGTGCATCGATTGCCGCCTCATGCGGTTGAAACGCCGGATCGAAAAATTGCTCTTTGTACCGGCTCTTGAATTCGGCCTCGTCGAGCCGGGGACTTGGCATGCCCTTGCGGGGGACTGGCGCCTCTACAAGCTCATTGTTCATCACTTCTCCTCGTCCCGCCAGGCTTGCGCTTGTGGCCCGCCAGCGTCCCGTTGTGGCTAGAAGTTTCTGTGGTCTGCTTTGTTCCCCGGGCCAAACGGGCGCCCGGGTGCGTTTCCACTCGCCACCTATGCCGCCCGCTGGGCGTTGCCGGTCAGATGCGGCCCAGGACCACGAGAATAATTATGATAATCAGCAACAGCCCAAGACCGCCTCCGCCATAATAGCCGGTCCCGTAGAACGGACCGCCTCCCAGGCCGCTGAATCCGCCCAGCAATGCGAGGATCAAGATGATGATAAGGATTGTGCCCAAGCTCATGTGATAGTTCTCCAGTACAGCCCAACCGGCCGCTGAACAGAAACGCGCTTGGGTGCTTCGTGTTCCGGTGTAACTAGGCCGGCGAGCGGAAAGCACGGCTCGGATCGGATTCCTGCAGGCAGCCATCAGGCCAAGAACGCGTTCGAGGCCCAGGTGGAAATGAAGAGAACCACGCGGCCGCGATCAAGGCGGTCATTCGCAGGTGACGCTGCAGTGGGCCAAGGTGCGCGCTAGAGCCTATCCTTCGGCCTTGAAATTCTTGGCTTCCTTTTCAACCTTCTTCTTGTCACCGCCGTGCTTGCGAATGAGATCGTCAGCCTGCTTCGGCGATACGTCGGTCGTCTCCGCCAAGCGCATTGCTTCGCTTTTCTTTTCAGATGATTTCTTCTTGGCCGTTGTCATAAAAGGTCTCCTTGTCGATGTGTCTCGTTCGCAACCGGGAATGACTGTGAGCGGCCGCGCAAAGACAGGTTGGACTGAGAACCATAATGCGGATTTTCTGATCGAGCCGCAGGGTCCGGAATGTGCGTCCGGTGCCGCAGGAAAAGCCTACTTGCTCCAACGGCCTTCGTACTTGAACTCCGGCGCAGCCTTTAGCTGGTCCTTGGTGGCGTCCATGGTGGCCGCCCACTTTTTGTCGTTCTCGGAGTAATTGACCTTCACAGCAGCCGGCGAAACGATCACGTAGTGCTCTCCAATGCCGAGGAAGCCGCCCACCGAAACGATGTAGCCGGCAAGCGTGCCATCGGAGATGAGGAGATCCTTGATTTCCCCGACGGTCTCGTTAGCGCCATTTACGATATTAAGCCCGATCAGGTTGTAGCTCAGAATATCGGTAGGCTTTGCGGTGACATACGTTCCAGTCGTCGTAGCGGTCGCCGATTGCGCGAGGTTCGGTGTCGCCAGTGCGGACACTGCAGCCAGAGCGATCAGAATGTTACGCATGAACTTCTCCTGTTGAAGGCCGTCCCCCGTCGGTTGAACGTGGCACTTCAACAACGGTTCCGATCTCAACGATGCATTCTATTTCGCCAAGATTCTTCCAAGAATTTCGCGGTCGACCGGCCTATCAGGTTAGATGTTTGATCCCAGGCTTTGATGGGGCATCCTTGTCTTCCGAATCAAAGGATGCGCTATGGGCCAGGTTCTGCATGGGAGCGCCACGACGACAGAGGCGATCCGTCGAGCGATACAACATAGTCAAGAGAGCCTGAGAGCGCTGGCCAAGCGTTACGGGATTGTCGTCGGCCAGCTGACCGACAGCAAGGACCCCAATCAGGGTTTTGATGCCCAGAACGAGACCTATGTCGACCCGGCCAAGGTGGTGCGCACTGCGTTGCAGGACGCCGGCTCGATCGCGGCGCTGCTGATCACCGCCGAAGCGATGATCACCGACATCCCGGCCAAGGATGCCGCGCCTTCGGGCGGCGGCGGCGGCATGGGCAACTAACAACATTTAATACCGGCTCGACCTTTGGGCGAGTGGTACGGGCCGCCTGCGTTGTCGGACTGCGCAGGCGGTTCCCAAGCGTGAACTCGATGCATGCAGGCGTGAGAGGATGCTTAGGGGCCTTGCAAAGCCTCAAGGCACCCAGGAGTCCGGACACCCGCTTGACGTCGATTCTGTCCGCTTTCGGGACCTAGCAAACCAATCTCCAAGGCCGACCGGCAGGTCTCCTCTTCCAGTCGACACCGAGATGTACAAATGGCGCCATCAGATCGAGAACTTCTTTGCAAACTCAAAGAGTTCAACCGCATTGCCATGCGCGCCGACAAAACCGACCAGAGGTTCGCCGCCATCATCCATCCCGCCGCCGCCGTCATTAACTCGCGACGATTCTCAACAAGCCTTAGCCGGCGCAGCTCGCGTTGCGGCATTCTAAACAGACATGGCTAGCAGGTTTTCTATTGGTCGAGTTCAATAAATGCCGGACTCGGTTCATATACGGAACAATGAACTCATCGATCTGCAAAAGAACAGTTTTCCGATGCGCTCGACATGAACTCAAGCCGGCTCGAGCTCCGCAAATTCCGCGAGCGGGGCGTCCACTCCAAATCAATGCTGCGTGCCGGCACGGGCGATCCCTCCGATCCGGTCGAACGCCTCGTAGAAGACCTGACGGAGACGCCGGTCGAGGGGTTCGGTCCGTCCCGACGTTGCAGCCGTCGCTGTCCTGACGGCTTGGGCATCCAGGCGGAGCCCGGCTGACGCGACTGATACAGCCCCGCCTAAATCAGGCGAGAAGCAGCATTCTTGCTGCGAGAGAATTGTGACAAGGATGCTCAAGTCTGACCACCTGGGGCAATTGAAACATCCGATATGCTTATAGCCCTCCTGCCCTTTTTGCCGAGCCACTCTACCCCACGCGTTCCGTTGACAAAGGGCAACCGGACGATAGGCTTTTTGCAGGGTGATTTCCGATCCTGCACTCATACTGGATGGAAGCCGCGGACGGTTGGCACACCAAAATGGGGACGTTTTTTTGCTGCATATCGAGAAGCGGCAAGGCCTTGGGGGGCCGGCAAGTGGGGGATCGGCTCGTTCAGAGCCGCTCGCGGCTGCAGCCATTGGCCGTCCACTTTTTGAAAACTCTCTATCAATATTGAACCGGACTGGAGCTTGGCACATTGCCAAGGACCTTTGCCAGGAGTTCGTTCCGGAACACGCACAGGTCCAATATTGGCGATTTGGTGCGAGAGCTCCCGAAGGCTTGGCCCGCAAAATCGCGGCCAGGCTGATGATGCTGGAAATCAGCTGGCTAAAGGACAGCCGACACTGCTTGATCGGTGGCAAAGCCGCCGACCGCAACACTCGGGTCTTTCTCGATCCGCTCTTTGTGCTGAGATCAGAGTTGGCCGAAAAGGATATTGTCCTTTGCCATGATGTCGGCCCTTTGAGTCACAGCTTCCTCTATGATGCTGTGACTGTCGAGAATTATCGCGTTGCGTATGAAAAAATCCGTAGGCATAGGCCTGGGATTGTTTTCGTCAGCGATTGGTCGAAGGACAACTTCGTTTCAATCTACGGACTGGACTTCAGGTTCCTAACAACGATTCCATTGTACGTTCGCACAGGGCTGTTTGACGGCTCCCAGGAAGCCCTTGACGCTGTCGACGGCCCATTCTTTTTGACGGTTGGTGCCCTCGAAACGCGCAAGAACCAGATCGCCGCGCTTGAGGCATATCGGGACGGCCGGTTCTGGGAACAGGGTATCAAGTATGTGCTCTGCGGTCCGCGCGGCGAGGGCCGCGAAAAGATCATTGGTTTCGCGAAATCGGTACCAGGGGTGGTGATGCCGGGATATGTGCCGGACAGCCAGTTGCGCTGGCTTTACGCCCATGCCGAGGCATTCGTTCTACCGAGCCTCCTGGAAGGGTTCGGGATGCCCGCCTTGGAGGCGGCCTACATGGGCCTGCTATCAATCGTATCCCAAGAAAGCGCGTTGGTGGAAGCCGTCGAGGGTGTCTGCGCGGAGGTGCCACCAAAAGACCCCGTTGCGATCGGACAAGCGATGCGGCTTGCTCTCTCACGGAGTTCAGCCGAAAAGGCGCGGACCAGCCAAGAGCTGCGCGAAGTCGCTTTACGCGCCTCGAAGGAACGCTTTCTGCAGGGCTGGAGAAGCCTGCTGCTGGGACGATAGAAGCGCGTCCGCGACGCCTGGTTGCCGCATTTGCATACCCGCAGATAGGGCAGCGGCCAAAAGGGGTAGGCTGCGCGATATCAGAATGGGCAAATTGCCCGCTACCGAGCCAAGCCTCCATTATGGGACGACCTTCGCAAGAGCTACCTAGCCAGGGAGCATGTAATGTCTATCGGGCAGACGCCCGCCATACCGCAGCTGGCAAATTGTCGGGCTGGCGCTTCAAGCACGGATTGCGCGGTTGCCTCCGCGATGAATTTGGCGGCCGATCCCAGGGGTCTCGATGCTGGTTTACGAGTGGTCGGACCCCATGAACACCCTGAAGGCTTTAAAGTCTTTCTCACCAACGGAACTGTAGATGAAAACGGTCATTGATATCCGCAGCAACAACTCGAACGCGCCGCCCTTAACTCCCTCCGGAAACCAGCGGGCTCGGAATATAGCTTGGTCAGCCAAGGCGCCGACCGTCGCCCTCTTTGGCAATTTTGGAAGCAACAACTCGGGGAACGAAGGGTCGCTGCTGACAATGGTGGACTTCCTCCGCCGCGCGCGCCCTGAGGCCCGCCTTTTTTGTGTGTGCGCCCATCCGTCCGTGGTGCGGAGCACGCTTGGGATACCTGCCATCTCGATCCGGCGCACCAGCCGCTACTCCGAAATTTCGAACAAAGCTGTCAGGATTCCCGTCAGATTGATCGGAAAGATTCGAGACCTTGCACGAGCATTCCGCGAAATCCGGCAAGCTGACGTCATGATCGTTCCCGGTACCGGAATTCTAGACGACTTCGGCGATCCACCGCAGGGCATGCCGCTTGATGTCCTGATGTGGTGTTTGGCCGCCCGAATCTCGGGGACGAAAGTGGCGTTCGCGAGCGTCGGAGCCGGTCCGATTGACCATCCGGTCAGCCGATGGCTACTGGTCTTGGCCGCCAAGCTGGCGCACTATCGGTCGTACCGCGACACTCCGTCGAGGGTGTTTATGCAGAATGCCGGGTTGAATACGGCGAACGACGCCGTGTATCCCGATATCGTCTTCAAACTCGCCACACCGGCGGTGTTTGCTCGTAGGACCTCGGAAACCGGAGCCCTCACCGTTGGCGTCGGGGTGATGAAGTACAAGGGCTGGTACGGCTTTGCCAAGGGCGGCCAAGCCATATTCGATACCTATCTCGACAAGTTGGCGCAGTTTGTCATTTATCTCCTGGAAAGAGGTCATCGGGTCAAGCTGCTCACGGGGGAAACCACTGACATGGAGGCAGTGGATGCGCTCCTTTTAAGGCTGCGTTCGTCTGCCGCAGACCGCTTGCCGGAACGCGTTGGCACAGGATTGTCAGACTCGCTTCACAGCCTGATGGAGCAGATTTCCGAAACCGATATCGTCGTCGCCACACGCTTTCACAACATCGTTTGCGCGCTCAAGATGGAAAAGCCGGTCATCTCGCTTGGATACTCGGAAAAGAACGATGCGCTGTTGGCGGAAATGGGCTTGGGCGAGTATTGCCAGCACGTGAATGCTTTTGATGTTGATCTGCTGACGGCTCACTTCGAACGCGCCGTCGCCGCCAACCAGGAAATCAAAGGTCTCATTCGCGCGCGCAACCTCGCATTCAGCAAACTTTTGGACATGCAATACGAACGCCTGCTGTCCGAGGTCCTGCCGCCGGCGGCTGATGTAACGTCCCGGTTCGCGGAACCCGCTGCTGGAGGTCGCAATGCCTAGCCTCGACGTCGTCATTCCCTGCTACAATTATGCGAACCTCCTCCCGCAATGCGTTGGCAGCATACTCGCCCAAGATATCCTCGTTCGACATTTGGACGACCTGAGGATTGTCATCATAGACAATGCCTCTACCGACAATAGTGTCGAGGTCGCGAGAAAGCTCGCCGAAAGCGATCCGAGAATCCAGATCCTCTGCCACGAGAGAAACCTGGGCCCGCACGCCTCCTTCAATAAGGCGATCGATCTGGCGCAGGCGGATTACTTCATGATCCTTTGCGCGGACGACCTTGCGTCTGCACACGCCATTTCATCGGGCATTCAACTGCTGGAGCGCTTTCCCAAGGCCTCTTTCGTATTGGGGACTTACGTAGAGTTTTCTTCAGACGAGACGTTGCCGGAACCCCATTCTCGAGCTGCCGGCTACCGCCTGTCCCATGGCAACAACTTTATCGAGAGATGCTGCGCCGGCTTCGAGCCTGTGCCTGCGCACGCCATACTGGTTAGAACCTCGAAACAGAAGAACATAGGTCACTACCGCCCTTCATTGCCCTATATGGACGACCTGGAGATGGTGCTTCGAATGGCGACCACGGGAATGGTTGCCGAAATGGACTGTCCGTTGGCTATTCGGCGGATACATTCTTCCAGTAGCCTCTCGCAATCGCTGTGGGATCAAAAGTTGGCTCTTTTGAAAGAGCGGGAGGCTGCGTTCAGGTCTTTTTTTAGTAACGAGGGATCCAATATTCCGGACGCCAAGCGTCTCCACTGGATTCTCCGCCGAAAGCTGGCCGAAGTGGCATACTGGTCAGCGGTGTCGCACCTATTCAGGCGACGGCGGACCGAAGCCGCCAGCCTGTTCGAATACGGATATCGCCTGAACAGGATCTCCATGCTTGTGCCGCCTGTCGGATATCTGTTCAGGAAGCGGGGCGCCTTCAAGCGTATTGTGGCCGTGGTTTCACGGGCCTTCGCGTAACGCTCGCCGGTTCTGGCGAAACGCCTCCTCCACGGGATTCGACGCCTACCACACGCGCCATATGTTCTGGAGAATACCAAAGGAGGCTGATGCGGCCCTGTCTGAAAAAGAAAAGAACGCCAGCGCCCCTAGAACATATGCACGCCAGAAACGACGGTGCAAACAGGCTGCCTGTTTGAAATAGGAAACTGCCTCGCGACGCAAACCTGACCGCAATGAAGCGCATGCAATTTCATACGCATAGTACCGGCGCAACAGGGAGAGCTCCCGGTCGCCACGATTGGCGCTCCAGTGCAGTTGATCGAAATAATGCAAAAAGTTCACGCGCATGGCCTGGAAATTTGGCCCGGTCGCGAGGTGATCTTCCTTGGGCGCACGACCATCGAGGCCGAGTTCGTGCTTCCTCGCGGGAGGAACGGATATGAAATTCGTCTGAAAGTGGCGACAGAGCAATGCCTGGAAGGGGTAATCCTCCGCACTGCGCCGGGACGTATCGAAACTGCCGACAACCTCCAAGGCGTGGCGCGTCAGGACCGTGGCCGGGAGCCAGGCGAAATACCCCCATCGCGTCTGATGGAAAATATGTCCCTGATACAGTCGGGCCTCGGAGGCGTCCCGATCGGGCAGGTGTTCCGTTGCCCAAGGTCCAAGTTCGCGCCTCGATTGATAGACACGCATATAATCGTCGGTTTCTCCTGGCGGGAGATCCAGGGCGTTGGAGCCAATCATTCGTGCCTTGGACAAATGATGGTGGACGATGCGGTCCTTGACCATCTTGAGGTCCGTATCGTCAAGAAACTCGAAGATCACATAGTGTTCGTCCGGATGCGCTTTCAGGAAACTGATAGCCAGGCCGAGGAAGTGGGGAAGCCATTCGTCATCGGAATCCAGGAAGGCGATAAAACGGCCCTTGGCGGCAGCAAGCCCGGTGTTTCGTGCAGCGGCCACACCCTGATTTTTTTGTCTGATCAAACGGATACGCGAGTCTATCGTGAAATCGACCCGCGGCGTGGCATCCGTGGATCCATCGTCGACTACGATGAGTTCCCAGTCGCTGAACGTCTGGTTCAGTACGCTGCCTACGGCCCGCATGATCGTATCGGCCCGGTTGTATGTGGGCAGAATGATCGACACTTCCGGAGGCTGCGGATTCATT
Source organism: Mesorhizobium sp. B4-1-4 (assembly GCF_006439395.2). Lineage (NCBI taxonomy): Bacteria > Pseudomonadati > Pseudomonadota > Alphaproteobacteria > Hyphomicrobiales > Phyllobacteriaceae > Mesorhizobium > Mesorhizobium sp. B4-1-4. The sequence goes on from NZ_CP083950.1 coordinate 3,323,085, forward strand.
TCACCTCGCTCGGAAAGATGGCGGCTGTCCCGCTTTCCGCTGCGGTGAGGAGCGTCAAACCGCGCCGCCGACGGGCCCGCACAATCCTCTTGAAGAATGTGGCCACATGACCGAGTTCATGCATCGCTGGGTGCCTGAATAGCCAGATTGAAAATACCCAGCCGGCGCACGATAGGACGACGGCGGCGACCGCGGCGGCCAGACCGATCCGCGAGGGGTAGCAGGCTATAGCGATCACCGCGGGGCCGGCGGCACTGCCTATCGTCACCGCCGCGCTCTTCCAGAGGGCGAGCGCGAACTCTGCCCAGGTCATGCTTATGTGGCGTCGGACGAAAAGCAGCGACACCAGTGCCTGGAATGGAACCGTTGCGATCAGGGTGAGCACCATCCCAACCAAACCGAAGGGGGCCGCTATCAAAAGCGCAAGGGCGCAAACCGGCCAGATGATGAGCGAACGCAGAAAAGCGTCGCGGATGGCGCCTACCGCCATGAGGATGCAATAGTTCAATGAATAGCTAAACGAGAAAAAGGCCGCGATAGCCGCGATCCGCACGAGCGGCACGATCTCGAGCCACTGGTCCCCATAGAGAAAGGTCACGATCGGATGAGCCAAGATAGCAAGCACGCCGAGCGCCGGCCAGTGAACCCCTGTCGCATAGGCCAATGCGGTCAGATAGTGGGTTTTGAGATCGCCGCCATTCCGTGCTTCCGATGAAAATCCGGAAAAGGCAACGGAGACCGAACTCGCAAGAAAAATCTTGTCGGGCAGTTGGGCGACTGTCAGCGTCCGATTGAAAAGCCCTGCGGCATCGAACGAGAGAAACCGCCCCAGAACCAGATACGGGACCTGATCGTACATTCGGGCCAGTATAGCCATAAGCCCGTTGTATGACCCGAAGGCGATCACCACGCCCCAATTGCTGAACAGCGGCTTGAGAGCCCAGAACTCTCTGCGGAGCGAAAGCGCCAAGATGCCGCCGACAGTGGCCGAGACAAGCCAGGCGATCGCGAAGCTCATATAGCTGAACCCGAGCGCAATGAGCACGACGACGATGATTGCGCTAGAGACCGCAATCGCTATGTTCACCAAGGCAACCCGCCCGAACGCCATATCACGCCGCATGAGCGCCAATATCGGGGCGGCAACCACCTCGACAAGGATTGCTGCGGAGATCAACCGTAGATAGGGCACAAGGCCGCCCTCTCCGTAGACATGGGCGATCGACGGGGCAAACAGGAGCAACCCTGCCGAGATCAGCACCGTCAGCGCCATCATCACCGTAAATGCCGCCCGCACGTCCTCTCTCGAGAGGGTGGGCCTTTGAACGATAAACGCAGTGCTGGAAAACTCCCGCAGGGACAACGCAAGGCCGGCAATAGCCGACCCGGTCACAGAAATGCCTATCTCGGTCGGCGTCAGAAGCCTCGACACGACCATGGTCAGGCCGAAATTGACGGCGAGGCCGAAATATCGGTCGGCGGTGGTGTAAACGAGGGCTTTTCTGACAGAGTTCATTGTTTCACGGAGTTGGAATGTCGGACAAAAGAATAGCCACCTACGAGCGGGCTAAACGCTCCCCATTTCCCGGCCGGGCTGCTCCATGTGTCCGGCAGGGCGGCCCGCATGTGTCGCCCGGTGCAGCCTCCGCATTGCTCTGTCGAACTGATATCTCACAACGTTGCCACACACCCGCATCTCGTACTTACTCCCCTTGGTCGGAGCAAAGCGCCTTTTGTACGCGTGTCCGCCACCCAAATCGACTGCCTTGAGATTGAGTTTTCGAGCCACTTCGAATACAAGATAAAATATATATTTTCCTACTCCAAATTTGTCATAGTGGTGATTTCTAAATGGCACGCCATGAACGAGCTCATCGTCATGTATTATGCAGGTAATTCCACCAACTTTTCTATCTTCATCCATCAAAAGAATAGAAACAAGGCGGCCGTCATTTTCCATATACTCCGCCGCTGCCACGCGATCCGCAATCTCATCTCGGTCAACCCCCCAGGCCTCGCCCCACTCCTCGATGATCAACTCGGCCGCGCCTGGCTGATTAAGGCCGACAGAAAAACCACCGCATTTTCTACGCGCCGCCCGAATGGAGTATAATTCCCCCGTCTTTCGCCAATAGGCCTCGAAATCGTCTGCCGTATCCATCCCGAAACTCGGCTCGGACCAGAATCGGCGCACGGCGCCATGGCTCTGCGGCCCTTGCTCCGAACGCCAGAATCCGAGGTCGACCGTAACGCCCAAGCTCGCGACCGCGTCCAGAACCCGGCCTGGCTGCGACGGCAGGACAAAACCGGGAACGATGTAGTGCGTGACCGGCACCCAGCGCTCGTCCGGAGTCCGGCGGAGCGCCGCGATCGCGACAGGCGTGTTTTCCTCATGGACAAGCGCGATGCGTTTCCTGTGACCGATCGTATTGCTGGCAAGCAACCGGAACAGCCCGTGCGGGCAGGCATCGGACGCGGGCAGCCGTGAGAGCGCATCGTCCAGCCGTACGTTCCATTGGCCGAACCAAGTCACTTGCAGCCCTGTGCCCGCCACATGACGCGGCTGAGGTATCGGCGCGCTTCCTGTCGCTTCGAATTGCGCCTGATTCATACCACTCTCCGTAGCTACCCGCTCTAAAGTACGGGTGCGGGGGTGGCGTGCAAACTTCCCAAAAAGGCTGCGATATCCTCCAGATCGCCTGCGAAAGCAGTAGTTCAATTTTTCGCGATCGTTGGCGCACGGACGAGGCAAACATTCTCGGCACGACATCATCGGGCGCGCCGGCGGCCTAGGCGACGTCGATGGCGGGCATGGCCTTCGCCGCGTGATACCGACTGTGTCGCTCGAAACCCGCCGCCGTGCGTAAGGCACTGGCTCTTGTCGCGGAGACAACGGCGAGTGCGACGAAGAATAGGATACCAGGGTCGGCGCTACCACCTGACACCGAGTTGGCAATTATGCCGGCGAAGGCGGCGTTCCTGATGCTCATCACGACAGCAGCTGTCTCAGGCGCTACCCTTTGTTGCACACCGCCCAACCCCCTGGCCAGGACACCGAGCAGCATCGCCATCGTCAGCGATCCGGCGAAGCCAAGCTGGGACAGAACCGCGATCGGCCAGCTTGAGGCCCTCGAACTGCCGAAACCAACCCCAAGGCCGCTGGTGTCGATAAAGGACTGCAGGCTTTTGAGGTTCCAATAAGTGCGCTCATGTCCCGAGGCGGAATCAGCTTTGTTGATGATGGTGCTGTTAATAAGCCTGACGAAGGGATCTAGCGCGTCGGCTCGATAGAGGCAGAAGCCCATAATGGCGGCCGCGCCAATAGCCATGAGGACGGCTATCAAAATCTCCGCCCGCTCGACCTTTCCCCGAAGGACTGATGCCGACATCGAGAGGGCGACCGGAATACACAGCAGGGTGAGGCCAACATAGGCGGTCGAAGAAGTCGACAGAATGGTCAGAAAAAGCAGGATTCCTGACAGCCACTGAGCAAGAGGCGACTTGGTCCTCCTCCAGTACGTATAGCAAAAAGCCAGGCAAGCCAGGGAGGCGGCCGCGAACGACGAGGCCTCGGAGAAAGGTCCTGTAATGCGCGCGAAACCGGCCTCGTAAGCATCGCTTATTATCGCATAATTGGCGGTTCTGATCGGGGCGAGCACGTCGCCCACGCCTGCATTCTTGCCGACAAAATCGACTATTCCCATGGCGGCGTGCAGGCCGCACCACAAGAAGAATCCCCGGCGTATCTGGTCCAGCCGGTCAGCATGCAACAGCAGGGTGCAAAGCGCGATGGTGGTGAGCCCGCCGAGAATGAAATAGCCAGTTTGGGAAATGTTGCCCGAAACTGGGGCCAGCGAAGCCTCAACAACGGTCCCGCGGATTTTCGACTGGACAAAGACCGCAGTCTGCCCCGCGAAGAATCTTGGGAAAAGCCATGCTCCGATGATGGCATAAAACATCAGACTTGCGAGAATCCAGACCGGGCGGATGCTCCCGAACACGCTTCCAAGGTCAAACCAGATACGGCGTCTCGCGGCGACAGCTGCCACCAGCAGAGCCTCGAACATTGTGTAGATCAATGGCGAGGACCCGCCCAGAAAGGTTAGGGTCAAGACGGCCGTCGCTCCGAACGCCTGGGAAGCGATCAGTCCGACTATCAGCACCCCACGAGAATAGTATGCAATGGCCAGAACAGCCACGCACACCAGCAGACCCGGCACGGACACCTGCATTGCGGATCGAGCCTTTCGCTCGGTTGGTCCGGTGACGATTACGAAACACGCTTCTCAAGATGAATATTTCGACAGACGGATATCCGGGCAAGAGGCCCAAACGACGTAGTCCCGCATTCCACACTATGTCTGACACATCCCAGATGCTTCGATATGTGGGCCTTTTCGCATTCCGGCCTACCCCTTCCTGCAAACGGCTAGCCCTTATTTCGCGAGGGCCCACCAAAGAACGCCTCGACCGCGAGAAATGTCACTCTTATACACAGATCGCGGGGTGTCTCGGCTTTCAATCGCGAAACGGCGTGTTAATTGTGGACTGGCGGGGGCTCTGGGCAACGGGCGGGTTCTCCAGAGTTTCAGCATGAGGAGGAGAAGCGGTATGACCAGCCAGGTTGTAGGCGCATTTGGACCCAAGCAGGTCAAGCAGCTGAAGGAAATTTACGAGCGTGCGCGGGCAGTGACGGCCCAGTACCCCGAAACCCACGTTGCCAACAAAGCTGCCAAGAAGTTGCTCGACGCCTTCGAAACTGTGATGCATAGCGGTGAGAGCGACGGGCAGTGGCTAAACGAGACTGCCCCCCACGGAAACGCCTGAGGTTCAAGCGCAATCCATTTGGGGTTTGTCAGCGTCCGTTCGCCTATCAGCCATGCTGGAAGGCGGCTTTTGTTTGTTATCCTGACTGCGCTCACAAACCACTAGGGGGAGCCGCCGGGGCGAGCGGTTCCCCCTACCCTGCTGCTTTCGGCAGACAGGCCGAGTACGCCCTGGGCAGACGTCAGACAAACCAAATGTTTGTCTTGAGTGACGTGCGTGTCGATGAAGCCTTTGGGGTAAGACGCCACAGAAGGACTCTTGGGCCCAGATATCGCCTGTCGGATGAACATGACGGCTCCGACCATCGTCATTCGCCTGCCGGACGCGTGATCCCAGCCCGAGCCAATCAGCGCGGCTTCTGCTGCAGAATTAAATAATTACCAAAAAATTAACTTAGATTAGCGACCGCTTGTAAAGCATAAACTACTCAATTCTGAGTTGGCGTAGGGGAAAACGCGAACGCTCAAGACAGGAGACACCCTGATTGGGCCTTCGCGATGGGCTGGGCGGAAAGCTTTCAAGAAATTAGAAAATTGAGGGAGTCGTGTCGGCCGCATCGGCGGTCTTGTGTGGCAAAAGGGTTGGGGTAACTACAATGGGCACCACAGTTGGACTGCATAATGCTGCTTCGACAAATCAACCAGAAATTTTGTCGAGCAGTACTAGAAGAGAAAACCAACAGGCAGATAGACAATGCCTCCTTATTCTGGACGGAAGGGCCTTGGACCGGGAATGTCTGGCATCAGCCCTTGAGGATCACGATCTTGGCATGGCCGTTGCCGCCATGGGCACCATCGAGGAATGGCGCATAAAGAAGGATGCACACCCTCCTTTAACTGCCATTTTATTTAATGTTGGCGGACGCAAAGTTACCGATAGAAACATCGGAGATGAGATCAGGTTGATCTCATCAGAATTCAAGTATGTTCCGGTAATACTACTAGCTGACTCGGAAGAACTCGCACAGATACTGACAGCACTTGAATGCGGTGCTCGCGGATACATCCCAACCTCTGTCGGCATTGATGTCTGCGTCGAAGCTGTCAACCTTGCAGCGGCTGGCGGCATCTTCGTACCGGCCAGCAGTGTGCTGTCCATGCGGCATCTGATCGATTCAGGCAGCCGCGACACCCGTCCATTGACCACTATGTTCACGCACCGACAAGCTGAAGTGGCTCAGGCGCTTCGGCGCGGCAAGGCGAATAAAATCATAGCCTTCGAACTGAACTTGCGCGAAAGCACTGTGAAGGTTCACATCCGAAATATCATGAAGAAGCTGAAGGCGACCAACAGGACAGAGGTCGCTTACAAGGTCAACGACCTTTTCGGGGAAAGCGCTTCCGCGGCAGAGTGATCCTGGTTCAGACGGCCCGCCCTGGGGTTCACCTCGGCGGACCGTATTTTTCGTGGCTTCTTCACCATTTACCTTTTTTGTGGTTGGTCTCGCGTTCGAGATGAATGCTAGGATTAGCTTCTGATATCCGCCATAAGTGCTAACCTCCAGCCTTTTGGTGATCGCGAAATTCTGAACCAGACATGTACACTTTACGCGCTGCTGGAGTGTCACACATGTCTGAACAGAGCCTTTTTTTTCGCAAGTCCGTCCGGTTGCAAGATCGCGCGCGCCAACTGATCCCGGGTGGCTGCCACACCTACGCGAAGGGCGATGATCAGTATCCCATTCTCGCACCGGGCTTCATTGAGCGTGGTCTTGGATGCCATGTCTGGGACGTCGACGGCAACGAGTACATTGAATATGGCATGGGCAACCGTTCCGTCGGGTTGGGGCATGCCTACCCGACAGTGTTGAGAGCCGTGGAGGCGGCGCTACCCGGGGGTTCAAATTTCACGCGACCCGCAAGGATCGAAGTCGACTGCGCTGAGACGTTTGTGGAACATATCGGCGCGCAGATGGTCAAATTCTGCAAAGATGGCTCGCATGCCACTTCCGGCGCCGTGCGCCTTGCTCGCGCCTACACGGGCCGCGATCTTGTCGCCTGTTGCGCCGACCATCCATTCTTTTCGACCGACGACTGGTTCATTGGAACCACACCGATGGACGCGGGCATTCCGGAGGTGGTGCGAAATCTTACCGTCACCTTCCGCTACAACGATATCGCTAGCGTAAAAGATCTGTTCGACACATACCCGGGCAAGCTGGCCGCCTTTATCCTCGAGCCGTCCCGCGGAGACGATCCAGCAGACGGCTTCCTGCATGAAGTCCAGCGTCTTTGCAGGGAAAAAGGCGCGCTGCTCATCTTCGACGAAATGATTACCGGATTTCGGTGGCATGCAGCCGGAGCTCAGAAACTCTATGGCATCGAACCGGACCTTATGACGTTCGGCAAAGCGCTTGGGAATGGCTTCTCGGTCTCTGCCCTGGCAGGCAAGCGTGAATACATGCGGCTTGGTGGCTTGGAGCATACCGACCGACCAAGGGTGTTTCTGCTGTCGACCACGCACGGCGCGGAAACCCATGCGCTTGCGGCGGCTATCGCGACCATGCGAACGTACCAGACCGAGCCTGTCATCGAGCACCTGCACCTTCAGGGCACAAAGCTTAGGGATGGGATCACGGAAGCTGCCAGACGTCACGGCGTGGATGGCCACTTCAAGGTCGTCGGCCGCCCCTGCTGCTTGGCGTTTGCCACGCTCGATCGCGATGGCAAGCCGTCGCAGGCATATCGCTCCCTTTTCCTTCAAGAAACGATCAAACGCGGAGTGCTCATGCCGTCATTGGTCGTCAGCTATACTCACGACAATGCGGCGATCATGAAGACCATAGAAGCCGTCGACAGCGCATTGGCGGTGTATGCGCAGGCCCTGGAATCGGGAACGGACCGGCTCTTGATCGGGCGCCCGTCCCAGGTGGTCTTCCGTCGATTTAACGAAGGCAACGATGTGCGAATTTCAGCGGCGGCGAGCTAGTCTCTCATATTGCCTGCTAAGGTTGAAGGCAACAAGGCTCGCCTACTTGGCAGGTTTGCCATGCGGTCGGATCGACTGAAGCTGCACAGAGCTGGGGTGGAGCTCAGAGATGACGGTTGATCAGCCTCTCATCCGCGGGTTGGGTACCGGCCTGCCGTCTCTTCGTCTCGGGGCTGTCCTCGGTCTCGCATCGGCTCGCCCAAATAACTAGCGACGGGAGTTCCCCACTGTGGCCCCACCCCCAGCCCTGTGCAGCGGGTTGGCGCCTGGTTTTGCCTGGGAAGCCCCACCTCCCCGATAAACATCGGCCACTGCTAGAAAATTCTCGCCTTTCTGACAGTGAACGCCTCAGCGAAATGCTCCGGCGCCCTGCATTCCATTCCGCGCAATCTCGCAAGCCCAACGAAGGTATCACGGTCGAACCAGTCCTTGGAACGCTGCGTCCCGAAGTGCTCATGGAGAAGCTCGATCTTGTGTTCCAGGACGTCGGCCGCAAGCGGCACGTATGCATTGGGCTGGCCAAGGTCGCCGTCCCACTTCGGGATCTCATATTCGAGCACGAGTTGGTCACGAAAGACATTCCAAGTCAGCTGGTTGACCTCCCGATGGTCCTGGTGGGCATCGAGCCTGGCGTGTGTGAACACGACGTCGGGATCGATCCTTGACCTTACATCAATCAACCAGTGTTTGATCTGTCGACTTTGAACTGGGAAGTAGCTGTCCTCAAAATCCGCGACGTCGACATGGGACGAGTTGGAGCCTTGAAGGAAAGCCTTGGCCGACGCCCTGGCTTCGGCCGATCGCTGACCGCCGCCGCTCAACACGCACCAATGGACGTGGAGTTTCACTCCCGAAGCAATCAGGCTGAGAATTGTGCCTCCAGCGCCTATTTCGATGTCGTCGGAGTGGGCTCCAAGGCAGAGGACCGAAAGTTCCTCCCCTCGGCGCGCGAGGCCAAGCCCCTTCATGATGCAGCCATCACCATGCTGCGTCTAAGTTTCTCGTCGGTGATCTTGCGATTCCAGGGCATGTCGCCTTTTTCGACCATGTCCTCGAGCGACTGCCAATCGCGCAGCGTATCCATCGAACGCCAGAACCCCTCGTGTTTGTAGGCCATGAGCATGTTGTCATCGATCAATCGCTTGAACGGCTCGAGGACGAGTTCCTCGCCGTCACGCATGTAATCGAAGATCTCAGGCCGGAACACGAAATAGCCACCATTGATCCAGATCTCAGACGTCTCCGTTGTGCGGAACTCCCGCACACGGCCGTCTTCAGCTATGTCGGCCAAATGATATGTCAGCGGCGCCCGTACAGCGAGAAAGCATCCGATTTTGCCGCTCGACTCGAATTTAGCGATCATGTCGCCGAGGTCGACATTGGTCAGCCCATCTGAATAGTTGGCCATGAACATATTCTCGTTCCTGACATGGTCCCTGGCGGCCCAAAGGCGCTCTCCAATGTTGCGCCAGATGCCTGTGTCGAGCAGGGTAATGCTCCAGTCCCTGACGATGTCGCCGAGCAGCTTGACGTCCCGGCCGCCCTGCGTGACCACGCAGTCAGAAAAGGTCTGTGGCTTCGTGTTCAGGAAGAAGTCCTTGATGATGTTGGCCTTGTAGCCCAGACACAGGATAAATTCGTCATGCCCGTAATCGCTGTACCACTGCATGACGTGGCGCAGGATGGGCTGATGGCCTAGCGGGATCATCGGTTTCGGTATGCTGTCGGAATAGTCGCGTATCCGTGTCCCGCGGCCACCACAGAAAAGCACGACTTTCATTTCGGTAACTCCGATGGATCGATCACTGTCACGAAAGGAATCGGCACAACGAATTTCGCGCCCCAGCCGGCGGTGTGATGCATCTGCCGGATAATCTCGTCCTTCAAGTTCCATGGCAGGATCAATATGTAGTCCGGCTTCGCGTGATCGATCGCGTCGATCGGCTTGATGGGAATGTGCATGCCTGGCGTGAAGCGGCCGTGCTTGTAGGGATTTCGGTCGACTGTAAAGTCGAGGAAATCGGGGCCGATTGCGCAGTAGTTGAGTAACGTGTTGCCCTTACCAGGCGCGCCATAGCCGCAGATCTTCCTGCCTTCGTTCTTGGCCGAAATCAGGAACGCCAAAAGATCTCGCTTGGCGCGCTGTGCCTTTTGGCCGAACGAGGCGTAGGTGGCCATTTCCGTCAATCCGTGCCGCTTTTCTCGATCAAGGACTTGGGCAACACGTTCATTTACACTGCGACCGCTGTCCTCGTTGGCGAGGTAGACACGAAGCGAGCCGCCATGCGTAGGCAGTTCCTCGACGTCGATGACTCGCATCCGGTGGCGAGCGGCCATCACCTCGATGGTCAGCAATGAGAAATATGAAAAATGCTCGTGATAGATGGTGTCGAACTGGTTTTCGGCCATCAGCCGTTCAATATGGGGGAACTCAAGGGTGATGACGCCTTCCGGCTTGAGGAGGATCTTCATTCCGGCCACGAAGTCGTTGAGGTCCGGCACCTGGGCTAGGACGTTGTTGCCGATGATGAGGTCGGCGCGAAGCCCTTCGGTCACCAGTTGAAGTGCCAGGCGGACCCCGAAGAAATCGACCCTGGTTGGCACGCCCTTCTCGATCGCTGAGCGCGCAACATTGGCGGCTGGTTCGACACCAAGAACGGGAACGCCTAGGGGCAAGAAATGCTGAAGCAGGTAGCCATCATTGCTGGCGAGCTCCACCGCCAGGCTGTTGGAACCAAGGCCAAGGCGTTTTGTGATCCCCTCGCAATAGGCCTTCGCATGAGCTACCCAGCTTGTCGAGAAAGAGGAAAAATAGGCATATTCGCTGAAGATGGAGTCGGGGCTCATATATTCCTTGAGCTGCACCAGGTAGCACGTATCGCAAACCAGGACGTTCAATGGGTAGTAGCGTTCCATCTCGTCCAGTTGGTCAGCCCGCAGAAAGCTCTCGCAAGGCGGCGACATGCCGAGATCGACCAGCTTGTGCCGCAGGCGCGATCCGCAAAGCCTGCAGCCGACATTGCTATGTATCGTATTGTGATCGCGAACGACTTCGACGGCCTGAATGTTCATTGTCTGCTCCTTGTCCGCCTACATGGAAGAAAACGGAGACGCTGTGGTCTGACGATGAGCCTGCCGCCCCTGCGCGCTCCCGAGCGTGTAACTGAAGGCTAAGGCGGAGCGCTTTGGCGTTCGATTTGCCAATGTGTCGGCTGCCTTAATCCTTAAAGGGCAAGCAGATGAGGCTACGGCGCCATTACGCAGCCGAACGGGTAAGATCGTCGATCCCGCATACCGCTATCGACGAAGCCGCCTAAGGCTTAGGTAGCTCTTCCGGCTGGTGCTTGCGATGCCAGAATTCCTGTCGGTATTTGCCGACCGAAGGGGCTTGGTGGTGACATGCAGTTTACCGAGACGGAGTTGAAAGGTGTTTGGTTGATCGAGCCGACGTCTGTAATCGACGACCGCGGATCCTTCACTCGTCTGTTCTGCGAAAAGGAGATGGCCGATTTCGGATTGGCTACGCGCTTTGTCCAGCACAGCAGGGCACATTCGGTAAAAAAAGGAACGCTGCGGGGATTACATTTCCAGGAGGAACCCTATGCCGAGGTAAAGCTCGTCTCCTGCGTACGCGGCGTAATTTTCGATGTCGTGGTGGACATGCGTCCGAACTCGCCGACACGTTACCAGTGGTTGAGCTGCGAGTTGACGCCCGCGAACATGAGGCAGATCTATATTCCCGCCGGATGCGCGCATGGTCTCCAGACGCTCACGGATGATACCGAGGTCTCGTATCTGATATCGCAGTTCTATACGCCGCACGCGTCGACAGGCCTCCGCTACAACGATCCCGTCTTCTCAATAAGCTGGCCTTTGATGCCGACAGCGATGTCGGAAAGGGACAGGACGTGGCCGCTGCTCAAGCAGCGAACCGCCGGCGGGGCACTATAGGGGCGCGTCCAGGAGCCCGTGCTCCGAAAGCAAGGTCGCAGCCGCGGCCAACTCTTTGAACGACAGGCCGGAGCGCTCAGCCATCGCCAAAAGCGAGTGCTGCCCGTCCGCAAGATTGAGCACCCAGAGCAGGGACATCGAGGTTATGCCCGACGATTTGTGCCCTCCCAAGGCGGCATAAAGACCGCGCCGGCCGAGTTGCGGTTCGCCCTTGGGGAAGAGATTCAACGGCGTCCAGTCCTCCTCGACGACGTCGATCACGTCATTGAGGATGCGAAATGAATTCTGCAAGCAGTCCGGCCTGAGGAAGTCGAGGTTGTCAGCCGAAGTATGGTACTCGGGGAAAGTTCCGTGCACGCTACGCTGGAACATGCCGACGGGAAGGTTGAAGCCCGGCGAACAATATTGCCTTTCATCATAGCCGTAGGGAGAGAAATCCATCAATTTAGCCCCGGGCTCGTGTCGGAGCACATTTGCCATGGCGCGGTCAATGAAGGCGTCGCCTCTGCGGCTGCGCTTGTATGTCACGCAACCGGCGTCGCCGACGCATGAAAGCACAAGACCGTGGTCGATGAGTTGTGCGCGGGTCTCGTTGCGGGACAGCCATGTCAGCGCGCCGATCGTGCCCGGAGCAAAGAGGAAACGATAGCTGTATTTGGTCCTCCTAGTCCTGAGCGTCCTCGCGAGGATTGCAAGCAGAGCGAGGCCCGAACAGTTATCGTTGGCAAGTGACGGATGGCATATGTGGGCCGAAAGGAGGAACTCCCGCTCTGTCTGTCCGCGATGCAGGTATTCGCCATATGTCAAACTGCCCTCTTTGAGCTCAGCATCGATCTCCACCTGGTAGAATTCGTCGGACATCTCCATCAGATGATTGTGCGCCATGCAGAAACCCCATGTCGGGGAATAGTAGCTGGTGCGGTATGGGATCGCTTCGGGCTGCTCGGGCAACGTGTAGATATGTGGCCTCAACTCGTTGAGCGGCAGGATGCCTTTGAAGGGCAAGCTGTAATTGACAACGTGGAGATTGGAATCGGCGAAATCGACGACGGTCCGCCCATCGGGGGCAGTGATCCTGGCCGAGCGGATGTTCCATTCCTTGGGAACAGTCCAGTCGAACACCTGAGTGCCCGTGGGGACCTCATGCTGTTGCAAGTCAATATGCCCGGACAGCACGTCCAAGGTTTCTCGGACCCCATCGCCCGTAATGCTTCTGCAAATCGGAAAGAGCCGTCCGGCCAGGTCGTAGATTTCCTGACCGAAGCCGACAGCCGTCGGCGATGAGCCCACCCCGGCAGGATCCACATGTTCCATCTGAACTAGCCCGTCACAACCTCCAGCCTCCTTGAGGCATTGGCGACACGCATGCGCTCGTCCAGAAGTCCGTTGGTCAAAAGGTACCTGATGTGACCGATACGCTGGAAGCGCGGCCCTTCGAATTCCTCCGGCGTGACATTCGATTGTCTATAAGCCCGGTAGAGCTGCTCCGCGCCCTTGCGGGCGTCCCACTGCGGCTTGCAGCTGGGAAGGGCGCGTGCAATTTTCTCGAAGCTTACGCGGTAGGAACGTTTGTCCGGCCCGGCATCCGACGCGTACTCCAGGCGGCAGCCGGGCACCACGTCGGCGACTATCTCGGCTATGTCGCGAATCCTGTAATTGTGCTCCGTCTGCCCCACATTGAAGGCTTCGTTGTGGATCACATCCCGCCTAGCCCCGAGCCCGGCGATAAACGCTCTGGAAATATCCTCGATATGGACGATCGGCCGCCACGGCGTCCCATCGGATTTCAGGAGGATCACGCCTTTGGTCACCGCCCAGGCGACCAGATTGTTCAGCACGATGTCAAAGCGGAGCCGGGGCGACAGGCCGTAGGCAGTGGCAGGCCGGAAATAGACAGGCGAGAAGTTGCTGTCGGCCAGTTCGGAAATATCCCGCTCCGAAAGCACCTTGGACCACCCATAGGGAGTGATCGGATTCAGCTCCCCGGTTTCGTCCACCATGTCGTCACCCGCCTGGCCGTAGTTGCTGCACGACGAGGCGAAGAGAAAGCGTGACACGCCCGCTTCTTTGGCCGCCTTGGCGAAACGAACACTGCCCTTGTGGTTGATCTCGTAAGTAACGTCCGGATCGAGATTGGAAAGCGGATCATTCGAAAGAGCCGCCAGATGGATGACAGCGTCGAAACCTTCGAGATCGCTCGGGTGCACGTCCCTCACGTCCCTTTGGATCGAGGGGACGGATGCCCGTTCCCCTCCCGCGGCAAAGGTGCAGCGCCGGTACAAATCAGCGTCATAGCCCGTCACCGAATGCCCCGCGCGAAGCAGCATCGGCACCATCACCGAGCCGATATAGCCTTGATGGCCGGTCACCATGACTTTCATCGTGCACCCCTCTAAATTTGGATTGATTGCCCGGAGGCTAACCGGGCGCAAAAGGCTGCGCGAGAACGCCAATAGGCGGTCAGAATGCCCTGTTGGAGGAGGCGTAACCGTTTGCTACTTCTTTCGTGGAGGTCCAGGCTCAGCCTTTCGATGGTGATCTGGCGGCGCGGGCCCCAAGTTCGTGGCAACTGGCAGAAGGCAAGCGACTTGCGATGATCCCGCCCGCCGTAAACCAGCGGTGTTGCCTTGATCAGCCGGGTGCTGGCAAATCCGAGGCGTCGCGCATGGCAGCATGCCGGGATTTGAACTCGCTCGAAGTGACTATACCCAATGCAACGGCATCGCGCGTCATTGATCCTACCCGCAACTGACGGGCATAAGTTTCCATCCCGTAACTGTCCGCAGGGCGATCCAACAGCAGCAGATAGAGGAAAGCGATATAGGCACGGTCCGTCAGGCCAATCGTGGCATATTTGTCCTCGAATTCTTCGGTGCGGATCATTTCCATGACCACATCGATAAGCCTGGCATCTCCGTTCTTGAGCGCTGCTGACCAACGGTTCAAGCTTGCGGCATCGCCGTCATGGCCCAGGACGAGGCAATAGGCAAAACTTGCCTGGCGGACATAGTTGAATCCATCGGCAAACGTGGCGTCCGCGTCGCAATCCCGGTTCGGTCTGGGCAGCGGCAGCGGCCCGCGAGTGATGTCACGAACCGCCTTGTAGGCAGGTTTCGGTTCTCCAGCTGCCCATTTGCCATTCTTGGTGGGGGCGAGTCTGACCAGCCCCATATTGGCTTCGAAGCTTGGAGCCCAATAGGTCTCATCCAGCAGCTCGTAGATATATGCTGCTTCGACTTTGTACTTGTCCTGGAGCTCGCGAAACCGCGTCATCGCCTGCTTGACACCGTCAGCTTGCTGCCGCTCGCTGCGCTGGCTCCCGTAGGGATTGTTAAATTCGGTGACCCAGATTGGCTTGCCGTAGGTGGAAATCTCGCGGAAAGCCCATTCGGGATCTTCCCCATACATGTGCCAGACCGAGATGTCCCAGGCGATCCCGTCCTGCTTCATTCGCGCGAAGGCGCCGGTATGGCCCCATCCAGCCGTACCCATTGCCTTTCTTATGCTCGGGTCGACTGCCGTCATGCCATCGGACAGGCCCTTTAGGACTGAGCTAACCTTGGCCCAGCGCGGACCGTAGTAGTCGAGCACTCCTGTTCCGCCGGCAGGCCCCCACCCGCATGGATACTGCGATCCGTCATCACGTTTCTCGCAGGGCTTTATGATGGCATAGATCTCCATCTCGTTGCCGAGTTCCCAAGCGCGGATATCGTTCTTGAACCTGGTGCCAAGGGTGACCGCCAATTTCCGGGCCTCACTGTAGAGTTCGTCCGGCCCGTCCTTGTCCAAGTCCAGTCCAGGTGTGATGACCGGCAGGATTTCGATGCCTCTTGCTTTCCCGGCCTTAACGAGTTGAGCAAGAGTATCCATTTCATCTTCAGCAGTGACGTTGACCCGATATGATTTGAGGCCAAGATCTTTGATGAAATCGAGTTGTTTCCCGATCGGGACGTCCGGATAGGAAACTACCGGATGGCCGTTCACGCCCCAGATCAAATCGGCGGATGCGGGCGCGGCTGTTATCAGCCATAGAGCAGCAGCTGCTGCGAGACGAACCGACATGGCGATCATGCCTCCTTTCACGACTTTCAATATTGGGATACTCGGAACTGTGGCAGCCGGAAGCAATTTGCCTATACGGGTATGGGAAGCTTCGATTTACCTCTTTTGGAGACCTCAACCTGGCCATCAGGCGGGCATAACTTTTTGTTTGCCGCACCGAAGGTTCAGGGACCGGAAAAGTGATGACAGCGGAATATCGATGGAATTGACATGTACTTGGCGCAACATCCGATCGGGTAACTGCAACGGGTTGTGATTTACCCGTAGGCTTCCTCGAAATCCGCGTCGACCTGGATCATAAGCTCGAGATATTTCCACGCGATCCACCGCCAGGAATAGCTGCTCGCCCTGGCATGCCCCTTGCCAACCATTCGCTTGCGCAAATCTGGATCGACCGATAGCTGGCGAACGTTCTCGGCCCATGACTGGACGTCGTCAGGATCCGCATAGAGCGCGGAATCTCCGCAGATTTCAGGCAGACACGGCGAAGTCGAGGCTACTACTGGGCAACCCGACGCCATCGCCTCGATGGCAGGCAGCCCAAAACCTTCGATGCGTGATGGAAACAGGAAGCAAACAGCGCCTTCGAGCGCCTTCTTGAAGTCGTGATCGGTTATGCGTCCAAGAAGGATGAGATTTTCCGGCATTTCTGGGACGTGCCGCAAGACGGTAGTCTCGTCGATATCGCCTGGCATCCAGAGGTCGAGACCCATCTCATCCAGGAAAGAGGCAAGTTTGGCAAGAAGCCCCATGTTCTTGTATTCTTGATCGCCTCTGCCGAGGCAAACAACATATTGCCTGCCCCGATTGACAGTCAGGGACGATCTTGTTGGATCCCACTTCTTTGCATGGTCGCTTCCATTGTAGGTAACGACGATGTTTTCCTCCCGTGCGATCCCGAACTTGACCAGGTAACTGCGCGAGAGCTGCGAAACCGTGGTGATCCGTGCAGCCCGCCTGCCGAGCAGCGGAAGGATCAAGCGGTGTGCCCAACGGAATCCTCGCCCATAGCTCGACGGCATCAGCCTTGTATGCATGTCATGGATGCATGCAATCTGACGTCTCAGCACGACCGGTGCGAGATTGCAAAAGCTAAGTAGTCCTCCAGGCACATGCCAAGGCAACTGTGCCTGAACCCAGAACTGGGGTAATCTGGGCCTGTTGAACTCAGGAACAACCCGCACGGATATAGCTTTCAGATGAAGAGGTTCGGCAAGCGGGCGCGGCACCACCAGATCGATTTCCAGGTCTCTGCCGAGGGGATGCCCTTCTGAAATGAGGGCGTCGAGCGCCATCGTCACCTCACGGGCATAACGCGCTACCCCATTGCGTCTAAGGATGGTGAAGTCCCCGTTTATTGTCCAGCGCCGCCTTGGCGGCTCGAAATCGGCCATCTTCCGACCGGGGTGGCCAATCAGGTTCTGCGGGCCTTCGGGAAGTGACCTTGCCACCACTGCGGCAGCGCTGTGCCCGTTCAAGTTGCTAGGCCCGCGCGCCGGCGCCGCATCAAATTCAAATTTGCCCATCACCTTCTCCGCTCAACCGGACCACCAGCGAGACTAACACTCCCGCAAACGCGAGGGCCCTCAAACGTTTGAGGTAGTTCCATCGTCTGCCCTAGCCTAGCTGGATGATCCTCGGCGCGTCCGGATGACCCAACGGCCGTAGTGACCGCACGCGATCGCGGTTCCAAACTAAGGACATTGAGAGGGTGACATGGCACGGCACTGGACGATCAACGGACGTTTCCTTTCCCAACCGACAACCGGGGTCCAGCGTTATGCGAGAGAGATCGTCCGATCGCTGGATGCTTTGATCTCCGAGCGGGCACCCCTCACCCGTGGACTTGAGCTCCGGCTCCACTATCCGCCGGGCAGCGCGGACATCTCGCTCAATTCTATCCAACCTTGCGAGATCGGCAGCACGGGTGGGCATCTGTGGGAGCAGACTCAGCTAGCCATCTCCTTGCACGGTGGCGGGCTGCTCAGCCTGTGCAATACAGGGCCGCTGCTGTACCGGAAGCATATCGTCTGCATTCATGATGCAAATGTCTGGAATGCCCCGCAGAGCTATTCATTTGGCTTCAGAAGTTCCTATAAAGCGCTGCTACCCTGCCTCGGCAAGACGGCATGCAACATTTCGACGGTTTCCAATTTTTCGCTGGGCGAACTGGTTCGCCGCGACATCGTTCCAGCGCAAAAGGCCTTCGTTGCTCCAAATGGCCATGAACATGTTTTTCAGTGGAAGGCCGAACATTCGGCAGCGACGCGTTTGGCCGCTTCGCCCGAAACTATCGTCATGATAGGCAGCGCCGCGCCCCACAAGAATGTAGGCCTCATTCTCGCAATGGCTGACCGCCTTGGTAAAGCTGGACTGAAGATCGCGGTTGTAGGCATGTCGGATTCTCATATTTTCAAGACCGGATCCGCCAAGCCTGAAGCCTCAAACATCCGTTGGCTCGGACGCATTTCCGACAGCGAGTTGGCTGCGCTGCTGATGGACTCGCTTTGCCTGGCCTTTCCTTCCCTGACGGAAGGCTTTGGTCTCCCGGTTGTCGAGGCGATGGCCCTCGGCTGTCCGGTAGTGGTGTCCGATCGCGCCAGCCTGCCAGAGGTCTGCGGAAATGCGGCTATTTATGCTGCTGCCGACAATCCGCAGGCATGGTTCGATCGATTTATGGGGCTCCGCAATTCCAAGGCGCTGCGCCTGCAGATGGCAGCGAAGGGAAAAACCAGAGCGTCCGCCTACAGCTGGAGGGCGAGCGCTCTGCGCTACCTCGACGCGATGGCCGCAGCTGACGGCATCGATACAGAAGCTAACTTCTTCCGGGCACGCGAACTCACATGATTCCGTGAAGTGCCTGGACGGCCCCGGTCGATTCCAGGATAGCCCGGTCGAAATTCTCTTCTGAGAAGCGCTGCGCGTTCTTGGCGCAGGCTTGGGGCGTGATTAGGCGGCTGTGTTCTTCGAACCGTTTGACCGCCTCCTTGAGGTGCTCAACGGTTTGAGCCTTGAACAGCACCCCCGTTGGCTCGGAATCTGCCCCCAGGCGCCGCGCGATATCGACCGCGCCGCCCCGCCCGAACGCGATCAGCGGCGTCCCACACGCCTGTGCCTCCGCGAGCGCTATGCCGAAGTCCTCACAACCGGCAAACACCATCGCCTTGGCCCGGGCAATCGTATCCACGTATTCCTTGCGTGGAAGGAAACCCGAAAATGTGACATTCGGACCCGCCAGCGATCGAAGACTGGCCGATTGCTGTCCTTCGCCGACTATGATCAGCCGCCGCGACGGCATCTCGTTGAAGGCCTTGATAATGAGGTCGGTGCGCTTGTAGGGGGCGAGGAAGGACGCCGATACGTAGTAGTCGTCCTTGTCCTCCACACAGGGCAGTTCCTTTAAAGAGACCGGGGGGAAAACGACGCGCGCGTCACGCCCATAGATGTGCTTGATTCGGGAGCGGACGTAGTTCGAATTGGCCAGCATCAAGTCGGGACCGTGAGCAGTTCGGGTATCCCACGTCCTCAGACGGTGCAGCATATATCGGTAGAGTATTCCCTTTGGGCCAAAGCCGAGCTTGCCCTGCTGAAGATAGGAAAACTGCTCGTCCCAGGCATAGCGGACGGGGCTGTGTACGTAACACAGATGCGGCTGATCAGGTCTTGTGATCACCCCCCTGGAAAATGCAGCCGAGGATGAGATCACCGCGTCATAGCCGGTCACGTCGAACTGTTCGATCAGGAAGGGGCAAAAGAAGAAGAGGGACCGATAGAATTTCTGCACCATCGGGATGCGGTTGGCTGCGGAAGTATGAAACTCCACGTCGCGGAAATACTGCTCCTTCACCTCGGCCGGGAGGAAATCGAAAAGCGTGAACACCTCAGCATTGGGAAACTGCTTGCAGATTTGCGCCAGAACCCGCTCGCCACCCCGGAAATTTGGGCACCAGTCGTGAACGAGCGCAATCCTGGCATATCTGTCGACGTCGGTCGCCGGGGCAGCCGGAAACTGTTCGATGGGCGTTTCGATCTTGGCCGCGATAGCCAAGTCGGAAGAGCGTTCATGGAGCATGATTTTCCCCTTCCACCTTGAGGCCACAGTTTCCGTTTCGCCAGACAAACGTGGCAAGTTGGCCGATCGGTCACAGATTGCTCCGGTAGAATATCTGCCTACTGCTTATGGCTGTGAGCCGTCTTTAGGTAATACTTCAAAAGCAGGCGCGCGGGGGTAGACCGAGTTCTTCAGGCCTACTTTTATGCAGGCTGTTTGAGCCCTCGCGTCGTCATACGGTCGGCGGAAGCGACGCCCGGATGAGAAATGAAACTTGCGGTGATTATCCCAACCCTCGGCCGCAGCGAGCAGGTTGCTCGCCTGCTGGGGTATTTGGGCGGCCAGACAAGACTTCCCGACGAGGTCATACTGTCGGCACCCGACGCCAGCCATGTAGAACTTCCGCAAAGTTGTCCTTTTCCAGTGTCGAATGTATTCGGGCCGAAAGGGTTGGCCGCGCAGCGCAACACGGCTCTTGCGCCCTCTCTAGGGCGCTTCGACATCATCACATTCTTCGATGACGATTTCGTTCCATCCGGCCGATACCTGGAGCAGGTCGAAAAGGCTTTTGTTGAAAATGACGGATGGGCGGTTGTGATGGGCAGGGTTGTTAGGGACGGGGCTGCGAATGCCGGTCTCACCTGGGACGATGCAGAAGCTGCGCTAAGAGAATCAAATGGCCAAAAACCAGATGGACCGTCAGTGGTCGATCACGTCGGTGCATACGGATGCAACATGTCGTTGCGTTCTTCGCTGGTTGGCGATTTACGCTTCGACGAACGCCTCGTCCTCTACGGCTGGCAGGAAGACATTGACTTCACCAGTCAAATGCGATCCAGAGGTCGCGTTGTATGCGTGACGTCAATCTTGGGTGTTCATCTCGGGATAAAGACAGGGCGCGTCAGCGGGAAGCGGTTCGGCTACTCCCAGGTTGCCAATGCCGTCTACCTGATACGGAAGGGGACGGTGCCAGCCTCCTTCGCGCTTCCCCTTATGTTCAGGAACATAGCCGCCAACCTCGCAAAGAGCTTTTGGCCCGAGCCATATGTCGACCGGAGGGGCCGCCTCAGGGGCAATGCGCTCGCGATCCTGCACATCGCCACGGGGCGGATCGAACCCGAATACATCCTGAAGATCTGAGGACGGGATAGACAATGTGGAGATTGCTTTCGACAGCGGCAGGGATTTCATTGGCGATAGTCGCTGCCTGCCCCCTGCCCGTATCAGCTGCGGAGTACCTCCTTGGGCCGCAGGACAAGGTTAGGCTCAAGGTCTACGAATGGCGCGCATCGCGTGACGTGATCTTCGAGTGGACAGCTCTCAACGACAGCTTCGTTGTCGGTGCAGACGGCACGCTTTTCTTGCCTTTTGTCGGGCAGATACGGGCGGAGGGCACCGCTCCCGGAGATCTCGCCCGCGCCATTGGCGATCGGCTGATGCAGCGCATGGGTCTCGGCCGTCCGCCAGACGTGGCCGTGGAGATTGCCCAATACAGACCGTTCTATATCGTCGGCAATGTCAAGCAACCCGGCGAATTTCCCTATCGACCCGGCCTGACGGTGCTGCAGGCGCTGGGTATCGCCGGGGGGTTGCCGATACGCGAGGATGATGTGTCTCGGCTTGAACGAGAAGTCATCTCTGGCCAAGGCGATGTGGGGGTGCTGGCGCTGAACAGTGTCAGCCTGCTCGCGCGCAAGGCGCGGCTGCAGTCGGAATTGGCTGGCAGCGAGGAGGTCTTCTTCCCCACGGAACTGAAGGACAGGGCTTCGAACGAGACAATCGCGCTGGCAATGGACCAGGAGCGCAAGATTTTCGCTATCCGTAAGGATGCGTTGGCAACCCAACTCCGTTCACTGCACGAACTCAAGGAGTTCCTGCAACAGGAACTGGCCTCGCTCGAGCAGCAGCTGACTTTCCATGACAAACAGATCGAGCTAATTCAAAAGGAACTCGCGGGTGTCTCGAACCTCGTGCAGAAAGGCCTTGCGGTGGCACCGCGGGAACTTTCTCTGGAGGGGACCGTCGCCCAGATGCAGAGTGACAGGTTGGCGGCCGAAACCTCATTGCTGCGGGTCAGGCAAGAGATGAGCAAGACCGACATCGAAATCCTCAACCTCAGCAACCAGCATTCTAGTGAAGTCGCAGAGAGCTTGCGCGAGACACAGCAGCAGCTCAACGAAGTCACCAGCAAATCCGACACCGCGGTGCAGTTGCTGCACGAAACACAAGTTGCGGCCCCCGCTCTGCTGGCCCTCAGGCAGCGCGCCAAAAGGGCCAAGCCGGTCTTCACGATTGTGAGGCCGAAAGAAGGTGGCACGGAAGAGCTTGCGGCCCAAGAGACAACCCTTGTCGAGCCAGCCGATACCGTGAAAGTCGAGATCCCGCTGCCGCAGTCGGGCTTGGATAGCTTACCTGCAGCGGATGCGTCCATTCAGGCGGAAACAACCACTACTCCCAGTACCAACTGACCGGCTCGGCGTTGGCGCCAACCATAGGCGGCACTCGCTACCGCCTTCGATCGCCACATGTGTCTGCATAGCTGCCTGACGGGCACAGTCAATCGTCGCGACTTGACCCGCTGGCGATGATCAGGAAACATTAGGCTCAATCCAGGCCGATTTCGATATTTCGAGCAGGATCTCCAAGCACCGTTTCTAACACTTGCCTTGTGCTCCGAGGCCGCATATCAGTTGCGCACGATGGGCTCTTGGCCCCTGGCGGAACTCCCTGCCGCGGCAAGCCAACTGGTTCTGCGGGTGCCACTGGAGATATCGGTGCTCACGAGCATATTCGCCGTATCGGTGGCAGGCATACTACTGGGGTTGCGCTTCAAGGCCCCAGCGCTGCTTGCGGCGACTGCCCTGCTTCTGATCGGAATTGTTGCCTGGAATTACCTGGGGTGGCCAGGCCATGTGACCGTGGGCAAATTTCTGATCCTGGTATTTGTATTGGCTTCCGCCTACCTCGTCGGATTGTCTCTACCGGTCTACCGGAATCGAAACAAAGGGTGATCAGTCGACCCTTTAGGAAGCCTGGTCGACGCGCATCACCGCGACTATAGTCCTGAGCAGGATCACGATATCGAGCCAGACCGACCAGTGCCGCACATACTGACTGTCCAGCGCGACGCGGTTGTCGTAGTCCATACTGCTTCTTCCACTCACCTGCCAAAGGCCTGTTAGGCCCGGCCTCGTTCCAAGATATTCTTCCTGGTGCTCGCCATAACGCTTGAGCTCATCGGCGACGATCGGCCTGGGGCCTACGCAACTCATGTCACCATGCAGGATGTTGATGAGCTGGGGAAGCTCGTCGAGGCTGGACTTGCGCAGCAGTCGCCCGAAGAATGTAACACGGGGGTCATTCCTGATCTTGTGCTTCTCCTCCCACTCCTTGCGGGCGTGAGGGTTGGCCTCGAGATAGGCCCGCAGAACTTCCTCTGAGTTGGCGACCATCGAGCGGAATTTATAGCATTTGAATGGCTTCCCACCGAAGCCGACACGGGTGTGCGAGAATATTGCCGGACCGCCGCCCGTGACCTTGATCAACAGGCCAACGAGGATCATGACCGGCGCGGCCAGAACGAGCGCTGTGCTCGCTATAATCAGATCCATGATTCGTTTCAGGGGGCCCCCAGTCGGAGGGTTCGTCGTCCCTGTAGCGATGACATTCGACAGGTCATTAAACACTGCACTGGCGCGGTCACGCGTGGAAACAACATGCAAGATCACCGCCCTGCTCTCGACCGCCGCCTGAACAGTTGGCTGGCCCCAAATCGGGGCTCCCTGTCGCGACTGCTTTTCGAAGGCGTTTGTCATGTGGCGGTCGCTGTTTCTAGTTGCTCCACTTCGACACTCTTCCAAGGACGGGACTTGTCGGCAAGAAATGCAAAGGAGGTAGCGGATACTCTACCCCCTAGTACTCAGGTATGATCGCCCCACACGTTTTGCCGGCTTCCAAACGAGCCATGTGCGGCCGCCACGCGTCGATGCTTGGACGTCATTGCCCGAGCTTTCGTGAGAAGCGCGCCAAGTATCTGCGTCCTGGTGGCTTGCAGTATTCTGACAAGTTCCCCTAGCGTGTCGACGTGCGTCTTTCCCCACTCCGCGACAAGCACGACGCCGTCGAGGACCGATCCCACGATCAGGTCATCCGCCCCAGATACAAGCGTCGGCAGATCGACGATGACGATGTCGTAAGCTGCAGGTTGATAGGCTGCCGGGTCGCTGGCGCTAAGGTCCGAGAGGACGGCCTGCATGTTTCTGGGTACGAGCAGGTTCTTGGCATCCACCACCGAACTTGGAAGCACGTCGAATGGCCGCCCCGGAGCACGCATGATGTTGAACTGGACATGATCCTGGCACTCTGTGGCTTGGATACTCAAACGGCCAAGCAGCCGTGTAGTGATCGTCGAGCTCCGAACGTCGGCGTCAATCAGCAACGTCTTCAAACCGGACATCGAGTAAAGCGTGGCAAGATTGCTGGCGACGGAACTCTTCTGACTGCTGTTCGAAACAGCGGTCAGCCCGAGGAACCTGACCGGGTGGCTCGTTTCTGCAAGGCTGATTTCGGTCCGCAGCTTCCTAAGGCTCTGGCTGTATCGCGACCAGGGATATCTGGTCACCTCGTCGACGTTCCCGAATTCCCTGTACTTGCCCGCGGGCGGCAATTCTCCGATGCACTCTATTCCTAGATTGTCGCGAATGTGACGTGGCGACCGTATGGTCCAATCGAACGAATGCCGCGCGAAAGAGAGACCAATGCCGACAATGAGGCCTGCAACACCGGCGAAGGCCAGCACCAGCTTCGGCTTCGGAGCGCTTGGAGAAAGCGGTGCTGTCGCGGCCGTGATCACTCTTGCATCGGCAACTGGGTATGATTGTTGGCTTACCGAATTCGTATACGCCTGCAGGAAGCTTTCGTACATTTTCCGATAGGTGTCTGCAGTAACCTCAAGTTCTTCGAGGGTAGGCTCGGGATTGATTCCGTCGCCGTCACCGGGACCATTACCCACGCTGTAATCGTGTCGAGAACGGAATTCTTGTGCTCTCGCCATCGCCGCGTTCATCTGGGTGCGCAGCTGCTGAAGCCGCTTTTCTAGCCACGCCCCGCCTTCCTTTGCAGCCTCGGCCTTGGTATCGATCTGCTCGTGCACGAAGGCATCAGCCGTTGCATTCGCAATCTTGGCGGCGCCCTCGGGATCGGCGGAGGTGAAGGATATGTCTATCGCGTAGGAGACACCGACCCTTCGCACGTCGAGGCCATTACGAAAGATCAACATGCTGAGACGAGACTTCTGGTAGTCGGTCAGCTTCGCCGACGACTGGGGATCGCCTAAACCGAGATGTCCCCAGAGCGCGATCAGCGAGGCATTTTTCTGGAGCCCTAGAGCCTCGACTGTGACATCCTTTATTTTCCTGAATCTCTCCACCAGCACCGGGGCCTGAGGGCGATTGAAATTCGCGTCTTCAATCAGTTTCAACTGATCGATGACCATGGAAGCAATTTTTTCAGATTGCATTACTGCGATCTGACTTTCCACTTGCGCAGTATCCAACGAAAGATTGACTTCGCCTCCCTCTTGCAGATGTTGTGGCAGCTTTGGCTCGATCAGGATCTGCGTACTGGCGGTAAAAACCGGGTCGGTCGTCGCATTGTAAAACCATGCGACTAAGAGAGCCGCAGCAAGACAGGCCGTAACAGTTCCGACATAATGTCTCAGAAACCCGGTTATGTCCGAGAGGCCGATAAATTCCTGCTCGGCATTAGCTTGTTGATTGGTTGCCAAAGGCCATTGGTTGGCGAACAATCGGTTCATTCAATGTCTCCCGCGGGCGGGGAGGAATATCCTCCTTACACGCCGCCCTGATACAGGAGCTTCATGGCGTCCGACCGATGATACGTTTGAGCCGAGGTCCCACGATCCCAAGCTTAAAAAAGACTACGCCGGCGTGAGCGAAGGTAAACGCCGCCAATTGGCGTATGGACCTACGCCCTATGGGACCGAAGAATCACGGCAGACCGGCCCTCATCCTCGTCAAAAATGACATTTTCTGTTCCAGCAGCAAGTGTCGTGCCCGGTTGGCCTCCAGCGCCTGCGTGAGAATTTCGAGCTTCGCCGACATGCTTTCGTTGTTCTCGCCGTTTTCACTCGCCTCGAGGGAAAATGCAGCACAGTCCGTCATCCGTTTCCGAGCTCGGTGGAGTTGCTCCGATTCTCTTTCGATTTGTGGCAGAATGCTATCGAGCATACGTGCCAAGCGCCTGAAGTGCCTGTCATCGACCTTCCTTTGGAAGGGGAACCCGATTGATGTCAGCGGCATCATGCGTCCCACAATTGAGATCAGCGCCCGACGCGGACCTGCTTTCCACGATACTTGGTCGCCATGCCCGGACGAGACATACTTTCGGTCATCGATCGGTATCTCCTATTGGATGAGGAGGCGCGGACCGGGACGTAGGGCTACCCGAATTCATGAAGCGGCTGGGGCTCGCCAGCGTGTTAGGAATGTTGGCGCAAATTCGGAGCGGTATCCGTGACCCTAAAAGTAGTGAGCCAAGCCAAGCCGAACACATTCGCGTTCGAGAACAATGCTCTCATCAAAGCCACTGGCTTCCGAGAATATGATGCGCGCTGGTGGTTTGGCCACCCGGGCTCGGAGAAAGAGCCCGAGCTCAATTTGGTGGGCGTCCAAGCGCTGGGCATGGGGCTCGGCACCTTGATCCGGCGAATGGGCGTAGGCCCGGACATGATCACCGGTCACGACTTTCGCAGCTATTCCATGTCCATAAAGATGGCGCTGGTCTGCGGACTGATGGCAGCTGGCGCACGTGTCAAGGACATCGGCCTGGCGCTTTCCCCCACGGCCTATTTCGCCCAGTTCGCGCTCAACGCCCCTTCTGTTGCCATGGTAACTGCCTCTCACAACGAGAACGGCTGGACCGGCGTGAAGATGGGCGCGCAAAGACCTCTTACTTTTGGCCCTGACCAGATGACGGCGCTGAAAGCGCTTGTTCTGAACGGCGACTTCGATCTGGTGGGTGGCGGAAGCTACGAATTCGTGTCCGACTTTCGTCAGCGATACATCGAAGACTTGACTGCCGGAAAGAGCATTCGCAGAAAGCCGCGGGTGGTCGTTGCGTGCGGCAACGGCACAGCCGGCGCTTTTGCGCCGCAGGTGCTGGAGAACATCGGCTGTGACGTGATCCCCTTGGACGCAGAGCTCGACCATACGTTTCCGCACTACAATCCTAATCCTGAAGACATGCAGATGCTGCACGCGATCCGGGACAAGGTTCTGGAGACCACTGCCGATTTGGGGCTGGGCTTCGACGGCGACGGCGATCGCTGCGGCGTGGTGGACAATGAGGGCACCGAGATTTTCGCGGACAAGGTCGGCGTCATGCTGGCGCGGGACATCTCAAGCCTGCATCCACAATCCGCATTTGTAGTGGACGTGAAATCAACCGGACTTTTCATGACGGATCCTGTTCTCGCGCAGAATGGTGCACGAACGGACTACTGGAAAACCGGGCATTCATACATCAAACGTCGGGTCGCCGAGCTTAACGCAATAGCCGGCTTCGAGAAGTCAGGGCACTTCTTCTTTAATCCACCGATCGGTCGTGGGTATGACGACGGCCTCGTCACCGCGATCGCCGTTTGCGAGATGCTCGATCGGAATCCGGGAAAGACGCTGGCCGAGCTCTACCGTGCTCTTCCCACAACCTTTGGGACCCCAACGATGTCCCCCCACTGCCCCGACGAAGTCAAATACTGTGTGGTCGACAAGGTCGTCGGCGACTTCATGAAAATGAAGAGAGACGGAAGCGTGTTTGCAGGTCAGCCACTGGCTGATCTGCTTACCGTGAATGGGGTGCGTGTCGTGGCTCAAGACGGCACTTGGGGTCTGGTCAGAGCTTCGTCGAACAAGCCCGAAATTGTCGTCGTGGTCGAAAGCCCCGTTTCGTCGGAGAGACGTCGACAAATGTTCGAGGCGATCGATGCCGTCCTGCGCCGCAATCCAGAGGTCGGAGCCTACAACCAGACATTCTGAGAGGAACTGAAGCATGGCACACCGGGTCGTAAGTTTTGTCATGAGCGGGGGTGTCGGATCCCGGCTGTGGCCACTCTCGCGCGAAGACAACCCCAAGCAATTCCACGATCTTTCGGGGGATGGCTCCATGCTGGCGAAGACGGTTCGGCGCCTCAAGGCGTGGCCTCACAGCGAAACGCCGATCTATCTGATAGCGTCCGAACGACATGCTGAACGCGTCATCTCGGACATAAGTCCCCTCGGCCTGAATGGCGGAAAGCCGATTTTCGAACCCCTGGGTCGCAATACGGCCGCAGCGGTCGCCATCGCAACTCTGCAGACAATTTCTGAATATGGCAGCGATGCGCTTGTGCTGGTGGTCCCATCCGATCACGAGATTTCGACCGAGACCCAGTTCTGGCAAACTGTAGAGGCCGGCATGCCTGCCGCGGACTCAGGCAGCATTGTCGTGTTTGGCATCAAGCCAACTCATCCAGAAACCGGATATGGGTATATCGAGGTTGCTGCCACTGGCGACGGTGTGGCCGCGGTTTCGCGGTTTGTCGAAAAGCCAAACATCGAGACGGCACAAGGATATTTGTCGTCGGGAAGGTTCTATTGGAACGCAGGCATCTTCCTGTTCCGTGCCGACACAATGCGGAAAGCTTTGCTCGAGTTTCAGCCTGAGATATGGGACACGGCCCAACGAGCCTTCAGGACGATGAGAGCCGATGTCGCGGGTCTTTACCTGCCCCAACGCTTTTACTCGGCGGTCCCCTCGACGTCGATCGACTATGCAGTGATGGAACATGCGCAGGGCATCGAGATGGTGACGGCTTCCTTCCGCTGGAACGACCTTGGGTCGTGGCAATCGTTGCTGGAGGCCGGCCCCGCGGATTGCGATGGCAACGTGGTAATGGGTGATGTCGTTGCCATGGATTGCGACAGTTCCTACCTCAGAAGCCAAGGCAGGCTGCTCGCTGTGATCGGAATGAAGGATGTGGCGGTGGTCGCGACGCCTGACGCGATATTCGTCGCCCCGGTCAGCCACAGCCAGAACGTGAAGAAAGTTGTCGAACAGCTGGAGAAAAGCGGCCGCCTCGAGACGAAGTTCACGGCGTTAGAAGACCGGGTCATAATCAGCGGATCATGGCGCAAGCGCGTCGAGCACTGGCTCTTCAACGAAACGCTGCCCCTGTGGTCTACCGCAGGGGTCGACAATCTGCATGGCGGCTTCCACGAAGCTTTGGGTTTCGATGCGCGACCATTAAGCAAACCCAAGCGCATGCGAACGATGGCTCGCCAGATCTATGCTTTTGCGGTGGCCAAGGAACTCGGCTGGACCGGCTCTGCCGACAAGCTCATCGACCACGGTATCGACTTCATTGCAAAATACGGCCGCACAGATCGAGGCGGCTGGGTACGCACCCTAAATTCCAACGGGAGCGTGGCCGATCCGGTGGAGGATGCTTACGACCATTCCTGTGTGCTACTGGCGCTTGCTCATGCCTTTCGATGCGGTCACCAGGGCGCGCTTCAGCTTGCTCAGGAGACATTCCTTTTCATCGACTCCCATCTCGAGGATGGCAGCCTAAATGGCTTCCTCGAGACTCCCGGCTGGAGCGGAGTGCGGTCCTCAAACCCGCATATGCATATGCTTGAATCTTTCCTTGCCTGGCATGCCGCAACCGGCGATCGCGCGTATCTTCGTCGCGCAGCCCGCGTAATCGATCTCTTCCGGTGCCATTTTTTCGACCAGGAGAGTTGGACGCTTGGTGAATATTTCGACGCCGACTGGGTGCCGGTGGCCGGAGACAGGGGACAATGGACCGAACCAGGGCACCATTTCGAATGGGCTTCCCTGCTCGTCGATTTCGCGCGGGCCAGCGGGCAAAAGGACCTGGCTGAGTACGCAAGGAAGCTGTATTCGTCGGCCGTCGCCGCTGGATTGAATCGGGCCACAGGACTGGCTTATGCAGCCGTGTCGCGACGAGGAATGCCCCTCGATAGGCTCTCACGCAGCTGGCCGCAATGCGAGGCTATCAAGGCAGCGATCGCGTTGGACGAGATTGGTGGACCCGATCTGAAACCTGAGATCGAAGCTCGAGTAGCGCGCCTATTCAGATGGCATATCGATCCCGCGCCGCTTGGCTTGTGGGTGGATAGGATTGATGAGCGCGGGCGGTCACTGGCGACTGAGGTTCCTGCCAGCATCTTCTATCACTTGGTGACGGCGTTGATGCAGTATCTCGATAAGACCGAAGGACAGGTCGAACCGTTCCCGCTGCCATCTCCGAAAGAGGATACCCTATTCCGGAACAGAGCTTCGGCTGGATAAGACAGCAACGAGTGCAGTCTTTTTCCAAGGGGTGCCTACCCTTCACGCTTGATGGGACAAGGTATTAGCTACCGCTAATTCAGTACGCCCTCGCCTATGTGTCACCGCTAAAAACTGGGATACCGTCACGCATCAGGTACACCCTAAAGAGGTGCGGCTGGTTTTTTTAACTGCACAAACTCCTCACGACGTTGAAATTGAAACGCTTATTCGGGCAGTGAGACGCGGCTATGGCAAAACGGAAATCGCGAGACAGGCGCAGCGGTGATCTCTTGAAGCTGCTGGCTACAAGGCCCCGGGCGATTGCCCTTGCCGCTCTGCACGTGAGTGAATCGGTCCTCTTGGAACTAGAGGCATCGGAATTGTTATCGCCAGCAGAAATCAGAGGATTGCTGAAGGACGCGTCACTGACGTTGCGTAACGCGGCCGACCAGGCGGACAACCGGAGTTGTCTCGCTGCCAGCGAGATAGTAGAGTCAATCCGGGAGAATTTTAAGGGAAGTAAATCATAGATGGCACGAGATCTATCGGTGCAATCGAACCATGGCTCGCTATGGGACGTGGTTCGGGCCGATGTTGATGTCGCGTTACCTCGCTGTATCAAGGTTTCTCCTCACGACAAATTTTGTGTACGTGATGGCAGGAGGGTATATACGGGATTGGGTCGGAGGGGTGCGGATGACGTATGCTTCAGGTTCTTTTTTTAACGGAGATGAGCACCGTCCGTCATACGTTGGACTTAACGATGATGACGCCGCGTTTGTAAAGACTCTCGGTTTCACCACGAAACGATATCCAGCCGACGCGGTTGTCTTCAGTCAAGGCGATAGCAACGACCGTGTATACATCGTCGAGTCCGGTTGGGGCTCCATTTACCACGAGCTTCCGGGGGGGCAGCGACAAATCCTCGATTTTGCGCTGACGGGGGACGTCGTTCTGCCTCAGTCATATGGGGGCGGCGCAGTTGAAACGTTCGTAGCTCAAACTGAGCTTTCTTTGCTGGTGGCACCTACCAAGACATTGACGCTTGCTGCTATGAAATCGCCTTATCTGTTCTC
Organism: Mesorhizobium sp. B4-1-4; assembly: GCF_006439395.2. Taxonomy (NCBI): domain Bacteria; kingdom Pseudomonadati; phylum Pseudomonadota; class Alphaproteobacteria; order Hyphomicrobiales; family Phyllobacteriaceae; genus Mesorhizobium; species Mesorhizobium sp. B4-1-4. Next base: position 3,354,333 of record NZ_CP083950.1, read on the forward strand.
ATTCATTGTCGAGGCCCTCACACGCAACGGTACTGTGATGGCCCAGCATCTTGCCAACGTGGGGCGACGCAACGCCTTGGAGCGAACGGCGCATTTGCTGCTCGAACTGACAGCACGTTTGCAACGAGTTGGTGCGGTTAACCGGAACGGCTTTGAATGCCCGCTTACCCAGTACGATCTTGCGGACGCCCTTGGCCTTACTCCGATCCATGTCAATCGAATGTTGCGGGAACTGCGCGAGCGCAAATTTCTTGAATTCCGCCAGGGCCATGTCCGCCTGCTCGATTCTGCGGGCCTGAGGAAGTTCGCCGGATTCGACGGCGAATACCTCAAGAGTTGAGTGCTAGGCGCCTCGGCGCCAGCGATTCGTTGCAGGCTCCCGACTTCGGAGCCACCTGAACCCTCAACTCAGCTTCTGGGAGAAGGACGCAAAAGCATTTCTCGGATGCACCCGCTGTGCTTCCCTCGACCTGGTTCGAATATCGGCTGCTCATCGGCGGCTTCACCCTAGACCCTGAGCGGCGGCTCGCTCGAGCCAGCTAAGGCCAGCAACCCAGCAACTGGATCGCGCTCACCAGCGATACCTTTGGCAAAATAGCGGCCGAGCAAGAATTGATCGGTTCATCCCTGCGTCGTCGAGAACAAAGTTCGCAAGATCAACCTGGGATTCGCGATTGCCGCCACTCGGGGCGAGCAGCCAGTGCATTCCTTCGTCGGCGTCATGGGCGACTCCGTTCCCACAGAGATAAAGCGAAGCCAGGGCACGGGCGGCCACTTGATAACGCGCGCCGTTTCCACGTTGGCTTTCGCATAGTCCGGCTGGGGACACTTCACTTGCCGGTTCGCCAATACGACAGGCGGCTTTGAGATTTCGGGCCGGGGCGACGCGGCGCAGCCATGCTTCGCCAGTCTTCGAATACTGACGCGACAAGCTGCCATCGATGAGAGAAAGTTGCAGCCGCAACCGGTCCGAGACGGGCCCCTTCTCCGCTGCAAGCTGATACAGCTGGAGGGCGGGCTCGAGATGGACGGCACGCCCATTCCGTGCTCAGTGAGGACCGCAAGAAAATAGATCGCTGTCAGCAGACGGCATCGCCGGCGTGCCGCAACTCGTTATGCAATCCTGGGCCTCTGCTCCAGTTTCTTGCGTCCGTCCGGCAGCCGGGCGCCGCCGATTTCTCGTACCTATTATGCGCTGCATCGAGATCACGCATGAGTATGGGGCCTTTTGCTCAGTATGTAGCCGAATATTGCTTGTCCTGTCGCGGAGCCCGTATCCGCAGCGTTTTGAACGAACTGAAGCGCTGTTTCGAAATCAGCGTAATGGTCCACCTTCTACTCCCCCCTTCATACGTTTGGATGAATTTATCTTATATAATCAATGGCATATATGTCGGTTCCACCGGCGCGCATAACTATAGGATCCTGCCGGTCAGGCCCGGCGCCACAAGCCCCCTACCCCAAGGCGCCGGGCCACGCGGGCAGACGGAAATGTTGCGCGAGGCTGCCTGAGCGGCCCAACAGCCTGTTGGGATACAGTTTGCATGACCTTTGCATGACCGTCGGGCCCAATCGGCTACATGGGGTAGGCTGCCGGCCGATAACGAGTGGTAATATCAGCAATTCCGAACTAAAATATTCGCTATGCTTCAGTGACGGCTCGGACCTTCTCGATCCGTTTAGCCGTCGGAGGCATGTCGCCGCACATATGACGCAAACGAACCAGTGGCCGTTGGTCTTCAGATTCGAGCGCTGATTCCGTTGCCCCAAAACGGCAACCTGTAAAACTCGCTTTCTCCGGGGTAGCGCTTGGCCCTACGCCGATCGGACCTCTTTTTGGTCAGGACGCATAATAGCTAAGTTGAACGTGCGCCGAAATTCGCCGCCCGGGGCCGGCGCCGATTGTTTCCCCCAACGGACAACCGGCGCCGGCCGACGCTACGTGTCCTGTTTTGAGGCGCCACGGTTCAAAGCGTCCAGACGCTTGAACTATTTTGGGACAGACGTTAGTGACGGTGCTGCGCCAAGCATTTTGACCTCATCTCTGGTGAGCGTTATCTGATAGCGCTGTTTGGAATTTTTTGAGTAGATATCATCTGCAATCATAACGATTGTAACATTTCCGTTTTCGTCGGCTCGCATGTCATCTGTCTGAAGTGGCCCCAAAAATATGCATTTCGGCGCGCCTGTTCTTCGGCTTGGTTGAGTGTCTATCCGCATTTATCCGATCCCGAATTGTTGCCGCTGACCAACAGACCGATGCAAATCCGGTGCCACATTTTTTCAGGCAACTAAACGAGGTAGTCCGCTGGATCTGTTCCTTAATTTTAGCTGCAATGATTGTTTCTCCATCAGCCGGGCTCTGACTACCGGCGCTCGGCTTCCATCCAGCGCCGACGTGTCAAGATTACCGCCTGCGCAAGTTGATCTTCGAGGCCGAGGGCGCGCGCCCGCAAGCCGGCCGTTTGCTACGACCAAAATCGCCTGCAACCGCGCTACAGCTCCTCAATTTGGCCTTTGGAAAACGACGACGGCGTTGCTCGTTGCAGAGGTTAGTTCCCACTCGATTGTTCTTAGCCCCAGCTAGGCCGCTGATCTAACTAGATTTTTTCTTGCTTGCAGCCCAAAGCGATCAATCAACCGCAGCCACAAATTTGCCGCTTGGAAAAAGATCCTCGCTTATCCAGTACCCAAATCCGGCTACAGTGGATGCCCATTCGTTCGTTTGCACGGAGCGGATGCCGTGAAGCACTCGGCCGGCCGTATTTCTCTCACCGTGGAGCGCATCGGGGATCGCTGGACCGCGGTTGCGGAGATCATCGTGCGTGGCGACAATGGCGAGGCATGGCTTCCGTTTATACGACCACCTGGAAAAAGCAGAATCTTTAAGTAACAGTGCCTCGTCGCGGCACAGCGAGCGTTCAACAAGGGCAGCATTGAGCGAAGTTATCACGCGATGCGCAGCAGCGCGCGAAGGCGGATCGGCAGTCGGAGCGAGGCTTGCAGTTCGGCACAGCTCGCCTCCCATTGCGTGAAATACTCGGCGATCGGGATACCGGTGCGGCCAGGCCAGCGGTTGAGTGCGCCCAGCGCCTCGACACAGTCCGGCGCCGCCTCGTACTCGGCGAGGATGGCCAAGGACATCGCCTGGGCGAAAGGATTGAGGCCGGGTATTTCGATTTCGCTGCGATTGTCCGCGAACCACGCCGCGGCGTCGCCCGTGAGCCCTTGGCTCTCGGCAAGCGTGGTATAGCCTCGGATGATGTTTTGGCGATACTCGGCAATGGCATCGCCGAAGGCATTGTCGCCGGCGAAGGGCGGGCTCTGCTTCCAGTCCGTCGCCAGGCGCCCCAGGCCGCGCAGCGAGAAGGCTTCAACCATCGCTTCCTCCAGCCATTGGCACGGCGCCGCCGGCTTGGCGTCCGCCTGCCAGCTGTTGGCCATGACGTGGCCGAGCTCATGCCCGAACTGGTAGGCGAGCTTCGACCAGTCGCGGTCACCGATATCGACGATGATCCACGCCATGCTGCTGCCGTCCGGGTGCAGCCAGACGGCAGGCGAGCCGGAAGTGTGCTCGTCGACCCGAAGCCGCGTGGGCTGGCGATCGGAGATCAGGCGCACGCCATCCAGACAGGCGTGCCGCATGTGCTCAATGACCTGTTCGGCCGAGCGGGGCAGCATGTGGCCCCAGTTGCCTGCGAGTTCGATCGGGGCAGAGAGGAGGGAGGCCGAGGGAGCGGTCAATGAAATTTCCTTCAGCACCAGAGTTTGGCTTGTTTCCAAACCAGCCCAACGCACCGGGGCCGGAAAAGTTGGACCTCCGGCCACAAGGCCCAGCGACATTGTTATAAATGTTCGACGCTCCATTTCGAATGCTCAAAAACAATAGAGTAACCCGCTATCTTCTTGACCCCAACTCCCCCAAAGATCAGGATCTGCACATTGCCGGAACTACGTTGGCTCCAACTCAGATTTTGCGACGAAGGAGGCACCTCTCTTAAGGGGCATGCCCAACTGCGACATCAACTTCCCATGCGAGATAATTCAGCGGCCCATTGAGGCGTCAGAACGGTTCGCATTTTGGCAAAGGTCTCAAACTAGCGTAGTCTGGCTCAACTCAAACACGTTATCGAGATGGACCCTTTGCGCGATCAAACCGGCTCACCTGAGCGAGTGTTCACGTCCCACGGGACAACGCTTTTTGTCGATATTTTATCAGGTGAGCTCAGACATGGCCACTTCGAACACTGCCCGTCGAACGTTGTGTTAATACGCGAAGGCCCATTAGCACACCTTAAATTTTCGGACAAAACATCTTTACGTCAGTTGGTATACCTCGTTTCCTTCTCGTCAACTACAGACTCTAGCAAGCTGGAGTTATCAGGCAACAATCTCCCGTTTCGCAACGATGCACTCTCCATATCTGCTTTGGACAATAATGAGTTCGCACTATGTCAAGATAATATGTTCCTATGCGCAGAGCCAGACGGTCGTATTACTTTATCTCGACTTGACTGCAATACGTGGGAGCGTTTCCACATTCGGCGACACCCATTCGAAATCAGCGGAACTGTAGTTAGTCACTTTTTGGACGGTAAATTTATTAACTTCTTTATTACAGACAGGAACGATTATGTTCAGTCGTTTTTGTGTCGGGGAGATTTCTACGATAGAAGTGCACTAAATCTTATACGCGACCGATACAACCCGGACAAGATATTCCTCGATATAGGTGCAAATATTGGAAATCACTGCATCTTTGTCTCAAAATTCTGCAGTCCACGACAGATTATCGCCTTCGAGGCAAACCCCGATGCCATCGAAATACTGAAGATAAACCTCTCTTTAAACGATTGTAAAAATGTAAATACAGACTATATCGGCATGGCACTTGGATCCCAAAATAGCACAATGCGGGTATTCTATCCTGTTGCAGACAACATGGGCCGAGCTCAATTACTGACTGACGAGCACGGCGACATAAAATGCATTCGCGGCGACGATCTTGTCCAGCAGCAGCCTATCGGTTTCATCAAAATCGATGTAGAAGGCGCGGAATTTGAAATATTGCAAGGCCTATCGAAGACGATAGAACTCTGGCGCCCCGAAATATTGATTGAAGTATGGCCGCAGGGTCAGCAGAGACTAGAAGAATGGTGCACAGAATTTCGCTATGTTGTCAGTGATAGTTTGCCATTTGATAATAATTATTTTCTGGTACCCAGAAAAATAGGAAGTTGAACTAGGCGATGGGGCTTGGCTGGTCAAGCGTTCAAATCACTGCAAATTGCCAAAGTCGGCTCAGGAGTCAGATTGAACCCATTTTCTGGTCTGCTGACACCCGATCCGAAGGCAGTTCGTCGTCTGGGATGACAAGCGGCGGCATGCAGACGAACGCCTTCATCGAGCTATACGCCGCACACATCGCGCAGTCGATACCTGTATCGTCAAGGACTACTCCAGTTCCTGGAAATGGAATAGTTCTTTTTTTCAAAGGCAGGCATTTACCAAGAAGCTTCTGCGCGCCCCTTGGTGTAAGTGAGTACGCTTGCAAACCAAAAGAATGTGCTATCCTAACAAGAGATCTAGAAGATTTGTCGGATTGGAACAAAAGTCCTTTCTTGCTGTATCGATGATCATAAAATTCAAGCTTAGCTTTCGAGAAATTGAAATCTAACCACAAGAATAATGGATCAAAGAGGAACCCCCACTTTATCATGTCCCAGCCTGCCGGTGCGCTCGAGATGATTCGGGATGACTCAGTAAGAAAATCAAATGATGAACGAACGTCATCTTCAAAAATGGTAATCACCTTATTTTCAGAAACCGCCAACTTCCATAGACTGACGTGAGACAGAGCGCATCCCAAAGAGCCCGGCAGATAAGAACAGTCTTCAGAAATAATCCCTTCATTTATTATTTTACTTCTGTCGACTAGTGCACCGTCAATTCCAGGCATCCTCACCGTATTTCTGACAAGATGCGGGTTGTTATCTTTATAAGCTGAGAGCCGAACAATGCTACGGTCCAGATTTATCAAATGAATCAAAGGGGATCCAGCTTCACCATCTGATCGTGAGCAGACAGGCGCAAGGCTCGTTGACCCTTGGTCGACATAAGTCCGAGCAGCTGAGCGAGAAGATTTGGCTGCCGACCCTGGTCGTTCGATCAGATCGACCCACTCATCAATCGAGTATTGCCAGTCGAACATTCTTGCAGCTTCTCTCGTCACATGACACTTCTCGACAAAGGCAGTGGGATTTTCCTTATAATAGCGCAGGGTGGCGGCGGTGAAAGCCTTGAATTTGTCCGGCTCGATGGGCGCGATGATGCCCCCGCCTTGATATGCCTTTTGAGGAAAGTGGCCTACAGGCGTGCCGATTACGAGCCTCCCTGCGGCCGCGCCTTCCATGACCGATAGCGGACCAGACTCGCTGACCGAGCTTGTCAAAATCGCGTCGACGCTCTGATAAAATTTCGGCATATCATGGAATGAAAGCTGGTCTGCGGTCGAGCCGGCCACCTTGAATGCCAAGCCAGCTTCCCGCGTCGCCGCTTCGGCGAGTTCTCCCCGCTTCAACTCCACATCATAGATCTTTAGGGACATTGACGTGGCGTAGCCGACTGTTACTAAACGTTCAGGCAGCCCGGAAAAGAAACTTTGATAGTCAATTCCCAGCGGTACCACTTTCGGCATTCTCGGTACACCGCGGGTTACCGAGGCGGAATAAACGCACTCACTAACCACGCCATAACTAGCGAATTTGTTGAATACTTCCAAACCTTTCTTGTCAATTAGCATGCGAATATCGAATTCTGAATGTGATATGGCGACTATCTTGCCGTAAGGGACGCCATACGTATCCACAAGCGTAGAAACACCGTCAAGAGACGTCAAATAAATGTCATAGTATTTTGACAACTCCTCTTTGTATTCGAAATTGTTTATTTGCCAATCGAGTATGTCAACGATAAAACCCCTATCGTGCAGGCGGCGCGATAGATCATAGTAAACACGGCCGTGTGACCATTTCGTATATCCATATATTAAAACCTTTAGACCTACAGGTTTTCTACCAGACTTCGCTCTAATTGTCGGATGAACTATATATTTTTCTATCTTTTTAGTATCGAATCCGGGGGCTGTGACACGCCACACCTCGCTATCTTCGGAGGTGGTTTCGGTGCACCAGTTCTCTGAAGCAATGACCAATTCCCATGTGCTGCATACAGACGCCGCGAGCCTCACGTGGCCGTCGGGAATTGCCGACAAAAAAAGCCCCCGCGATTTCAGCGTCAGCAAACCACGCTCCAGCGGAATCAATTCGAATGTCGTGGGATCGATTGACCGATTGTCACGTCGCGACTGTGAGACGGAAAAACAGGTGTCAGGATAGCAGTCGATCGGTTCGGCCGAACCGCCGACAGCATAGATCAGACGACCCAGCCGATTTGTGCCCCCGGAATTATTGCCCAGCTCAAAAAATGCGTTCGCCGGGCTACTCTCGACGGGACCATGCCGCAACTCACCCGTGAAGGGCTCGACATACATGACCGTGCCGAACGCCGTGAACAGTCGTGCGCGAGGCAATGTTGACAGTTCGATCATTTTTATGCCCGCTCCTCGTCCCGCCGCCGGATGAAGAAATCAAGATTGTCCTTGAGGCGCCGATTGCCCATATCCAATTCCAGCGCACTTCGCCCCCATTCGACCGCCCGGTCCATGGCATTGAGGCGCCACGATGCAATCGCACCGAGATCATACAGCCGAAAACCCCAGCAGTTCGCGTCGTCCAGATAGCTGCCGGTGCGGTGCGTCTTCTCGATCCCATTGGTGCAGGCCCAGAAGAGATTCAGCCAGTCGGCCTTGCCATGGAACTCCTCGGCCAGGTCGAGCCAGATTTCACGACGATGAGGCGCTTCCATCCTGGCTTTGTCCAGCCAGGACAATCTCTGCTCCGGTAGCATACGCGCGATGTAGCGCATCGCCTCGGAGCGCTCTTCCGCCCACTTGCTTGTCGGCAATTCAAGGTAGCGCTGGAGCAACGGAACGGCCCGCTCTTGTTGGTTGGCCCACATCAAGTCCCGCCCGAGCCAAAAGCAGATTTGAGCGTCGTCGGGATCTTCCTTGTGTGCCACCTCCATCAGCGGCAGGTAGCTGCTCCTTGTTGGCTTGGTAAGGTCTTGCACCTCGAACATGACGATGTCGCTGCTGCTCGCGGTGACTTCCGTTTCTGCAGTGAAGACCAGAGCTTCGTGGACTGGGCGCCTGAAGCGATATCCCCAGCGATGATGAAAGTTTTTCGCTGGCCAGCTTCGTAGCGGCGTCGGATCATCAACAGTCGATCTATAGACGGTCTGGCAATAAAGGGCTGTCGTCTCGGGCGTCCAGGCCGCCTCGAGCTTCTGCCGCCAGCCGGGCTCGAGGAACCGATCCATGTCCATTGTGCAGCACACATCGGCGTCGGGCGGGATCAGTGCCATGGCAGCGTTGCGGGCATCGTCGAAACGCCATGGGCGGACCGCTATTCGGTGCACGGTTACACCAGAAGCGGTCAGCAGTTCCACCGTGTCATCCGTGCTGCCGGTATCAGCCACGATGCGGTAGTCGGCATCGGCGGCGGAACTGGCCCAGCGCTCCGCGTTGGCGGCTTCGTTCAATGCGATGGTGTAGACGGCTATTTTCATCCCAAAACCTTCTATGGGTTTATGCCCCAAAGGAGTAGGTATGATAGACAAAGCGTATTGGCTTAGCGGTGTATCGATTTGTGCCAAGCATGTTCAGAATAGACCGCATTTCTTCGTAGGGGTTAACGCCTATAGATCGAAGATATGAGTAGAAAGCGCCGGTATCGTGATTACTTACCTGCGTATGCCGCATTAGAAATTCATCGACAATTCCAGCAGTCCAGCGATTCGTGAGGTGATGCCCCCAATAGAGATCGAGCCCCCATCCCGAGATTGAAAGGTCGAATGAATGGAGCATCTCTTTCAAGAAATTGCGCCTGAAGAAGGGTGCCATAACCTCGACCCAGTTCGTCGTCCGGAGCTTTAGGCCCGGATGCTGGCGGGTTAGCCCAATCGCATCAATACAATCTGGAGTAAGGGCGGGCTGTGCGAGATCAAGTGAATACTCATTGCAGAATTCAAAGAATTTATCAGGGTCGAAAGAAATTTCTATGTCGTCATCAAGAAAAAAAACTCCTTCATAGATGTTATGAAGCTCAGTGGTTTCGAATAGCTGTTTGGCTCCATGCATCTTTGATAAACCACCTGCGAAAACAATTTCTGCAGTGTTCCTAAGGATATCATCTGGATGAGGTGTGGCGTAGTAATTCACCGCAAGATCGTATTCGCGCCTCTCATCGGGAATCTCGGAGAAAAACGACGGTCGCGGTTTCGATCCGGCGCGTATGAGGATGAGATATCGCCTCGGCTGGCGTGGAACTGACAGCAGCTGAATATTGTTCGAGTTTTCAAACATTTCATTTAGTCCGATCCCGCGCCGCCGGCTCTCTCTGCGACTACTGCCGAGCCGGTGCAGTTCCTGCCGCGCTTGCGAATGGCCACCAATCCACCGAGCAACTTTGCCCGGTTGAGCTCATAGTGACTGTCGAAGAACAGGATTTCGGCGAATTGCCCCGCAAGCTCGCCGACACCGAGCGGGTCGACGGAGCGCGCCGCCCCGTGGTCCTTGATCTGGCGCAGCAATGTCTTGGTCAGAGTGATCTTGGCGCCGTCTTCGCCGGGCGGCTGCCAGTCGAGATCTTCGATGAAATACCAGCCGCCCTCGGCCAGCAGCGGAAAGAACTCCCGCAATGTGAGTTGTTCATCGAAGGATGCGTGGCTGCCGTCGTCGATGATGACATCGAGCGAGCCCGGTTCGATCGTCGCCGCGACCCGGCGGAGATCCTCCAGCTTGGACTGGTCGCAGACGAAGGATTTGAAGCGGTCGTTGTTGAGCTGCGAAAAATCCGTCAGGTCGACGCCGATCACCTGACAGAACGGGAAATAGCTCTGCCACAGCGAGACGGAAGGCGTCTCGGTCTGCTTGCCTTCCAATCTGCGGCACAGGCCGATCTCCATCAAGCGCCGCATCGACAGCCGCCGCGCCGACAGCAGCCGATCATAGATCCTCGCATAGCAATGGCGGTTGCCGGTATGCCGGTTCTTGTCGGTGTTGAACCGGTCGGCAAGGCTCGTGAAGGTGGGAAAGCCCTCCAGTGGGCTGATCAGCTGCGAAATGAAAGGGGCGCCTTTTTCGTCGGGGCTGGCTGCATTACGCGCCGTCCACAGATGAATGCCGAATACACGCTCGTCATTCAGGTAGTCGGCCAATTCCGTTATCGGCTTTTCAAACCTGTCGATTTCCATCCAGTCGATCGCGTTGAAGAACATCGGGCCGAAGACCTGATCGCGCAATTCGGCGCCGGCGTCCGATGCGATGTAGTCGGACAGAAGCTTGGGGCCGACATCGCCGAAATCCTTGCCATGGCCGGAATGGAAACGCTCGATCGACATTTCGTAGAGGGCTCGCATGTGTCGGCTGTAAGGCTTGGCATGCATGACGTTGCCGCAGATGAAATGGCCCTTGTGCGATCCGCGCCATTGCAGGTTGAAGAAGTGATCGCCCCGGAAGGGGAAGGGCCGCAGCAGGATGACGTCGGTATCCATCCATAGCCCGCCATGCTCGTACAGCAGGACGTAGCGGAAGATATCGCTGAAATACCTGATCTCGGAGCCGGCGACGATCCGCTCGAACAGAGCCTGCGGCATGATGTCGTCGGCATTGCAGACTTCGATCCTATGCGGGACGAGGAACGCAAGCTTCTCAGGTGCGTAGCTCCACACCCGCACCGGATGGCCCGCTGCCCGCATCGACGTCGTGGCCGCAATCAGGGTACGATGCTCGGCCTTGTCGGACATCACCTGGTAAAAGCAGTTGATCTTCGGAAGTGCGGTGTCATCGCTGCCAAGGAAGGGGGAAATCCGCGCGTCGAACTGGCGCGATCGTTCCCGCCGTTCCAGCGGAGAATCGACGTTGCGCAGAAACGGCGCGAGCTCGTGAAAAATTTCGTCTGTCGACTTCATGCCGCTGGAGCCGAGGTCCTTGCCTTCCGACGGTGCATGGCTCGCGTCGCCCATGGCTCCGCCGTCAGCACGGTCGGGTTTGATCCCTGCTTTCGTTGGCGGAGCGCCATGCCCGGAGCCTAGCATCAAGCTGGACGTCTTATCTGCCACACCCGATGGAAGACTATCCACACCCTGCAGCAACGAACCCACCTCCGCCTCGTCGACGGTCGCGATCCAGGACTCGCTGTCGGTGACGCTGTAGGAAATCAGCAAACGCCTTTCGTCCGGGTGCCACGCCAGCCCGGCGGCGAATTCAACGCCCTTTTTATCGAAGAAGAACGGACGGCTTACTCTTCGCAAGGTGTTGGCTTCGTCGAACCAGACGAACCGGTGCAGGTAGTAACGCCGCTTCTCCGCGGTTCGCCACTGGACTTCATGAATCAAGGCGAGCCACCCGCCGGCGAATGCGATCAGCTGCGTTCCGCCCCTGAACCGTTGGGCGGCAATCGCGGGAGAAGTCTCGCTAAGCGTCGAGCCCTGCTCGTCCACGATTCGGGTGGGGTCGCAGAGATAGATGAACTGCAGCGCCTCACCATGTCCCCCAGTCGTGCCGGGCTTGACTTGCGGCATCCAATTCTTCTCGTGTACCCGGTGTCCTGCCGGACGGAGCACGCGCCAGTCAACCAGGCGGCAAGAGTCGCTTTCCTCTATGCGCGCGACGACCTGCTCGCACCAGCCCTCCTCTGTCAGCTCGCGCACGCACGAGACGCCCCAAAGCGCATCGGACCAAGCGAACAGGCGCATGTCCTCGAAACCGAGCACCCGGCTGTTGGCGGGCCCCGGCATGTCAACCGGCGGCAAAATCTCGCTTGCGGACTGGATGGCGAGCTCATCACTCAATCGGAGCAGGAAATTGCGCGTCTGAACTGGAGCTCCGCCCGGCGTGTCGTATTGGAGATTGTCTTCGGCCAGGGTGTAGTTAATCGTCCGCTGCAAGAGCACGATCTGGTCGCCCAACCGAGCCACTGATGGGTTTGACGACCGATAGCCATCGGGCGCCTCGAACCCGATCGGTCGCGCGCTGAAAGACGGCATCAGTGTCTTGGCGGGCCGCACATAAAAAAACAGGTTAGACCACGCCAACTCCCTCGGGCCGTCGCTGATGGTCCGGTTCAGCGCTAACCAATTGCACGCCGCGAAACCGCGGTCCTTGCGCACCGGATCGCGCGCGTAGTTTGCCGCGATCGCAAACTCCTCCATGAGGCCTGTGGTGTAGACGTAGTCCTCGATAAACAGGATGTCCTGCTCCGGCCGCTTGATCGCCAGCCCTGCTTCCGAAAACAGCACGCTGGCGTCATTCATCCCCTTGTCGCGGTAGAATCGGGCCAGGTCATAGAGCGGCTCGGCTCGTTGCGGCCTTTGATTGAAGGCTACAAGCGCCTCGCTGATGAAGCCTGCCTCGTCGCCGAGCTGGCGCAGGCAGCGCGCCTCCTGCAGGCGGGCGTTCCACGCCTCCTCGTCCCATCCGCCCATGGCGGCGCGTTTGGCATAGGCCACCGCGGCCTCCTCTGTCCGCCCGGCGTCGCGATAGGATTGCGCCAGATAAAACCAATAGCGCTGATTTTCCGGATCCTTATCGAGGGCGTCCAATAGGAGCTTCGCATCACGTTCGAATTTGTCGATGCGGTTCGATCCGCTGGCGTGATCCTTGTACCAAGCGCTGCGCAGTTCGTGCACGTCCCCAGGCACATCGAGATATTCGTGGGTCACGCCGTGGTAGCGCGCGCCGGCGTCGCGCCTGACCAGGCGCGTGTTCCAGTAGGCCAGGCCGGAATCCGACCGCTGCAGCAGCCGGTAGCCCGAGCCGTTGAGCTGCTCCCGGAAGCCCGCATCCTCGACTACCAGTTCCATGTCGGCATCGTCGAAGAGCAGATAGTCATAACCGAGTGGCGAGGCGTAGGCGTGATCGAGTGCTGCGTTGCGCGCCTGCTCGAAATTGTGGAAGGGAAATTCGTGCAGCTCGCCCGGCAGGTTGCGGGCAGCGAAGAACGCTTTGATGAAATCCTGGGTCCCATCGGTCGAGCCAGTATCGCCGATGACCCAGCAGTCGATATGGTCGACAACCGCCCCGAGACAGCGTTGGAGGTTCGCCATCTCGTTTTTGACGATCATGTTCAGGCAAAGCCGTTTGGCGTTTGTCATTGGTGATCTACCGGCTCTCGATACGACCTTGGTTATGGGGACGATTTGCGCACCGCCTCGCCTTGCGGGATCCGCTTCGATGCAGATTTGCCAGGCTTCGATCGTTCATGCATTTCCCCACGCTGCCTTTACCCTTTTTGCTGGTCCAGCTCCGTGGAACAGCTTCCCTTCCTAAGTTCGATCATTCTTTCTCACGGATCCTACAGGTCTAGGAAACCGCGCTAACCTCACCCATGTGGTTGGCAGCCGCCCGGCAGTACCCGCGCAACCAATATCGTCAGCGGACGTGTCCGAACTGCAACTGCCGGCTGCCATGCTTCGTCCAGCTCAACGGTCGACGCCATATACTTCGCCGCCATTTGTTGACTGCCGTCAAGATTGGGACAGACACATCTGCGAACACATTGCCAGCTCACGAAAGCACGTGGCGTCCCGGCTGACTTGTATTCTCAGCGTATCGCCGACGCCGCGAGGCAGCATGGACGAGGAACGCGGTCACAACGATCCGATCTAGTTAAGTTGGTGATTTCTCTATTGTTCTCGCCGAATGGTCCACGTCCATTAGCTCGCAGGTGGCCGCCCTGCCGCATGGCGATTACAAATTACTTAATTAGTAGTTTACAACTTGCTAATTTTATACTTTACTAAAATACGGTGTTGAGAGGCGCCCGTGGATTGGACGGCGGCATGCCCGAATTTCTGCGAAGATCTCGCTCGGGGAGTTCAGTTAGAGAGGTCTGGGATATCAGGGCCGTTTCGCAGATTGTAAGTGCGTCCGCGGGGCGCGCCAACGATATGTTGTGTCTGTGCCCTCCCCTTTGGAGCCGGACGGTCTCCCATTCCCCCGAGAGTTGTCGCCGAGACGCCGGCGTCACGGTAACGGAGTGGGGTTGTGAATCGAGTAGTATCGCTTGCTTATCGCAAGGATTGTGCAGGCCGCGCTCGGGGTGGCCTCCATGGAATGTTGCGGCTAGGCGTCGTCAGAACCGATCGGCCGAATGATCTGACCGGCGCGCATCCGGCCCCGCGCTTCCTAACTCTCTTTCATCTATCCCTCGATTTCCGATCTCGGCACGATCTTGCGGAACCTGAGGCCGGAGGTCGAGGCGATCATGCCCCGGCGCCGCTCGGCGGGAGCCGGCGCGCCGGAACGAATTTCATCGATGTGGTGTCGCACACAGTTCGACCGGCCGGCGCCGCCGACCTCTTCGGACCGCGGGCATGCGGCAGCAAATGGAAATTGCCGGCTCAGTCGCCGCTGACCAAGGAGGATAAGATAAGATGAGCTACACAGCAGGATTCTCGGCTATGGAAGTCACCGTCAGGGGCGTTTTGCCCATCGGCGACACGACCGAAAACGTGGTCTATTTTATTCTGAACACGGCCGAGAGCGCGGTCGTCGGCCAGGTCATTCTTCCGAAGGCCGTGAAGCAAAGCCTTGCTGTCGCTCTCACCGTCAAGGTCCCGAGCACCGCTGGTTCGCTTGCGATTGGGACGTTTGATGATGGTGGGAATTTTCAGGTCGCCAGCTTCCTGCGCGTAGAGAGCCCGGCCGTAGGACGTCCCGACGGTGCTGTCGGGCCGGCCGGAAGATGAAGCCTCTCAAGCCTTTCCCCAGCGCCCACCGGCCGGTGGGCGCTTTCCGCTTGAACTGAATTCGAAGCCAACAGGAGCCAGTCATGGCCCGTGCCTCTGAAATTCTCTTTGTCGATCCTTCAGTCTCCGACCTCCAGACAGTTCTTGGCAACATGCGTCCGGAGGTTCAGGCGATTGTGCTCGATGGCCGCCGACCTGCGGCGCAGCAGATCGCTGCGGCGCTGGCAGAACACGACGGGCTCGACGCCGTGCACATCATGGCGCATGGCGCGCCTGGCCGGATCAGCTTCACGGCAGGAGAATGGTCGGCTGCGACATTGAGGGAAACCGCTGAGGACCTTGCCGCAATCGGCAGGGTACTTGCCGCGGACGGCGAGCTGAGGCTGTGGAGCTGCGAGACAGCATCAGGGGATGCGGGCGAAGCCCTTATACAGGCGCTGGAAAAGGCAGTGGGCGCGGGCGTTCGTGCATCCAAGTCGCTGGTTGGCGCAGCCGCCCTGGGCGGCGCCTGGGAGTTATCCTCACGCACATCCACGCCCACGCCGCCGCTGACGCCGGCTGGCGTGGCAGGTTACACCGGCGTGCTTGCAACATCGGGCGATCTGACACTTGCTGGACTTATAGCTACTGGTAACGGAAACAATATTAACACGTACTACCTTGTCGATACAAATGGTACGACCCTTAATACCGACGACACAGTCGTCGGTAGCTTTAATCTTCCATCTGGAAGCAACGGAAGAGTCCCAACTTTTTCCGCAACTATTACAATTCCAGACGTTACTCATACTTATTTAATTTACGATAGTGGCTTTGCCCTGTACGGTACACTTACTCCTGTCGACGCCGACTTAAATCCGGCCAATGGCCTCCAACTGACCAACCCGCCGAGTTATTCTTTCGTCACCACGCCTATCAACGAATTCGGGCCGGGCAATGATGGCAATCACTTTGCTGCTGGCACCCTAACTGTCGCGAGTGCTGGCACCGTGGGTGCAACAGGCCCCGCAGGCCCGACCGGAGCCACGGGTGCTACCGGCGCAACAGGCTCGACCGGCGCAACGGGTGCGACGGGAGCCACGGGCTCTACTGGCGCGAGTGGCTCCTCAGGTCCGACTGGCGCAACAGGCGCGACTGGTGCAACCGGCTCGACCGGTGCCACGGGCTCTACGGGTGCGAGCGGTTCGACGGGACCGACTGGCGCAATCGGTGCCACGGGGGCTACCGGCGCCGCGGGTTCCACTGGCGCTACGGGTTCCACCGGCGCCACGGGTTCTACAGGCGCGACCGGCGATACTGGCTCGATAGGGTCGACTGGAGCAACAGGCTCGACCGGAGCCACAGGCTCGACTGGGGCAACGGGTGAAACCGGCGCCACGGGCTCGACCGGAGCAACCGGAGCCACAGGCGCAACGGGCTCGACGGGCGCGACGGGTGATACCGGAGCGACCGGCTCGACCGGACCGACTGGCTCGACAGGTGCAACAGGCTCAACCGGCGCGACTGGCGCGACCGGCGCAATAGGCTCGACCGGAGCGACGGGTGATACCGGAGCGACCGGCTCGACTGGCGCCACCGGTTCGACCGGGGCAACCGGCTCGACCGGCGCAACAGGCTCAACCGGAGCGACTGGCTCGACCGGCGCAACAGGCTCGACCGGCGCAACAGGCTCGACTGGTGCAACAGGCTCGACCGGCGCAACAGGCTCAACTGGTGCAACAGGCTCGACCGGCGCAACAGGCTCGACCGGCGCAACAGGTTCGACCGGAGCGACGGGCTCAACTGGTGCAACAGGTTCGACCGGAGCGACGGGCTCGACCGGTGCCACTGGTTCGACCGGAGCGACTGGCTCGACAGGTGCAACAGGCTCAACCGGAGCGACTGGCTCGACCGGCGCAACAGGCTCAACTGGTGCAACAGGCTCGACCGGAGCGACGGGCTCGACCGGTGCCACTGGCTCGACCGGAGCGACAGGCTCGACAGGTGCAACAGGCTCAACCGGAGCGACTGGCTCGACCGGCGCAACAGGCTCAACTGGTGCAACAGGCTCGACCGGTGCCACTGGCTCGACCGGCGCAACGGGCTCTACCGGAGCGACCGGCGCAACTGGAGCTACCGGCTCGACCGGAGCGACTGGCTCGACCGGAGCGACGGGCTCGACAGGTGCAACAGGCTCAACCGGAGCGACTGGCTCGACCGGTGCCACTGGCTCGACCGGAGCGACGGGCTCGACAGGTGCAACAGGCTCAACCGGAGCGACTGGCTCGACCGGCGCAACAGGCTCAACTGGTGCAACAGGCTCGACCGGTGCCACTGGCTCGACCGGCGCAACGGGCTCTACCGGAGCGACCGGCGCAACTGGAGCTACCGGCTCGACCGGAGCGACTGGCTCGACCGGAGCGACTGGCTCGACCGGTGCAACAGGCTCGACCGGTGCAACAGGCTCGACCGGTGCAACAGGCTCGACCGGAGCAACCGGAGCGACAGGTGCTACGGGCTCGACCGGCGCAACGGGCTCTACCGGAGCGACCGGAGCGACTGGCTCGACCGGTGCAACAGGCTCGACCGGTGCAACAGGCTCGACCGGAGCAACCGGAGCGACAGGTGCTACGGGCTCGACCGGCGCAACGGGCTCTACCGGAGCGACCGGCGCAACTGGAGCTACCGGCTCGACCGGAGCGACTGGCTCGACCGGTGCCACTGGCTCGACCGGAGCTACCGGTTCGACCGGCGCAACGGGCTCTACCGGAGCGACCGGCGCAACTGGAGCTACCGGCTCGACCGG
Source organism: Mesorhizobium sp. B4-1-4 (assembly GCF_006439395.2). NCBI lineage: Bacteria > Pseudomonadati > Pseudomonadota > Alphaproteobacteria > Hyphomicrobiales > Phyllobacteriaceae > Mesorhizobium > Mesorhizobium sp. B4-1-4. Next base: position 3,371,989 of record NZ_CP083950.1, read on the forward strand.
TGCAACCGGAGCGACTGGTGCAACGGGCTCGACCGGTGCAACCGGAGCGACTGGTGCAACGGGCTCGACCGGCGCAACGGGCTCTACCGGAACGACCGGCGCAACTGGAGCTACCGGCTCGACCGGAGCGACTGGCTCGACAGGTGCAACAGGCTCGACCGGTGCAACTGGCTCGACCGGTGCTACCGGCTCGACAGGTGCAACAGGCTCGACCGGAGCAACAGGCTCAACCGGTGCCACTGGTTCGACCGGAGCTACCGGCTCGACCGGAGCGACTGGCTCGACAGGTGCAACAGGCTCGACCGGAGCGACTGGCGCAACAGGCTCGACCGGAGCGACTGGCGCGACCGGCGCAACAGGCTCGACCGGAGCGACTGGCGCGACCGGTGCCACTGGTTCGACCGGAGCTACCGGCTCGACCGGAGCGACTGGCGCGACCGGCGCAACAGGCTCAACCGGAGCGACTGGCTCGACCGGTGCCACTGGTTCGACCGGAGCTACCGGCTCGACCGGAGCGACTGGCTCGACAGGTGCAACAGGCTCGACCGGAGCGACTGGCGCGACCGGCGCAACAGGCTCGACCGGAGCGACTGGCGCAACAGGCTCAACCGGAGCTACCGGCTCAACCGGAGCGACTGGCTCGACTGGCGCAACAGGCTCGACCGGTGCAACGGGCTCGACCGGTGCAACCGGAGCAACGGGTTCGACCGGAGCGACTGGCTCGACTGGTGCCACAGGTTCGACAGGCGCAACAGGCTCGACCGGTGCCACCGGTTCGACTGGTGCAACCGGCTCGACTGGGGCAACTGGTGCGACAGGCTCCCAAGGTCCGACAGGCCCGACCGGAGGAACCGGTTCGGTTGGTGGTGACACGGGTAGTCATAGCAACAACGGCCACGGCAACGGAGAACAGCCCGCGCCCGGCAATTCCGGAAACCATAACAATGCCGACAACAGCGGACACCAGGGACAGGGCAACTCCGCCGGTGGCCAAGGCAACGGAAACGGCGGGAATGCCAACGTGACGGCCAGCACGCTCGGCCTTAAGGACACGACGCAGTTCCTGCAGTCCCCCTCGACTGCCGGTGGTAGTGGTTCCGCCGATAAGGCGTCGTTCGGCCAATTGATCGGCCTCGCTGCGACCTCGATGACGACAGACCTGCTGAACGTCCTTAAGACGATCAGCGGATCTGGCAACAACCAGAACAAGCCGCTCGGGGCGAGCACTGATCTCACCTCGGACCAGACCAAGCCTGGCGCCGGCTACGCCAGCAACGACCACACCGTCAAGACGTCCCTGAAGGATCTCTTGAAGCCACACGAGTGAGTATAGAAGGCCACGATGGGAAGACGGACGCGCGGATCTCGCGGGAGAGCGGAATTCGCGCGTTCATCACTTTCAAACAGGGATCTGCATGAGAGTCGCGCGACCAATCCGTTCGGAGTACAATGGTGCATTGCCGGAGACCCCGGCAGAAACGCCTCGGCCCGGGCATTTTTGAATGGTCGCCCTGCGTACCGGATAAGAAGTCCATGGCAAACGTGCCCGCAAACCCCGAAAACCGGCCGGTCTCGATCCGCGCCGGCTCTGACGCCGACGCCGCAGCATCCCAGGCGGGCTCGCAGAACGCTGCCGCGCGGGCTCCCGGCGGTCCCGCCACGCACGATCAGATCGGGCTACGCCTCAAGGCAGTACTGCAGGCCGCCCGCTACCACGGCGTCGAACTCGACCCGAACGAATTTAGGACAGCGAACGCGGTTCCGACCGCTGCCGATCTCTCGCAGTGGGCGCAGAATGCCGGCATGTGGGTACGTGCCATCCGCATCCGCTGGTCCCACCTTTTGCGCTTCCAGGACACCGGACCGGTCGTGCTGTTGTTCAACGATGGCGGCGCGGCCCTCCTCACCGGGGCAAATGCCGAGCGCAACGTCGTTTTCCTCAAAAGTGCCGACGCACCAGACGACGGAGAGGCCACCGCCATCGACGAGCTGCGGCTGTCGCAGGTGTGGACGGGCGAAGCGGTGCTCCTGCGCGCGGCACGCTCCCATGTGGCGGCGGACGCGCCCTTCACACTTCACTGGCTCGCCCAACTGGTGCGGCTGGAAGGCCGGCCCCTGCGCGACATCGCCATTGCCTCGTTCACGCTGAGTGTCCTTACGATCCTGCCACCGCTCATCGTCATGACGTTGGTCAACAAGGTTCTGCAGTTCAACAGCCTCTCGACGTTGCTGCTCTTGTCGGCGGTGATTGCCGTGGTCTTCGTCTACGAGACGCTGCTTGGCCATGCGCGGCGTCTGATCATTAATGTCGTTGGCGCCCGTCTGGACACCAAGCTGCAGTTGCATGTTTTCAGCCGGCTCCTACGCCTGCCGCTCGATTATTTCGAGCGGCATCCGGCAGGCGAGACGATGTATCGTCTGGCCCAAGTCTATCGTATCCGTGAGTTCCTGACCGGAAAACTCCTCAGCACATTCCTGGATCTGATCACGCTCTGCGTGCTGGTACCAGTCATGTTTTACATCAACGCCGCGCTCGCCTGGATCGTTGTGGCCTGCGCGGTCGTGATTCTGCTTATCATCCTAGCCTTTCTCAAACCGCTGCGCCGGAGATACCAGAGGGTGGTCGACGCCGAGACCTGGAAATCGGCGGCACTCGGCGAGACTGTTGTCGGCATTAAAACGGTGAAGGCGCTCGGCCTAGAGCCGCAGCGCAAGGCGCTCTGGGATGAGCGGGTGGCCGAAGCGGGAAAGGCACGTCTCGCCTTCGGCCAGTTCGCCAACTGGCCGCAGACCCTGGTCACGCCGATCGAACGTGTGATGGTGCTGGGCACCATGCTGATCGGCGCCTATCTCGCGATGAACGACCGATCGGGTTATATGGTTGGCAGCTTGTTCGCCTTCATGATGATATCCCAGCGCGTTGCGCAGCCCCTAGTCGGCCTGGCGCGACTGGTTGAGGACTATGAGGAGGTCGGCGCGGCGCTCGGAGAGGCGGCGTCGGTCCTCAACCGGCCGCTGGAGAGCAGTTCGAATTCCACTGGCCTGAGACCCAGGCTCATGGGCGAGGTCGCATTCAGCGACCTGACCTTCAGCTACATCGCTACAAAGACACCAGCGCTTGACCGGGTCAGCTTCCACATTCCTGCAGGCGGCATGTTTGGCATTGTTGGGCGCAGCGGGTCAGGAAAATCAACAATCGCGCGCCTCCTGCAGGGGATCAATCGCGACTATAGTGGTTTCCTTAAGCTCGATGGCGTCGACCTCAAGGAGATCAACCTTCGCCATCTTCGCCAAGGGCTCGGCGTAGTCCTCCAAGACAACTTTCTGTTCCGCGGGTCGATCCGCGATAACATCATCGCCGGGCGCCCAGGCCTGACCCTTTCCGATGCCATGCGTGCCGCGCACCTGGCTGGCGCTCAGGAATTCATCGAGCGCATGCCCAATGGCTATGACACCTACATCGAGGAAGGTTCGCCCAACTTGTCAGGGGGTCAAAAGCAGCGGCTGGCGATCGCACGCGCCCTCATCCACGATCCGACCATTCTCATCCTCGACGAAGCGACCAGCGCTCTCGACCCGGAGAGCGAGGCGGTGGTCAGCGCCAATCTCATGCGCATCGCCAGCGGGCGCACGATGATTATCGTTTCGCACCGTCTGTCTTCGCTGACGGAATGCGACAACATCCTGGTCATGGATCAGGGTAAGGTCCTTGATGTCGCGCCGCACGCGACACTGCTTGAGCGATGCGCGCTCTATCGCCAGCTGTGGTCGCAGCAGAACCGGCACCTCGATGGGCGTCATGGTCGCCCGGTCGCCATTCCGCCGCGCTTGGTTTGACGATGCCACGATCCGTATGCGCCTCAGGTCCGTTAACGCATGAGTAGCACCTCTCTCATCACCCTCCCCTCTCGGCGCCAGCGGATAGAGACGCGGGACCCGACAATGCCAGCCATACTCGAGTTCCAGTGGCCGTCGACCGCTGTCGCGAATGCGCCTATTCCGCAGGCCGCGCGCGGCATCGTCTGGATCATCGCGAGTCTGGTCATCGCACTGATCGCGCTGGCGGGACTGATACCGGTCGATCAGGTTGTCACGGCCAGAGGGCTGGTGGTGTCAAAATCACCCAACATCGTCGTGCAGCCGCTGGACACCGCGATCGTGCGCTCGATCGACGTTCGTGAAGGACAGCACGTGCAGGCCGGGCAAGTGCTTGCTCGTCTCGATGCGACCTTTGCTTCTGCGGACCTGGCGGCGCTCGCGATGCAGGTTTCGACGCTTGAAGCTGAAGTGGCACGGTTGAAGGCGGAAGCAGATGGCCGGGCCTTCAATTACGACGGTCTCGACCCAAGCTGGACCCTGCAGGCATCAATCTTTGAGCGCCGCAAGGCGGTCTATGACGCCAAGGTTGAGAACTTCGACCGCCAGCGCGACGAACTCAATTCCGTGATCTCGCGTTCGCTATCGGATGCAGATGGCTACCGCCAGCGGCTCGCTGTCGCGGGCTCGATTGAAGAGATGCGCAAGCAGCTTGAAGCAAGGCAGGTGGGCAGCCGCCTCAATACGCTGCTTGCCGAGGACAATCGGGCTGAGATGTCCCGGGCGCTTGGCAATGCCGAGCAGACTGCGGAAGCCGCAAAGCTCCAGCAGGCGGCTGTGGCCGCCGAGCGCGACGGCTACATTCAGAGTTGGCGAGCAGATGTTTCGCAGAGCCTGTCCGAGGCGAGTTCGCGCATATCCGACGCCCGCGAGCTTCTCAATAAGGCAAGGCTGCGCAAGCAGTTGGTCGAGTTGAAAAGCGAAGCAGACGCGATCGTTCAGTCGGTGGCAAAGGTTTCCGTCGGTTCGGTGCTACAGTCCGGGGAGCGCTTGATCACACTGGTGCCAGCCAATGCGCCACTTGAGATCGAGACAAACATCGTCGGCCGCAGCAGCGGCTTTGTGCATGTCGGCGACCCAGTGATCATCAAGTTCGACACCTTCCCCTATTCGCAATACGGCCTAGCTCATGGCACCGTGCGGGCGCTTAGCCCCGATTCCTTCTCCGCGCAGGAGCAAGCACGCGATCCAAACAGCTCGCTGGCCATGCTGCCTTCGGACGCCGAGCCCTTCTATCGCACGCGCATTTCCATCGACCAGGTCGCCCTTCACGGCGTGCCCGCCGGTTTCTCCGTGAGCCCCGGCATGCCGGTGACCGCCGACGTGAAGGTCGGCCGCCGCACAGTGCTTAAATACATTCTCGGCGTGATGCTCCCGCTCGGGCAGGAAGCGATGCGGGAACCATAGAGCACGACGAAACAGAGGCTCGGTCGATGACAATCCTGAATCGTCTGGCTGTTCTGGCCTCTCCGGCGGCAGCTTTGCGCCGGGCGATCCAGCTCTCTGAAAGAGGCAAGCCCGCAGAAGCCTTTCCGCTGATGGCGACCGCGGCGCGGGCGGGGATCGTCGACGCCGAGTACCGGGTCGCGCGTTGCTATCTCGAAGGCTCGGGTGTCCCTCCGAGCCGTACAGAAGGCGCGCGGTGGCTACTGCGGGCAGCCAGCCACGGGAACGCCGATGCGCAAGCGCTCCTCGCCGCTCTTTATCTGACCGGACTGGTGGCCGAGGACGCTGACGGCCAGAGCGCCGGATCCGAGCAATTGTTCAAACCGGATTGCCCAAGCAAACCAAACTTCGCCGCCGCTTTCGACTTTGCCTCCAAGGGGGCCGAGGCAGGCTCGTCTACGGCACAGGCGATCCTTGGATTTATCCTTACCAGCGGCCCCAAATCGATGCGCGATGCCGATGCGGCGCACCGCTGGTACGAGAAGTCGGCTTCTGCGGGTTGCGCCGAAGGGTGCCTTGGCTTCGCCCTGTCGCTGGCGCGCCGCGGCAAACGCGAAAACCGGGTCAGGATAGCCGAAGAGGTAAGGCGCGCAGCCGACGCTGGGCTGCCGACCGCAACCTATCTTCTTGCGGTTCTTACCGAGCACGGGCTCGGCGTGACACGCGACATGGCTGCAGCCGCTCAACTCTATCAGGCTGCTGCAGAGAAGGGCCTGCCCTCCGCCCAGTTCCGGCTGGGATTGGCGCTGATTGACGGTGCACTCGTCGACCAGGATGTCGCTGCCGGAGAGGCGTGGATGCGACGTGCCGCCTTGGCCGGCAATATCGAGGCAGCCCATCTCCTGGGCAATCACTATGCGAAAACGCAGCGGCCGGATTTTGCAGAAGCCGCAAACTGGTATCGGCGAGCGGCCGAGGCGGGCCACCAGGCCGCCGCCCGCGCTTTGGCCTCGCTCTATTTGACGGGAAACGGCGTAGCCCAGGACGTCGAAGAGGGAGCACGCTGGCTGCGCGCTTCGGCAAATGGCGGCAATCAGGAGGCACAGATCGATCTTGCCAATCTTGTCCTCGCAGGAGCCGGAGAGCCGGATGACAGTGCTAGCGTTGCCGGATGGTTCGAAGCGGCCGCTTCATCGGGCGATCTGATCGCCGCATTCAATCTTGGGCTCTGCTTCGCCAACGGACTCGGTGTTCGCCAGGACGAGGGGCAAGCGGCGCAATGGCTAAGGCGCGCGGCCGAAGGTGTTCCCGACGGGCAATACATGTATGCCCGCCTCCTCCAGGATGGGCGCGGCGTTGCGGCCGATCCATCGCAGGCCCGCGTCTGGTTTGCCCGCGCAGCCAATGCCGGTATGCTCGACGCGCAAGTGGCACTTGCCGAGATGCTGCTCAACGGACGCGGGGGCCGGCGTGAGCCTAAAGTTGCAATGCAGCTTTTCGAGCAGGCCGCCGACGAGGGTCATGCCGGGGCGATGTTTGCGCTTGGAGCGCTGCATAGCGCTGGCCTGGGCTTGCCGGTCGACCAGATGACAGCGCAGAAATGGTACGCCGCCGCTGCCGGACGTGGACATGGCCAAGCCCAACTCATGCTCGGCCGTTATCTCCTCCAAGGTCTCGCCGGAGAGCGCGACGCGGTTGCCGCTCGCCTTTGGCTCGAGCGCGCGGCCGCACACGGTATCAGTGAGGCGGCCGACGAACTTGCGGAGTTCGCCTCTGGTTGAGACCTGCATGTGCAAGCACGCCAACCCACGCACCTGCCACGAACGAGGACAACCGGAGAATTTTAGGTTTCGTGCAGAAGCCATTGTCCCTCCTTTGACTACATCGGGCCGCGGATGGAGGAGTTCGTATCGATCGCGACGCCATGTCCCTGATCGACCTTCCCGGACGTGTGCAAATGGCGGCAATGTCCGGCTAGGCAGCAAGGCCGAGAGCGCCAGGCACAGATGCTCGCCGACTAACAGTACTTGCGACCTGCCGGTCGTTTGCGGTTTCCTTCCCCCTTTAACCAAAAACAAAGTGGGTGCAATCCGCATGCTTTACAAAATCCTAATTTTCGACTTTAGTAATATGACATGTAAAGAGACGTGCGACTGAAACAGGGGCGGTCGCGCGAGTAGTTGGGGGTTTGGGGTTCGTAAGACGAATTGTCAGGATGTACCTAAGGTGCGACCGGCTTGGCGTGCCAAGGGTTTACCTATGTTGTAATTCCGGGGTGTCCTGCATTTGTCTTTCGCTTTCCGAACTTTCTTACCGAGTGGTCGCCGAGGTGTCGGCGAAGGGGCAGGGGTAAGTGCGAGTAGGTCGGAGAGAGTCGCCACCGCGAGGCCAGTGCAGGAATGCCGCAGGCTTTGTCCGTTTGAATGGTCGCGCCCCCGCGCAGGCGACTTCACAATGCGTGCGCGACCCAGAAGAACTGCTGTTCATCGCCCCCGTCGTTTCTGATCTTCCAACGTCGTTGAAAAAATTGCGGCCCGAGACGGGCGCGATCGTGCCCAGCGCGAAGCGGCCGGACGCGCCCCAGATGACCGCGACAATAAAGGGGCGCGACAATGTCTCCGCCGTTCGCCTGACTGCGCTTGGCGCATCGGCTTCTTATCCGATGCCTGGTCGCCTGTCTGGCGCGCCGATGAGGCGCGCGAGACAGCCGCAGTCGGCGAAGGCGGCGAACTCCGGCTGTGGAACTGCGAGGCCGGCACCGGCGCCAATGGCCGCGCTTTCATCAATTCCATGTCGCGCGCGGCCAGAAGGTCGGTCGCTGGCGATCGAGTGAACTCAATGTGCAGTCGACAGGCATCAGGGTCCTGCCGCCGCTGAAAAGGAAGCAAGTCATGGCCTCGACAACAAGCAATGGCGCGACGGTCGACAACCTTAATGTGCTCGACACCCTCGCAAGCGATAACATCGGCGGAACCCAGATTATCGAACTGCAAGATATCGCATACGCACTGTTCGCCACTACGAATGCGACGCAACTTCAGACGATCGATAACGCGTTCTGGACAGACAATCTGACGCTTACGTTTCAAGCTGCGGGCACCGGCCAATACTACACACTGTGGGCGACATCGCTCGACAACTTTTCGTTCGCACAGAGCGACCACTATGGAAACCTGCTTGCCGGCTCCCCTGCTGTCACCTTCAGCGCCAACAGCGCATCCGCTTTTCTGAGTGCTTTTTCCAGCAACCCAAGCCTAGCTGGCTCGGGCCTGTCCGGCACCTCTCTACTCGCTTCTCTCGACATCAACAGCAGTATTGGCAAGAACGTCTTTCAAGGGACACTCAACGGTCAGATCGCCAACGTCTTCAGTTACGCCAGCGCGACTGATTCCCTCAATGGCACCGGGTCGCAGTGGGATGTGATCAACAATTTCAATGAAGGCGTCGACAAGCTCGATTTCAGGAAGCTCCTCAACGACAATATGATCGTCGGCTCGCAGGGCGGACAGACCGCCTCCAGTGCGGGGCTGGGGGAATTCTTCTGGAAGGGCCAGCAATCCGCCAACACGACCAACCTCGGGGCCGCTGGCGCTTTTGCCGTCTGGTATACCACAGACGGTAGTGGTGGATCGTTCGTTTACACAGATACCAACGGGGATGGCATCGCCGATCTGAAAGTAAATGTCACTGGCGTTTCAACGATCACGCCAAACGATTTTCTCGGAGTCGATCCACCAGCCGCATTCACGGTCAAAATCAACCCGATCGAGCCTAGCCAGTCAAACCCCTGGCTGCTCAACTCCGCCGATGCAGCTGCCGGGGTCACGATAACCGGTACGGTCACGAACTTTACGCTGAGCGCACATCTCATCGTCAGCCTAAATGGCCATAACTATACGGCCACGGTTGCCTCGAACGGTACATGGTCCGCCGTCATTCCGGCAAGCGATCTGGCGCACGCCTCACTGCCGGACGGCACGTATACTCTTGCCGCTGCAGTTAAGGTTGGCAGCTCAACAGCGGCTTCAGATTCCCATTCGGTAACCGTCGATGAGACTCCTCCGAGCGAGACGATCAGCTCGACGATCGGGACCAACACCGGGCTGACCACGACGATCAGCAGCGGCGGCCTGACCAAGGACAACACGCTGGCGCTGTCCGGCACGGTGAGCGACACCAATGGTGTGGCCTCGGTGCACGTGTTTGACGGCAATACGGACCTGGGTGCGGCCACGGTGAACGGCAATACCTGGACGTTCACGACCACCGCGTTGCTGGACGGCGGGCACAGCTTCACGGCCAAGGCGGTGGACAACGCCGGCAACAGCACGACGACGGCGGCAATCAGCGCGACGGTCGACACCACGGCGCCGAGCGAGACCATCAGCTCGACAATCGGGACCAATACCGGGCTGACCACGACGATCAGCAGCGGCGGCCTGACCAAGGACAACACGCTGGCGCTGTCCGGCACGGTGAGCGACACCAATGTGGCCTCGGTGCACGTGTTTGACGGTAGCACGGACCTGGGTGCTGCCACGATCACCGGCAACAGCTGGACGCTCACGACCGCCGCGCTGTCGGAAGGAGCGCACAGCTTCACGGCCAAGGCGGTGGACAACGCCGGCAACAGCACGACGACGGCGGCAATCAGCGCGACGATCGACAACACGGCGCCGAGCGCCGGCACGCTGGCCTTTGCCAACCTGACCGACACCGGCAGCACCGACAACACGCCGATCACCAAGGACGGCACCTTCGAGCTCAGCCTGAGCGGCGCCAGCGACGCCAACCCCGTCAGCGTGGCCTATGCGGTTTCCACCGACGGCGGCGCCAGCTGGAGCACGACCTCGGCGAACCAGGCCGGTCTGGCCGACGGCACCTACAGCTTCCACGCCATCGTCACCGACGCGGCGGGCAACAGCTCGACCAGCGACCCGATCACGGTCACCGTCGACAACACGGCGCCGAGCGCCGGCACGCTGGCCTTTGCCAACCTGACCGACACCGGCAGCACCGACAGCACGCCGATCACCAAGGACGGCACCTTCGAGCTCAGCCTGAGCGGCGCCAGCGACGCCAACCCCGTCAGCGTGGCCTATGCGGTTTCCACCGACGGCGGCGCCAGCTGGAGCACGACCTCGGCGAACCAGGCCGGTCTGGCCGACGGCACCTACAGCTTCCACGCCATCGTCACCGACGCGGCGGGCAACAGCTCGACCAGCGACCCGATCACGGTCACCGTCGACAACACGGCGCCGAGCGCCGGCACGCTGGCCTTTGCCAACCTGACCGACACCGGCAGCACCGACAGCACGCCGATCACCAAGGACGGCACCTTCGAGCTCAGCCTGAGCGGCGCCAGCGACGCCAACCCCGTCAGCGTGGCCTATGCGGTTTCCACCGACGGCGGCGCCAGCTGGAGCACGACCTCGGCGAACCAGGCCGGTCTGGCCGACGGCACCTACAGCTTCCACGCCATCGTCACCGACGCGGCGGGCAACAGCTCGACCAGCGACCCGATCACGGTCACCGTCGACAACACGGCGCCGAGCGCCGGCACGCTGGCCTTTGCCAACCTGACCGACACCGGCAGCACCGACAGCACGCCGATCACCAAGGACGGCACCTTCGAGCTCAGCCTGAGCGGCGCCAGCGACGCCAACCCCGTCAGCGTGGCCTATGCGGTTTCCACCGACGGCGGCGCCAGCTGGAGCACGACCTCGGCGAACCAGGCCGATCTGGCCGACGGCACCTACAGCTTCCACGCCATCGTCACCGACGCGGCGGGCAACAGCTCGACCAGCGACCCGATCACGGTCACCGTCGACAACACGGCGCCGAGCGCCGGCACGCTGGCCTTTGCCAACCTGACCGACACCGGCAGCACCGACAGCACGCCGATCACCAAGGACGGCACCTTCGAGCTCAGCCTGAGCGGCGCCAGCGACGCCAACCCCGTCAGCGTGGCCTATGCGGTTTCCACCGACGGCGGCGCCAGCTGGAGCACGACCTCGGCGAACCAGGCCGGTCTGGCCGACGGCACCTACAGCTTCCACGCCATCGTCACCGACGCGGCGGGCAACAGCTCGACCAGCGACCCGATCACGGTCACCGTCGACAACACGGCGCCGAGCGCCGGCACGCTGGCCTTTGCCAACCTGACCGACACCGGCAGCACCGACAGCACGCCGATCACCAAGGACGGCACCTTCGAGCTCAGCCTGAGCGGCGCCAGCGACGCCAACCCCGTCAGCGTGGCCTATGCGGTTTCCACCGACGGCGGCGCCAGCTGGAGCACGACCTCGGCGAACCAGGCCGATCTGGCCGACGGCACCTACAGCTTCCACGCCATCGTCACCGACGCGGCGGGCAACAGCTCGACCAGCGACCCGATCACGGTCACCGTCGACAACACGGCGCCGAGCGCCGGCACGCTGGCCTTTGCCAACCTGACCGACACCGGCAGCACCGACAACACGCCGATCACCAAGGACGGCACCTTCGAGCTCAGCCTGAGCGGCGCCAGCGACGCCAACCCCGTCAGCGTGGCCTATGCGGTTTCCACCGACGGCGGCGCCAGCTGGAGCACGACCTCGGCGAACCAGGCCGGTCTGGCCGACGGCACCTACAGCTTCCACGCCATCGTCACCGACGCGGCGGGCAACAGCTCGACCAGCGACCCGATCACGGTCACCGTCGACAACACGGCGCCGAGCGCCGGCACGCTGGCCTTTGCCAACCTGACCGACACCGGCAGCACCGACAGCACGCCGATCACCAAGGACGGCACCTTCGAGCTCAGCCTGAGCGGCGCCAGCGACGCCAACCCCGTCAGCGTGGCCTATGCGGTTTCCACCGACGGCGGCGCCAGCTGGAGCACGACCTCGGCGAACCAGGCCGGTCTGGCCGACGGCACCTACAGCTTCCACGCCATCGTCACCGACGCGGCGGGCAACAGCTCGACCAGCGACCCGATCACGGTCACCGTCGACAACACGGCGCCGAGCGCCGGCACGCTGGCCTTTGCCAACCTGACCGACACCGGCAGCACCGACAGCACGCCGATCACCAAGGACGGCACCTTCGAGCTCAGCCTGAGCGGCGCCAGCGACGCCAACCCCGTCAGCGTGGCCTATGCGGTTTCCACCGACGGCGGCGCCAGCTGGAGCACGACCTCGGCGAACCAGGCCGATCTGGCCGACGGCACCTACAGCTTCCACGCCATCGTCACCGACGCGGCGGGCAACAGCTCGACCAGCAACGCGATCACGGTCACCGTCGACAACACGGCGCCGAGCGCCGGCACGCTGGCCTTTGCCAACCTGACCGACACCGGCAGCACCGACAACACGCCGATCACCAAGGACGGCACCTTCGAGCTCAGCCTGAGCGGCGCCAGCGACGCCAACCCCGTCAGCGTGGCCTATGCGGTTTCCACCGACGGCGGCGCCAGCTGGAGCACGACCTCGGCGAACCAGGCCGATCTGGCCGACGGCACCTACAGCTTCCACGCCATCGTCACCGACGCGGCGGGCAACAGCTCGACCAGCGACCCGATCACGGTCACCGTCGACAACACGGCGCCGAGCGCCGGCACGCTGGCCTTTGCCAACCTGACCGACACCGGCAGCACCGACAGCACGCCGATCACCAAGGACGGCACCTTCGAGCTCAGCCTGAGCGGCGCCAGCGACGCCAACCCCGTCAGCGTGGCCTATGCGGTTTCCACCGACGGCGGCGCCAGCTGGAGCACGACCTCGGCGAACCAGGCCGGTCTGGCCGACGGCACCTACAGCTTCCACGCCATCGTCACCGACGCGGCGGGCAACAGCTCGACCAGCGACCCGATCACGGTCACCGTCGACAACACGGCGCCGAGCGCCGGCACGCTGGCCTTTGCCAACCTGACCGACACCGGCAGCACCGACAGCACGCCGATCACCAAGGACGGCACCTTCGAGCTCAGCCTGAGCGGCGCCAGCGACGCCAACCCCGTCAGCGTGGCCTATGCGGTTTCCACCGACGGCGGCGCCAGCTGGAGCACGACCTCGGCGAACCAGGCCGGTCTGGCCGACGGCACCTACAGCTTCCACGCCATCGTCACCGACGCGGCGGGCAACAGCTCGACCAGCGACCCGATCACGGTCACCGTCGACAACACGGCGCCGAGCGCCGGCACGCTGGCCTTTGCCAACCTGACCGACACCGGCAGCACCGACAACACGCCGATCACCAAGGACGGCACCTTCGAGCTCAGCCTGAGCGGCGCCAGCGACGCCAACCCCGTCAGCGTGGCCTATGCGGTTTCCACCGACGGCGGCGCCAGCTGGAGCACGACCTCGGCGAACCAGGCCGATCTGGCCGACGGCACCTACAGCTTCCACGCCATCGTCACCGACGCGGCGGGCAACAGCTCGACCAGCGACCCGATCACGGTCACCGTCGACAACACGGCGCCGAGCGCCGGCACGCTGGCCTTTGCCAACCTGACCGACACCGGCAGCACCGACAGCACGCCGATCACCAAGGACGGCACCTTCGAGCTCAGCCTGAGCGGCGCCAGCGACGCCAACCCCGTCAGCGTGGCCTATGCGGTTTCCACCGACGGCGGCGCCAGCTGGAGCACGACCTCGGCGAACCAGGCCGATCTGGCCGACGGCACCTACAGCTTCCACGCCATCGTCACCGACGCGGCGGGCAACAGCTCGACCAGCGACCCGATCACGGTCACCGTCGACAACACGGCGCCGAGCGCCGGCACGCTGGCCTTTGCCAACCTGACCGACACCGGCAGCACCGACAGCACGCCGATCACCAAGGACGGCACCTTCGAGCTCAGCCTGAGCGGCGCCAGCGACGCCAACCCCGTCAGCGTGGCCTATGCGGTTTCCACCGACGGCGGCGCCAGCTGGAGCACGACCTCGGCGAACCAGGCCGGTCTGGCCGACGGCACCTACAGCTTCCACGCCATCGTCACCGACGCGGCGGGCAACAGCTCGACCAGCGACCCGATCACGGTCACCGTCGACAACACGGCGCCGAGCGCCGGCACGCTGGCCTTTGCCAACCTGACCGACACCGGCAGCACCGACAGCACGCCGATCACCAAGGACGGCACCTTCGAGCTCAGCCTGAGCGGCGCCAGCGACGCCAACCCCGTCAGCGTGGCCTATGCGGTTTCCACCGACGGCGGCGCCAGCTGGAGCACGACCTCGGCGAACCAGGCCGATCTGGCCGACGGCACCTACAGCTTCCACGCCATCGTCACCGACGCGGCGGGCAACAGCTCGACCAGCGACCCGATCACGGTCACCGTCGACAACACGGCGCCGAGCGCCGGCACGCTGGCCTTTGCCAACCTGACCGACACCGGCAGCACCGACAACACGCCGATCACCAAGGACGGCACCTTCGAGCTCAGCCTGAGCGGCGCCAGCGACGCCAACCCCGTCAGCGTGGCCTATGCGGTTTCCACCGACGGCGGCGCCAGCTGGAGCACGACCTCGGCGAACCAGGCCGGTCTGGCCGACGGCACCTACAGCTTCCACGCCATCGTCACCGACGCGGCGGGCAACAGCTCGACCAGCGACCCGATCACGGTCACCGTCGACAACACGGCGCCGAGCGCCGGCACGCTGGCCTTTGCCAACCTGACCGACACCGGCAGCACCGACAGCACGCCGATCACCAAGGACGGCACCTTCGAGCTCAGCCTGAGCGGCGCCAGCGACGCCAACCCCGTCAGCGTGGCCTATGCGGTTTCCACCGACGGCGGCGCCAGCTGGAGCACGACCTCGGCGAACCAGGCCGATCTGGCCGACGGCACCTACAGCTTCCACGCCATCGTCACCGACGCGGCGGGCAACAGCTCGACCAGCGACCCGATCACGGTCACCGTCGACAACACGGCGCCGAGCGCCGGCACGCTGGCCTTTGCCAACCTGACCGACACCGGCAGCACCGACAACACGCCGATCACCAAGGACGGCACCTTCGAGCTCAGCCTGAGCGGCGCCAGCGACGCCAACCCCGTCAGCGTGGCCTATGCGGTTTCCACCGACGGCGGCGCCAGCTGGAGCACGACCTCGGCGAACCAGGCCGGTCTGGCCGACGGCACCTACAGCTTCCACGCCATCGTCACCGACGCGGCGGGCAACAGCTCGACCAGCGACCCGATCACGGTCACCGTCGACAACACGGCGCCGAGCGCCGGCACGCTGGCCTTTGCCAACCTGACCGACACCGGCAGCACCGACAGCACGCCGATCACCAAGGACGGCACCTTCGAGCTCAGCCTGAGCGGCGCCAGCGACGCCAACCCCGTCAGCGTGGCCTATGCGGTTTCCACCGACGGCGGCGCCAGCTGGAGCACGACCTCGGCGAACCAGGCCGGTCTGGCCGACGGCACCTACAGCTTCCACGCCATCGTCACCGACGCGGCGGGCAACAGCTCGACCAGCGACCCGATCACGGTCACCGTCGACAACACGGCGCCGAGCGCCGGCACGCTGGCCTTTGCCAACCTGACCGACACCGGCAGCACCGACAACACGCCGATCACCAAGGACGGCACCTTCGAGCTCAGCCTGAGCGGCGCCAGCGACGCCAACCCCGTCAGCGTGGCCTATGCGGTTTCCACCGACGGCGGCGCCAGCTGGAGCACGACCTCGGCGAACCAGGCCGATCTGGCCGACGGCACCTACAGCTTCCACGCCATCGTCACCGACGCGGCGGGCAACAGCTCGACCAGCGACCCGATCACGGTCACCGTCGACAACACGGCGCCGAGCGCCGGCACGCTGGCCTTTGCCAACCTGACCGACACCGGCACAGCGAACACACCGCCGGTGACCACGGACAACAAGTTCGACCTGACGCTGACGGGAAATGCCGACACCAACGGCACCACGATAGCGTATGAGAAGTCGACTAACGGCGGCACGACCTGGACGAGCACAACAGCAAGCCAGAGCGGACTTGCGGACGGCGATTATCTGTTCCACGCGGTTGTGACCGACCCGGCGGGCAACAGCTCGACCAGCAACGCCATCGAGGTGAAGGTCGACACTACAGTGCCGATCGTGGCCATGAGCTCGACCATCGGAACCGATACTGGCTCGACGACGACGATCAGCAGCGGCGGCCTGACCAAGGACAACACGCTGGCGCTGTCGGGCACGGTGAGCGACACCAATGGGATTGGATCAGTTCACATCTTCGATGGAGCGACCGATCTGGGCGCTGCAACGGTGAGCAATGGCAACTGGAGTTTCACCAGCGCAGCGCTGGCGGATGGCAGCCACAGCTTCACTGCCAAGGCTACCGATAACGCAGGCAACAGCACTATAACGGCCGCCGTGACGGCGACCACGGATACTATAGTCCCGACCGTTTCCTCGGTCACAGCCTCCGGTCTGGGAATTGACGGCGGGGGCAACGGTAATTTGAGTGCCTCTACAACATACTGGTCGACTGGCAACAACGGAGCTCAGCTCATCAAATTCGACATCAATAGCGGAGCGACCACAGTCGTCGGCAACTTCGCGACTTCAGGAACGTTCGGCCTTGCATTCGCGCCCGACGGATCCGTTTACACGCTGCTCGGCTCCAATGCGACTCTAGCTAAAGTAAATCTCGCCAACGGATCATCAACGACGATTGGCGGCCCCGGAGGGTTCTTCGGATACGCGTTAGATTTCGCGAAGGACGGGACCCTGTACGCCGTAAATGTCAATACAAACCAAATCTTCTCGGTCAATACGACGACTGGCGCATTCACGTTTGTAAGCACGATTTCAGGTCCTGCTAACGATGTTATGGACATCGCTTTCGATCAGTCCGGGCATCTCTACGCTGTGGGCCCTAGTGACAACAAAGTCTATTCGATAGACCTTTCTACCGGAATTTCCACTCTTGCCTTCACAACTGCGCTCAGCAACCTCATGGGCCTCGCTGCAGACAATGCTGGTAACTTGATAGCGACGTCGTACACAAGTCCATCGAGCTACGAAAAAATAAATCTGGCTACTGGCACGAGCTCAGTGGTCGGAAGCATCGGCGCTGGCACTTCGTTTGATCATGGGGGCGATATTCAGTTCACGGTGGTCACGCTGACTCTCAACATGAGCGAGGTAGTTACGGTTTCGGGGGGGGCCCCCATGCTGACGCTCAACGACGGGGGAACAGCGACTTATGCAAGCGGGTCTGGTACCAACACATTGACCTTCAATTACACCGTGGCCACAGGTCAGAACACGTCTGATCTAAGCATCACGGGGATGAACCTGAACGGTGCTTCAATAAACGATACAGCTGGGAATGCTGCCAATCTTGCAGGAGTAGTCACAAATCCGGCCGGCGTCTTGAAAATCGACACCTTGGCTCCGACTGTCAGCAGCGAAGCGATCGCTAGCGCGACAGGGGTCCAGAACAGCTATCTGAACGCCGGCGACGTGGTGAGCGTGACGGTGGCGTTCAGCGAGAGCGTGACGGTCACGGGCACGCCGCAGCTGGCGCTCAACATCGGTGGTACCACGGTGCAGGCCAACTACTCGTCGGGCAGCGGCAGCAGCTCGCTGGTGTTCACCTACACCATCCAGTCGGGTCAGGCCGATACCAACGGCATCAGCGTCGACGCCAACGCGCTCAGCCTGAACAGCGGCACGATCAAGGATGCGGCCGGCAACAGCGCGACCTTGACGGCCACCTCGGTGACCGACAACGCCAGCTACAAGGTGGATACAACTGCGCCAAGCGTCGCAAAGACGAGCTATAGCCCCAGTACCAAGACCTTGGGAGGAACTTACAGTGACGCTGGGTCCGGTGTAACTTCGATTACTATTTCAGACACCGAGCATCCTGCGGCCAATGGTACGGCAACACTGAACGCTGGAAACTGGAGCTACACTAACTCGAATTTGGTGAATAATGACCACTTGACGATCGTAGCAACCGATGCTGCGGGGAATAGAACCACCATTACACCGCAGGCTCCCGCCGGCACATCTGGAAACCCTATCCATTTGGGATTGACGAACGCAATAGAAAATTATGGATCAATCGAGGTAACCGTTTCGGGGGTGCCAGCCGGTTGGACTCTCAACGGAGCTGTTCATAACGCGGATGGCTCCTGGTCAATCGCCACTATCGATGTCGGATCTCTAAGCGTCACCACGCCCGCCGACTACGTCGGAGCTGCAGTACTCAATGTGACGGAGACGTGGACCAACACGGACGGTACAACAGGTACGGCCATCGTGGCGGATAACGTCGAGGCCTATGCTCCTGGAAGCCCCATCTTCGCCTGGTCGGGTGATGACGTGCTGACCGGCTCTCACGGCAACGATCTTTTCGTCTTCTCGCAGCCGATCGGCAACGACATGGTGCATAGCTTCGACACGGCCGCGGACAAGATCGACCTGATCGGCTATTCCGGCTTCCAGAGCTTCGCCGACGTCCAGGCCCACATGGCCGACGACGGCAACGGCAATGCGGTGATCACGCTCGGCGACGGACAGTCGATCACGCTGGACGGCGTCCACTCAAGCGCGCTCACGGACGGCAATTTCGTCTTCGACCAGACGCCGGTGGTCAATAACGCCGGCACCATGACGATCGGCGACGGCGCCATGCTGCCGCTGAGCGGCACGATCAACAACAGCGGGCTCATCTCGCTCGACTCTGCAGGCAGCGACACGCTGCTGCAGCTCATTCAGCACGGCATCACCCTGCAGGGCGGCGGGCAGATCGTCCTGTCCGACAGCGACTCGAACATTATCTCCGGCACTGGCGCGGACGTCACCCTGACCAATGTCGACAATACCATCTCCGGCGCGGGCCAACTGGGCGGCGGCCTGTTGTCCCTGAACAACCAGGGGACGATCATCGCCACCGGCACCCACGCGCTGGTCATCGACACGGGCGCCAACACCACCGTCAACTCGGGAACGCTGGAAGCGACGGGTTCCGGCGGCCTGATGATCACCGGCACGCTCGCCAATTCCGGGCTGCTCTGGGCCAATGGCGGCAACATCACGATCGAGGGCCAGGTCACGGGCACAGGCGAAGCCACGATTGGCAACCTGTCGAAGCTGGAATTCGGCGCAGCCTCATCGACGGATGTGACCTTCGCGCAGAATGCCGCTGGCACGCTGCAACTCGATGATTCCTTCGACTTCAGCGGCAGGGTTGGCGGCATCACCAACGACGATAAGATCGACCTCGGCGACATCCTGTTCGGCGCTGGAACGTCCGCGGCCTATCAGGCGGACTCGAACGGCAGTGGAGGGACGTTGACCGTGACGGACGGCGCTCACAATGCCACGCTTCACCTCCTCGGCATCTTCGATGCGCATAACTTCACGCTTGTCGACGACGGGGCCGGCAGGACGGTGGTTCAGTATGGCCTGACGGCGAGCGGTGTCGTAGCGTGAACCTGAAGGTGAGCCGCAAACACACGCGGCTCACCTCCGGTCGGACGGTCGCAGATTCAGCTTACGAATTAAGGTTTACGGCAGGAAAAAGAACCGACTGGGTGGCCGTTTGAAGGATCTGGAGTAGCATCGGTTCTGCGCGTGCAATTGGACAGGGGGCGGTTCTCCGCTGGGTCATTGAGTCTGAACAGCAAAAGCAAGATCGTAAAGGACGCGCTGCTGGCGTGCCGCCACTATTTCCTGGTCGCGGCAGGGTTCAGCTTAGCGATCAACCTGCTCTACCTGGCCTCGCCGCTCTATATGCTGCAGGTCTATGATCGGGTGGTCACCAGCGGCAGCGAAACGACGCTGCTGATGCTTACGATCGTGCTGCTGGCGGCCTTCCTTGCGCTAGCCGGCCTCGATCTGGTCCGCGCCAGGATCCTGACCCGCGCCAGCGTACGCCTCGACCGGTTGCTTTCTGCGAAGGTCGTCGCCAACTCGCTCGAAGCCTCCTCGCCGGGCTCATCGCAGAGCCAGCCGATCCGCGACTTCGATACGTTCCGGCAGGTCATTACCGGCAGCGGTGTCCATGCGCTGCTCGACCTGCCCTGGTCGCCCATCTACATCGCCATCATCTTCTTGCTGCACCCCTGGCTGGGATTCTTCGCGCTCGGCTCATCGCTGCTGCTTGTTGCAATGGCGGTGAGCAACGAATATCTGGTGCGCGGGCCGCTGAAGCAGGCCAACGATCTGGCAACCGCCAACTACGCCTTCACCGAAATGAGCCTCAGGAACGCGGAAGTCGTCCGCGCCATGGGCATGCTCGACGGCCTCATCCGCCGCTGGGAACGCGATCGACACCTGGCGCTTCGGCGTCAGGCGGACGCCAGCGACCGCGCCGCCTTGATGTCCGGACTGATCCGGTTTCTTCGGCTGACCATGCAGTCGCTCATCCTCGGCCTTGGCGCCTATCTGGTCATCGAACGGCAAACCAGCGCCGGTTCCATTTTCGCGGCAAGCCTTCTTCTGGGCCGGGGTCTCCAGCCCGTCGAGCAGATCGTCGGCGTGTGGCGCAGCCTTGTCCTGGCGCGCGGTGCGCTGGCGAGGGTTCGCAAGCTGGTCGATAGCGATACGCGCAACGACCGTTCGTTCAATCTGCCGAAGCCAACAGGCAAGATCTCGGTTGAGCAGGTGAGCTACGCGCTGCCTAGCCTGCAGAAGATTCTGCTGCGGGACATCTCGTTCCGGCTCGAGGCCGGCGAGGCGCTCGGAATCATCGGCCCCTCGGGCGCGGGCAAATCCACCCTCGCACGACACCTGGCTGGCGTCATGCAGCCCAGTCGTGGAACCGTCAGACTGGACGGCGCCGACATGACGCACTGGGGTCGCGACGCGCTCGGCGACCATATCGGCTACCTGCCGCAGGACATCGAGCTCTTCTCCGACACGGTCGCCGCCAACATCGGGCGCTTCAAGACCAATGTCGACCAGGAGGTGATCGAGGCCGCCCGCTTGGCCGGCGTGCATGACATGATCATCCGCCTCCCACAGGGTTACGAGACGCAGATCGGCGAGGGCGGCGCCGTTCTGTCGGGCGGCTACCGGCAGCGCATCGCGCTTGCGCGGGCGGTGTTTGGAACGCCGAACCTGATCATTCTCGACGAGCCGAGCTCCAATCTCGACGCGGACGGCGACCGCGCGCTGAGCGAATGCGCGATTGAGCTCAAGCGCCGCGGCAGCACAGTGATCATCGTGTCGCACCGGCCCTCGACGATCGCGAATGTCGACAAAATCCTTCTGTTACGTGACGGCGCCGTCGAAGCCTTCGGCATGCGGAACGAGATCGTGGCGCTGCTCAACCAGCGCGCGGCTCCGATCGGAGTGGCAACGCAATGAGCCGGGTCAGGAGAGATCGTTGAGCGATGGCGCCTTCATATATCGCAGCCTGCCTGGCGAAACCGGCCCCACCGCCTCGGATTCGATTAAGGCGCCGACTCTCGTAGGCGTTTTGATCATAGTTGCCTTTTTCGGCATTTTCGGCGGCTGGGCCGCCATTGCGCCGCTGAACGGCGCGGTGCTCGCGGACGCGGTCGTCAAGGTGGAGGGGAACCGCAAGAGCGTCCAGCACTTCGATGGCGGCACGGTGAAGGAGATACACGTCAAGGACGGCGACATCGTCAAGACCGGCGACATATTGCTGGTGCTGGACGACACGAAGAACCGGTCCGAGTTCAACCTCTATTCCCAGCAATATGCTTTGTTGCGCGCGACGGATGCCCGCATCCGCGCGGAGCTGGACGGCAAGGAGGCGGTCGCTTTCCCGAAGGACGTCACGGTCGAGCATCAGGTGTTTCTGCAGGACGCGATGGCCAGCCAGATCGCCGATCTCGAAAACCAGCGCGCCTCGATGGCAGGCGCCCGACAGATTCTGCAGAAGCGGATCGCAGAACTCGATGAGCAGATCGACGGCAAGCAGGGGCGCGTCGAATCCTATCGCGCGCAGCTCAAATCAACCGCCGACGAGAAGGTGGACCTCAATAAGCTGCTGAAGGCCGGGCTGACGACGCGCACGCGCATCCTTGAGCTCGACCGCTCCGCGTCCGAACTGCAGGGCCTGATCGACCAGGCTCTCGGCGAGATCGCGGGGAATCGCCAGAACAAGGCCGAGCTCGAGAGCCAGATCGCACAGCTTACCAACGAACGGCGCGCCAAGCTCTCGGCAATGCTGATCGACACGCAATCGCAATTGACAGATCTTGTGCCCAAAATGTTTGCGAGTCATGCCGCCGTGGATCGCGCCGTGGTCCGCGCGCCCTATGACGGCCAGGTGATGAACCTCAGCGTCTTTTCAACCGGCGCAGTCGTTGCCCCCGGGCAGACGATCCTCGATATCGTGCCGACGCGGAACTCGCTGGTCGTCCAGGCGCAGGTTCGCGTCGAGGACATATCAAGCCTGCGATCCGACATGATGGCGGAAGTGCGATTTACATCTTACAAGCAGCGTTCCATACCGGTCATCCACGGACGCGTCACCCGTATTTCGGCGGATCGCGTCACCGACAGCAAAACCGGATTCCCCTACTACGTTGCCGATGTTGTGGTCGATCCGGCCGAACTGGCCGCAGCCCCGCAGATCGCGCTCTATCCGGGGATGCCGGCCTCGGTGATGATAGTTACCGAGGAGCGCACCGCTCTCGACTATATCCTGAGCCCGCTTCTTGCGTCGGTTCATTCCTCCTTCCGCCAGAAGTAAAGTGTGCTGCGCCAAGTCTTGTCGTGCGCTCTCACAATCCCAATCCCCGCTCCATCACGAGCGATACCGGTTAAGTGCTGTCCAATGCGCCTGTCGAGGGTCGGCTGCCAAGGCACTAGCTGGAAGACCACTCCGCCGTCGATCATGGCAAAGCGGCCGGAGGCGGGGTCGGCGCCGGCAAGCCGGCCGCTGACATATTCCCCGGGGCTTGGCTTGAATGAAGCTCAGCCCGCGCTCGGCCGCCATCCTACGGCCGACGCGGGCGATCTCGGCCTGTTCAAGGCGTTGAAGCAGGTCGCGCGGGGCGCGGACGCCGCCCTCGGCCGATCGGGTGACGTAGCCTATATCGATGAGGCTTTGCCGGCGTCCGTCGAGGCATGCGGCCACCTCCCGGCCGAAGCCTGCCTGTGCCAGCGAGGTCCGGTTTGGCGAGGCCAGTTCCGGGTCAAGCCAAGTCGCGCCGTCGCTTGTCACCTGGCTGTCGAGGTCGAGGAAGGAAAGCGTACGGACAATGAAGTCCTTGCCGTGGCTGCGGGTGTCGTAGGTAGCACCGCGATCGGCGATGTCATTCGGGATCTTCCAATGGTCGGCATCGAGGCGCTCGACAATGCTGGCGCGCCGCAACGCTTCGAGCCGCGCACGTGCGCGGATGGACCAATTCGCCTGTTGAGCAGAAACGAATGCACTTCTTATCATGCTCGATCGCCAGTACGCCGATCGCCGTGGCGGAGCAAACGCGGGTGAGAACAGGAGCGCGCAACCGTTCCCGTCGCCGATGTCAGATTTTAGCGCGACGTGCATCTGTGATCGAGGAGGCGCTCGCCCGCCTTTTCCCAATTCGCCAAAATGTAGAAGCCCGGCCTCGCATCAGCGAGCGTTGCACCGGCGACGATGACATTTAAGTGAGACATGGCGCGTTGCCCGTGAGGCAATCCAGCAACAACAAGGCCGATTACGTTGGCAGTTCGCAGATCAGGCTCGTCGAGCGCCATTATCCAATAGGGACGCCGCTTCAATATCACAGGAAACGGTTGCCAAGGCGCGCCTGTCTTCGGACCGTTCAGAGCGAGCGTCGTTTCTACCGATTTCGACAAGCAATCGACGTGGATGTGCAACTGGTCCTGAGACCGCTCGTTCCGAGAATTGACTGCCAGGCCTATGGCCGATCGTGGCAGGCGACGTCCAAGTTGCGCTTCAACTTTCCGTCGCGCCTCCCATGCCGCGCTCCAAAGCTGGGCGCCGGCAATGGATTGGGCAAGTGGGCTCTCCAAGCCCGCAACCGCCGAAATTGGGGTCAGCACAAACTCGGTTCGGTGCAGCGGTGATTTGATGAGGGCCGATCCAAACGTCCCATCCTTGGGCAGGGTCACCTCCTCGCAGGGAAAGGCTGCCCCGAGACGTACAGTTGTGAGGGCGCAGGTCTGCACTGTCTCCCACAATACCTTTCGTTTGAAGGAAGCGTAGGCGGCGGTAGCCGACACTGCGACCAGCAATGTCACCACTAGCCGAAGCCCCCTATTCCCGCCGAAGGCCGCCATTGCTTATCAAACCTGTGCCGATCAGGCGAGCATCTCTGAACCGTGGCCCAGGTCATCATACGATCGCAGGGCGCGTGGGGTGAATTTGATGCTGGCCCGGCTTTGCTGACTTGGCCGCACCAGGGGCACCTTGCGCACGATGAAGCGGTCTTGATCTCGCGCGGATCATTAGGGTCGTCGCGTGGCTCGATCGAAATGTGCGGCACTTCATGATCGAGATGGATGACGCCTAAGTGGAGGTTGGCGAGTTCGCTTGGCCTGGCACCCGTTTCCGCAAAGGCAAGCACGATACCGCGTGCCTCATCATTGAGCGTCGCCAGCGCGCCAGGTGCAAATATCTTGTCGCGAATCCAGTCGGTTGGAAATGGAGGCCGAGAGCGGTCAGGGTCTTGCTCTTCGCGGCGTCTTCCCATGTCTTGAACGTACCATTTGTAGCACAATAGGTAGCGCAAAAGTTCAAAATGGGGCAATGCCCTCGTCAAAATCGGAGGATTTATCCAACGAAATCAGTTACTTAGATGCGCCGATGGTACCGTTGGCTGGGATCGAACCAGCGACCTCCGGATCCACAATCCGGCGCTCTAACCAGCTGAGCTACAACGGCACACTTGCCTGAGCAAATCCCTGCAGGAATCCCGTCCCACTTGATCCGCTCTGTCGTTCGGCGATGCGTCCTTACGGGCTTATGGATTTTAATTCAAGGCTTTTGCAAAGCAAAGACCACTTCCCCACAGCGGCACTACGTGCACAAGGCAAAGAAAAAGGCCGGCGGGAGGAGGTGCCGGCCTTTTCCTGTTACGAGCCAGCGGGAGGAGGTGCTGGCTGGTCACCCGGAGGTGGAGGGAGGAGGTTCCACCCGCCGGGTATTCGTTGATGGCTGCCATCATACGCTTGATCATATCCGGGGAAATGCGTCCTTTCGTTGCATTTTCCGATCACGCGCAACTATCAGGCAGCCTTAATGTCCTTCACGGCCTTCTCGAAGGCGGTCTTGATCGGCTTGGAGACGTCCTCGGCCGCCTTGGAGGCGACGGCCTGGAAGTCCTTGGTCTGCTCGACGGTCATCTCGACGCGCTTGCGCAGGAAGGCGGTCTGCAGCTCGACGACTTCCGACAGCGACTTGGCGCCAATTAGGGCTTCGAGGTGCGAAAAGCCGGCTTCGGCGTTGGCGCGCAGGGCGGCGATGGTCTTGAGCGACAGGTCGCTCGAAACGGTCTTGGCGGTCTCGTAGGTCGACTCCAGGGCCTTCTGGGTCTCCTCGGCGCCGGTCTTGAGCTTGGCATAGGCCTCTTTCGACTGCTCAACGCCCTTTTCGGCGAAAGCGCGCATCTGGTCGGTGGCCTTGGAAGCGTCGAAGCTCGGGAATTCAACGTTTTCGATCGTCTCGGCGGTCTTGGTCCTGGACATTTTCCATCCTTTTTCAGCGGCAGCGGCTTTGACAGAAAGCCGTCTCCTTCATCTATGATGGCAATATAAAGGCATTTTTTGTGCATTGCAATATCTTTGTTGCAGTGCACAAAAAGATTCTTTTGGCCGTTAACCAAAAGCCCAAATTCCAGCCTTTGCACGTTCTGGCTTGTGGACCTTCGCGCCACCGGCTTTTATTAACAAAGCGTTAACTGCAAATTCGCCGCTCCGTGAGGGTCCGCCAAGCGCATGCCGTCCGAATACTCCTTCCTCGACGTCGCCGTGCTCGACGCGGTCCGCGAGCGGTTTGCCGCCGGCGATGCGATCACTATTCTGTCGGTCGACCTGGAGCAGGTGATCTGGGCCAATGGCCCGGGCGCAGCCGTGTTCGGCTACCCCGAAATCGAGGCGATCATCGGCGCCTCGGCGCGGCTGCCGCTGATCGCCCGCCGCCAGGTGATGGCGACCAGCGGCTTTCCTGAGATCGGCAGCGATCGCGCCATCATGGTGCGGCTGGCAACCGGTGTGACCAGCCGCGCTGTCGGCTTTCTTGCAAGTGCCGTGACGCTGCCCGATGACGAAAAGGCGATCATGCTGGTGGTGCCGGCGGGACAGACAGGCTCGCGAAGTGTTGCCGAGATCGCCAGCCGGGCGATCAGTGGCTTCACCGAAGACGGCCATTTCATCGCCTTCGTCGATGCCAAGGGCAATGTCGAGGCGGCCTCGGAAGGATTTTCAGCGCTGGGCATCCAGCCCGCGACGCTGGCGGCCCTGGTGGCCGATGTGGCTGCCGAGGGCGACCGCATCGTCAAGCGCCTGGTTCCGGGCAGCAGGACCTCCTACCCGGCCGGCCTCGCCCGGCTGACGCCGGAGCGGCATCTGCTGGTAGTGATCGACGAGGATCGGCTCGAGGACGCCGACGTCGCAGACGGAACGCCGGCGCACGAGCCTTCCGACGCGGCGGGTGCCCCCGCCGTGCAATCCCGGCCAGATCCGGACAAGGAGCCCGCGGCGGATCCACAGGCAGAAACGGCCAGGCAGGAACCCACCTCTTCTGAAGCCGTCACCGAGAGCGCCCCGAAGCCGACCGACGTTGCGGGCCCAGCCGGACCGGTGGCGGCAAACGGCGATCAGCCGGCGACCGGCGGCACGTCTCCACAGCACGATCATTGGTACTTCCATGCGGGCGAGGACGATCATCGGCCCGAGTACGCCACGCCGGCCCCGGAGACCGAGACCAGACAGGCCGTCGCCGGAGCTTCCGGGGAAAGGAACGGGCCGGACGGCGTCCTGGCCACCTTCCCTTCCGCCTCGACCGCAACCCCGGCCGCCCGCACGATAGGCCGTTCGGCGGCGCCGATGCGCTTCGTCTGGCGCACCGACGCCGAGGGCAGGTTCAGCGCGCTGTCGCCGGAATTCGCAGACATTGTCGGCAAGCCCGCCGCCGATGTGATCGGCCGGCGCTTCAGGGATGTCGCGGCGGCTTTCGGCCTCGATGCGTCGGGCGAGATCGCCGGCCTCCTGGAGCGGCGCGATACGTGGTCGGGCCGTTCCGTGCTGTGGCCGGTCGTCGGCACCGACATGAAGATCCCCGTCGACCTGGCGGCTTTGCCGGTCTATGGCCGCAGCCGCGCCTTCGAAGGCTTCCGCGGCTTCGGCGTTGCCCGTAGCGGCGACGCGGTCGTCGATCCGGAAGCGATCGGCATGGCGCTGGTGCCCAATGGCGAGACGCAGGCTGCGCCAGAACCGCCAGCCGCCGAACCTGTCGCCGAGGAACCGAAGGCCAAGGAGCCCAACGCGGCGGATCCGTTCAAGGGCGAGGTGCCGGCGCTGACCATCGTGCCAAAACCGGAGCGGCGCTTCGCCGACAAGGTCATCCGGCTGGCCGAACACCGGCAGCCAGCCAACGACAAGGGATTGTCGACGCTGGAGCGAAGCGCCTTCCGCGAGATCGGCGAACGGCTGAGGAAGGACAGTTCGCCGGCCGAGCCTCCGCAAGCGGAAAAGCCCGGCACGGATGAAGCGGCGGCCAAGGCGCCCGCTGAATCCCCGGCCGAAATAGCTGAGGTCCCGAAGCCGGAGGCCGAAGCGCCGGCCATGGCGGCAGGCGAGGTTGCGTCGACCCCCGATACAGAACCGGCCGAGCCATCCGAGACCGATGCCGGGGATCAAGAGGACTTGACACGGCTTGACGGTGCGCAACCAGACGAGGCAGCGCATAGGGAGCCCGCCAGCAGCTTGTCCAATCAAGCAGGCTCGCTGCTTGACTATGCCGGCCGGGGTCACGAAGCCGGCCCTGTCGCGGACAATAGCGACCAGCCACGGGTTTCCGACCCAGCGGCGGAACCAAGGACCGCCGAGATTCTCGCGACCGGCGGCGAACCGATCATTGCCAAAGCCGATGCTGTCGACGATGACAGCATGACGGCGGCCGATTTTCGCGACGCCGAAGACAATGAGGATTGGGCCGACGGCGAGGAAGCCGCCATGGCCGATGAGCGGGCCGTTGCGCCCGCCGATGCAACCGAAAGCGCAAGCGGCGCCGCCGAGAGCCCGGCTGAACGGCCACGCCTGCAGGTGCCGCCGCTCAAAGCCAGTGGGTTCTTGCCGTCCGCCTTTTCCGTCGGAGACGAAAGCAAGGCTCCTGATACCTTGTTGCTCGGCAAGCTGCCGGTGCCCCTGCTCATCCATTCGGGTGACCAGTTGCACTATGCCAACGAGGAGTTCCTGAACCTGACCGGTTACGCCGCGCTCGAGGACCTTGAGGATGCCGGCGGCCTGGGGGCGCTGTTTGCCGATCCCTATGCGGATGACGGCGCCTCCGACGGCAGTGACCATGCGCTGCGGCTTAGGACGCGCGACGGACACGAATTCCCGATCGACGCCATCCTGCGCTCGGTTCCCTGGTGCGACGGCAAGGCACTGATGCTGGTCGTACGCCGTTCCGGCGAGGACGAGGCGCCGGCGGCCCTGCACGTGGTCGGCGAGCAACAGACGCAGCCCGACATTTCCGAGCTCAAGGCACGCATCGCCGAGATGCGCACCATCATCGACACCGCCACCGACGGCGTCGTGCTGATCGGCAGCGACGGCACCATCCGCTCGATCAGCCGCCCGGCCGAGGCGCTGTTCGGCTTTGATAGCGACGAGGTGACCGGCAAACCGTTCGCCTCGCTGTTTGCCATCGAAAGCCAGCGCGCGGCGCGCGACTATCTCAGCGGACTGTCCGAGCCCGGCGTGGCGAGCGTCCTGAACGACGGCCGCGAGGTGATCGGGCGCGAGGCGCAGGGCCGCTTCATCCCGCTGTTCATGACCATCGGCCGGTTGCCCAACGACAGCGGCTTCTGTGCCGTCGTGCGCGACATCACGCAGTGGAAGCGGGCCGAAGAGGATCTCACCCAGGCGCGTGCGGTGGCCGAGCGCGCCTCCTCGCAGAAGACCGACTTCCTCGCCCGCATCAGCCACGAGATTCGCACGCCGCTCAACGCCATCATCGGCTTTTCAGAACTGATGGTCGACGAGAAGTTCGGGCCGGTCGCCAATGACCGCTACCGCGACTATCTGCGCGACATCAACCGCTCGGGCAATCATGTGCTTGATCTGGTTAACGACCTCCTGGATATCTCCAAGATCGAGGCCGGCCAGCAGGAGATGGCCTACGAGGCCGTTTCGCTCAACGACACGCTGGCCGAGACGGTGGCTATGATGCAGCCGCAGGCCAACCGCGAACGCGTCATCATCCGCTCCAGCTTCGCCTCTCGGCTGCCGGAAGTGGTGGCGGACCTGCGCAGCGTGCGCCAGATCGCGCTCAACATCCTGTCGAACGCCATCCGCTACACTCAGGCTGGCGGCCAGGTGATCGTCTCGACCGCCTACGAGACCTCGGGCGACGTCGTGATGCGGGTGCGCGACACCGGCATCGGCATGAGCCCGGCCGAGATCGAGCAGGCGCTGAAACCGTTCAAGCAGATCAACGCCCTGAAGCGTGGCCGCGGCGACGGCACCGGC
Organism: Mesorhizobium sp. B4-1-4; assembly: GCF_006439395.2. NCBI lineage: Bacteria > Pseudomonadati > Pseudomonadota > Alphaproteobacteria > Hyphomicrobiales > Phyllobacteriaceae > Mesorhizobium > Mesorhizobium sp. B4-1-4. Next base: position 3,401,874 of record NZ_CP083950.1, read on the forward strand.
CTTGGCCTGCCGCTGACCAAGGCGATGGTGGAAGCGAACCGCGCCCGCTTCACCATCAATTCGACGCCTGGCGAAGGCACGCTGGTGGAGGTCGCTTTCCCGTCGACCCGGGTGCTGGCGGAGTAGCAAATCCAAAAGAAAAGGCGCCCTGGAGGACGCCTTAAGGATTGGATTGCTGTCACAACGGGGGCTTGAGCGAATTCAGATCCTCTGGGGCCGAGGAACGGGATTTCTCCCTCAAGTTAGGTGCGACTATCGGCGTCGGGCCTTAACAAGTCCTTACCGGCGCCGCGGAAAATTTACGAATGTGTACCACTCGTGAAATCTAGGTAAATTCGCGCGCCATATTTCATTAACCATGCCGGTTGGGCTCATTCGGCAAGCTGTGGCAGGTTCCTGAACAGTTCCAGCGCTTCCGGGTTGGCGAGCGCTTCCTTGTTCTTGATGGCGCGGCCATGCACCACGTCGCGCACGGCAAGTTCGGTGATCTTGCCCGACTTGGTGCGCGGAATGTCTGTTACGGCGACAATCCTGGCCGGGACATGGCGAGGGCTCGCGCCGCCGCGGATCTTGGCGCGGATGCGTTTTTCCAGGTCCTCGTCCAGCTGGACGCCGGCGGCCAGCCGCACGAACAGCACGACGCGCACGTCATTGTCGAAATCCTGGCCGATGCACAGCGCTTCCAGGATCTCCGGCATCTGCTCGACCTGGTTGTAGATCTCGGCCGTGCCGATGCGCACGCCGCCCGGATTGAGCGTGGCGTCGGAGCGGCCATGGATGATCATGCCACCATGAACAGTCCATTCGGCGAAATCGCCATGGCACCAGACATTGTCGAAGCGCTCGAAATAGGCCGCCTGGTACTTCTTGCCGTCGGGATCGTTCCAGAAGCCGATCGGCATGGACGGGAACGCCTTGGTGCAGACCAGTTCGCCCTTCTCCTGCCTGACCGGCTTGCCATCATCATTCCAGACGTCGACGGCAAGGCCAAGGCCGGGGCCCTGGATCTCGCCGGTCCAGACCGGCTGGGTCGGCACGCCGAGCACGAAGCAGGAGACGATGTCGGTGCCGCCGGAAACCGAAGCCAGATGCACGTCCTTCTTGATGCCGTCGTAGACGAAGCGGAAATCCTCGGGCGACAGCGGCGAACCGGTGGAGGAGATGCTGCGCGCGCTCGACAGGTCGTGGCTGCGGATCGGCTTGAGGCCGGCCTTGCGCACGGAATCGATGAATTTGGCCGAGGTGCCGAAAAAGGTCATCTTCTCGGCATCGGCGAAGTCGAACAGAACGTTGCCGTCGGGATAGAAGGGCGAACCGTCGTAAAGCAGCAGTGCGGCACCGGAGGCCAGCCCCGACACCAGCCAGTTCCACATCATCCAGCCGCAGGTGGTGAAATAGAAGAAGCGGTCGCCATCCAAGAGACCGGCATGCAGGCGGTGTTCCTTGACATGCTGGATCAGCGTGCCGCCGGCCGAATGGACGATGCATTTGGGAATGCCGGTGGTTCCCGATGAAAACAGGATGTAGAGCGGATGCGCGAATGGCAGCCGCTCGAAGGTGACGGCATTCGCGGCGAAGGGCGACAGCGCCTCTTCCATCGCCACGGCCTTGTCGATTGTATCAGCCACATCGGCCGAGGTGCCGAGATAGTCGACGAGCAGAACCTTGCGGACACTGCCAAGCTTGGCCGCGACCGCCGCGACCTTGTCGGCAACCTCGATCGCCTTGCCATTGTACCAGTAGCCGTCGGGCGCGATGAAGATCACAGGTTCGATCTGGCCGAAGCGGTCGAGCACGCCCTGCTCGCCAAAATCGGGGGAGCAGGATGACCACACCGCGCCGATCGAGGCCGCGGCCAGCATGGCGGCGACAGTTTCAGGCATGTTGGGCATCATCGCGGCGATGCGGTCGCCCTTCTTGACCTTGAGCGAGACGAAAAGCTGCTGCAGGCGCGAGACCAGGCCATGCAGTTCGTTCCATGACAGCCGCCGCTCGACCTTGTCCTCGCCGCGAAAGACGATCGCCTCGGCCGCGCCGGTCTTCTTCAAAAGGTTCTCGGCGAAATTCAGCGACGCATCGGGGAAGAAGGCGGCGCCGGGCATCCTGTCGCCATCGACGAGCACGCGCTCGCCCCCACCGGCGCCCTTGTCGCCTGTGACGTCGCAGAAGTCCCAGACCAGGCTCCAGAATGCCTCGCGATGCTCGATCGACCAGGCATGAAGGTCGGCATAGGAGGCGAATGCAGTGCCGGCTTTCGCCTCCGCGGCCTTCATGAAAGCAGTCAACGGCGAAGCGTCAATCTGGTCTTGCGTCGGGGTCCAGAGTGGTACTTCGGCAGCCATGATCGATCCTCCCAGGGTCGTCATCGCTTATGCATATCGCAGCGCAGCAGAGCAAGATTTTGTTCGGCTGATACCGCCAGGGTGTGCGCAAATGCCATCGCCGGGCCATAAAGACTTGAAATGCGTCAGCCCTAAGTCGTAGTGACGGCTGGAAGTCGTAGTGCCGACAGCGAGTCGTGGTAGCGACAGGGAGTCGTGGTAACGACAGCGGTTATACCCGTCGGATGATTTTATCGGAATGGAAGCATACGGGGCGATATGCCATCATCCTTGATACGCTGCGGAGTATGGGCGATCGGCGCTGCCGTGATCGTCATCGCTCTGGTGGTCGCCGCCCTGCCCCTGATCGCCTCGACGCGCATCGTGCGCGACCGCATCGCCTGGGAGATGAGCGCCTGGAGTGGATTCCGGGTTGCCATTGACGGCTCACCACGCATCGAGGTCTGGCCGAAATTCCGCGCGATCCTGACCGATGTGACGCTGTCAAAGTGGACGGACACCGACGCGCCGCCGGTCGTCGAGGCCGAACGGGTCGAGGTCGACCTCTCGGCCATGGCGGCGTTGCAGGGCGATGTGGCGTTCTCCACGGCGCGGCTGGTGCGGCCGACGATCCGGGTCCAGCGCACGGAAAACGGCCTGTTCCTGCCCACAGCACCGACCGGCGGCCGCATCGCACGCTCCATCGACACCGCCCGCGGCGTCGTCAATGCCAACCCCGCCAAGCCTGACCTCGATAAGCTGCCGGCCGATGCCTTCGGCACGGTCGAGTTCAGGGATGGGCGTATGGTGGCTTCGGTCAACGGCAAGGACGTGGAAATCCTGAGCAGCCTTAATGGCCAGGCCAGTTGGGCGGCGATGAACAGCAATGCGACACTGTCGGCAACCGGGATCTGGCGCGGCGAAAGCGTGACCGTGGATGCCGCTTCCCCGAAGCCGCTGGTGCTGTTTGCCGGCGGCACGGCGCCGCTCACCTTGTCTTTCAAGGCCGCGCCCGCCACCTTCTCCTTCGACGGCATGGCCAGCACGTCAGAGAATGGCTATTTCGACGGCCAGGTGAAGTTCGCAGCACCCTCGCTCCGCCGCGTACTGGAATGGTCGCAGACCGGCATCGCGCCAAGCGCGGCGATCGGCTCCGTCAGCATTTCGAGCAAGGTCACTGCGTCGGCCGGACGCGTCAAATTCGAAAACACCGCGCTGGCGCTGGACAACAACCCCGGTATGGGCGCGCTGGACCTGTCACTTGGCGATGCACAGCCGGTGATCTCCGGCACGCTCGCCTTCGACACGCTCGATCTCAGATCATTCCTGTCCGCCTTCACGCCGCTGGGGCCGGCGAGCGGAGCTGGACCTAGTGATGCCGACACGAGTTTTGCCGACCGGGTCAACCTCGATCTCAGGCTGTCGGCCGCGCATGCCACGGCGGGCAGTATCCAACTCGCCGACGTGGCCGCAACCGCCCAGGTCAAGGATGGTCTTTCCGTCTTCGACATCTCCGATGCCTCGGCCTTTGGCGGCAACATCCAGAGCAGCCTTCGTTTCGACCGCAAGCCCGAAGGCACCCAGGTCGAGATCCGGCTGCTTGCTTCCGATGTCGATGGCGGCGCGTTCGGCACGGCGGCCGGGATGACCCGGCTGGTGCCGGTCGGCACGGGCACCGTTTCGGTCATCCTCAAGGGACCAGGCAGGACCTGGGATTCCATCTTCGAAAACGCCGACGGCTCGGTGACGGCGACCTTCGGCCCCGGCGCGCTCAGCAAATTCAACCTGCCGGCCTTTCTCAAGCATACCGAACAGGGCGGCTTCTTCGCGCTGGACGATGTCTCGGACGGAACGCTGCCGATCGACGGCGCCGAAGTGAAGGCAACCATTTCGAGAGGCGTGGCGAGGCTGGACAAGGCCGAGGCCAATTCGGCGAAATACAAGATCTGGCTTTCCGGAATCGCCTCCTATGCGGGGCGCGGGCTGGCGCTGTCCGGCGGCGTCATTCAGCCTGACCAGGCAGCGCAGAAGAACGGCCAGCAGGGGCCGAACCAGTCGTCCTTCTTCGTCGGCGGAACGTGGAGCACGCCGTTCATTTCACCGATAAGCCGCGGCGTCTCTGGCGAATAGGGCAATTTCAGGAAACGTGTGAAGCGGGTTTCCTGGAATTGCGTCAAAACAAAACAAAAAGTCGGAGCGGTTCGCTTGTTTCCATGAAACGGTGAACGGCTCCAGCCTCGGCTTCCGTCTCCCTCACCCGCGCTGCGCGGCCCGCTCGTCGAGCTGGCGCTGCACTTCACGCCGCTTGTTGGCGATCGAAGCGACGATGACGCCGACCGCGACAACCGCGATCAGGATGGTGCAGGCGGCATTGATCTCCGGCGTCACGCCGAGGCGGACCTGGCTGTAGATCTTCATCGGCAGCGTGGTGGCGCCCGGCCCGGAGGTGAAGCTGGCGATAACCAGATCATCGAGCGACAGCGTGAAGGCCAGCATCCAGCCGGAGACGATCGCCGGCATGATGACCGGCAGCGTGATCTGGAAGAAGGTCTTCGCCGGCGTGGCGCCGAGATCCATCGCCGCCTCCTCCAGCGAACGGTCGAAAGAAACCAGGCGCGATTGCACAACGACCGCCACGAAGCACATTGTGAGCGTGATGTGAGCCAGCGTCACGGTGAAGAAGCCACGGTCGAGGCCGATAGCAACGAAGAGCAGCAGCAGAGACAGGCCGGTGATCACCTCCGGCATGACGAGCGGCGCAAAGACCATTCCGGAAAACAGCACCCTGCCCCTGAACCGCGTGTAGCGCGTCAGGGTAAGTGCCGCCAGCGTGCCGAGCACGGTCGCCACCGTCGCCGAAATGACACCGACGCGCGCCGTCACCCAAGTGGCGTCCATCAGGCCCTGATTGTGGAACAGCGACACGTACCATTTGGTCGAGAAGCCGCCCCAGACGGTGACGAGCTTGGATTCGTTGAAGGAGAAGACGATGAGCAGCACGATCGGCAGGTACAGGAAAGCAAACCCAAGCACGATCGAGCTGACGTTGAAGCGGCTCCAGGTGGCGTTCATTTATCCTGCTCCTGGGCACGCGCCTGCGCTCGTTGAAAAAGCATGATCGGCACGGTCAGCAGCAACAGCAGGATGACGGCCACGGCCGAAGATACCGGCCAGTCACGGTTGGCGAAGAACTCGTTCCACAAGGTCTTGCCGATCATCAGCGTCTGCGACCCGCCGAGCAGATCGGGGATGACGAACTCGCCGACGGCCGGGATGAAGACCAGCAGGCAGCCGGCAATAACGCCGGGAAGCGACAGCGGGAAGGTTATCTTCCAGAAGGCTGATGTCGGCGGGCAGCCGAGATCCTTGGCCGCCTCGATCAGCGAATAGTCCATCTTTTCCAGCGACGAATAGAGCGGCAGCACCATGAACGGCAGATAGGAATAGACGATGCCGATGAATATCGCCGTATAGGTGTTGAGGATCACCAGCGGCTGGTTGATGATGTGCAGCGACAAGAGCAGCTGGTTGAGCAGGCCTTCGGGCTTCAGGATGCCGATCCAGGCATAAACGCGGATCAGGAACGACGTCCAGAACGGCAGGATGACCAGCATCAGCAATGTCGGGCGGATGGTGGCCGGCGCACGCGCCATGCCATAGGCGATCGGGTAGCCAACCAGCAGCGTCAGCACGGTCGAAATGGCGGCGATGATCAGGCTGGTGACATAGGCCTTGAAATAGAGAGCGTCCTGCGTCAGCCAGACATAATTGTCGAAGTTCAGGTCACGGAACCCGACGAAGAAGCCGGAGACGCCGTCGCTGAAGTCGAGCACCGGCGTATAGGGCGGCATGGCGATCGCCGTCTGCGACAGCGAAATCTTGAAAACGATGACGAAGGGGATGAGGAAGAAGAACAGCAGCCACAAATAGGGGACGATGATGACGAGCCGGTTGACGAAACCGGCGGCCAGCCGTGCCCCAAACGGCTGGCCGCCGGTGGATGGCACGGCGGCATCGGTGACAGCGATGTTGGACATATCAGCCCCCTTACCGTGTCAGCACGACGCCGGCGTCGGGCCGGAAGGACACCCAGGCGCGGTCGTTCCACGTCAGCGGATCCTCGCTCACGCGCGCCGCGTTCAGGGCGCTTGCCCGCACGAGCTGCCCGTCGTCCAGCCTGACGTGATAGACGGTCATGTCGCCGAGATAGGCGATGTCGTAGACTTCGCCCTCCAATGCGTTGACGGCATCGGCCGGCTTCTTCGACGACACCCTGATCTTCTCCGGCCTGATGGCGAAGATGATGTCCGCGCCTGTCGCGGCGGCGGTGCCATTCTCGACGACGATCTGAGCTCCGGTCGCGCCGGTGATGCGTGTTGTCTTGTCGGTCCGCTCGGCAACCTTGCCTTCGAACATGTTCACGTTGCCAACGAAATGCGCCACGAAGCGCGACGTCGGGGCCTCGTAAACCTCCGCCGGCGTCGCGACCTGCATCACTTCGCCTTTGTCCATGATGGCGATGCGGTCGGCCATGGTCATCGCTTCTTCCTGGTCGTGGGTGACGACGACGAAGGTCAGACCAAGCTCCTGCTGCAGGTCCATCAGTTCGAACTGGGTTTCCTCGCGCAGCTTCTTGTCGAGCGCGCCGAGCGGCTCGTCGAGCAGCAGCACCTTCGGCCGCTTGGCGACCGAGCGGGCAAGCGCGACGCGCTGGCGCTGGCCTCCGGAGAGCTGGTGCGGCTTGCGCTTGGCGAACTGCTCGAGCTTGACCAGCTTCAGCATCTCGGCGACGCGCTTTTCGACATCGGGCTTGGCCATGCCTTCTTGCTTCAGGCCAAAGGCAATGTTGTTCTCCACCGTCATATGCGGGAACAGGGCATAGGACTGGAACATCATGTTGACCGGCCGGCGATAGGGCGGAATGCCGCGCAGATCCTGACCATCGAGCAGGATGCGCCCGGCCGACGGTTCCTCGAAACCGGCAAGCATCCTGAGCAGCGTCGACTTTCCGCAACCCGACGCGCCGAGCAGTGCAAAGAATTCGCGCTCGAAAATGGTCAGCGACAAATTGTTGACGGCGGTGAAATCACCGAACTTCTTGGTGACGTTGTCGAACTGGATGTATGGCTTGGCGTTCGGGTCGTTCCATGGCGCGAAATCCCTGCGGATGCTGCCAAGCGATTTCATTTCCAACTCCGTGCTTCAAAATTCCCAAGGAAAGGCGGCCCCGGCAGTTGGCTGCCGGGGCGGCATCCCATGACTTACTGGCCGGTGACGATCTTGGTCCAGGTGCGCGTGATGACGCGCTGGGTCTTGGGATCGTATGGTGAGACCGTGTAGAGTTTCTGCAAGGTCGCATCGTCCGGATAGACGGCCGGGTCGCTAAGCAGCGCCTTGTCGACGAATTGCTGCGACGCCTTGTTGCCGTTGGCGTAGAGCACGGCGTTCGATGATTTGGCGATCACGTCCGGCGTCATCATGTAGTTGATGAATTCATGCGCCTCGGCGACATGCGGCGCATCGGCCGGTATCGCCATCTGGTCGAACCAAATCTGGGCGCCTTCCTTCGGCACCGAATAGCCGATTTCGACACCCTGCTTGGCTTCTTCCGCGCGGCTGCGAGCCTGGAACACGTCACCCGAGAAACCAATGGCTAGGCAGATATCGCCATTGGCCAAGGCATTGATGTATTCGGAAGAATGGAACTTGCGGATATAGGGCCGGATCTTCAGCAGGGTCTCTTCGGCCTTTGCGATGTCGTCGGCGGACGTGCTGTTTGGATCGAGGCCAAGATATTCCAACGCGGCTGGTATGATGTCGGCCGGAGAATCGAGCACGTGGACGCCGCAATCGCTGAGCTTCTTCAGGCTGTCAGGATTGAAAAAGACGTCCCAGCTGTCGATTTTGTCGGTGCCGAGCGCCGCCTGCACCTTTTTGACGTTGTAGCCAATACCGACCGTGCCCCACATGTAGTTGATCGAATACTCGTTGCCGGGGTCGTATTTGGCGGTTCGTTCCAGAATGGTGTTCCACATGTTGGAAATATTCGGCAGTTTCGACTTGTCGAGCTTCTGGAACACGCCGGCCTGGATCTGGCGGGCAAGGAAATTGCCGCTCGGCACGACGACGTCATAACCGCTGCCGCCGGCAAGCAGTTTGGTTTCCAGGATCTCATTGGAATCGAAGGTGTCGTAAACGACCTTGATGCCGGTCTTCTTGGTGAAGTCGTCGATGATCGTCGGGTCGATATAGTCAGACCAGTTGAAGACATTGACGACGCGGTCCTCCGCATGTCCTGCAGGCGTCAGAAGCGCCAGAAATACCGAGGTCGCCGAAAGCCATAGCGCTTTGCGGATCATGCTATTCTCCTTTGGTGAGTGTTCCATCGCCGACTCGTCGCGGCGTGCGCGCGGCCGGGCATTTGCTTCAGACTATTGAGCTTTCCAGGGGACAACAAGCGCCAATCGGCGCGCCCGACGCGGCCCGGCAATCGTCCCGGACTGGAGGGAATGACGGTGCCGTCAGAAGCTTTCGCCGCCGCGCGGACAGAAATACAGAAATGTGGTCCGGTCTCGATCGGGTTGCCGGGGAGACTTGGCAAGATAGGCCTGTCTTGTTGTTGCCGTGTTCACAGCCTGCCCGGGCGGCAGCAACGTTGTCAATGGCAAAGCATCGGTGGCGGCATCAATTAGGCGACGGCACCCCGGTAACCCCTGCCCGCCGCGGCCGTGCCTGGCGCTTGAATTCAAGCCCGATATGGACAAGCAGTGCCGTGACCACCACCGCGCCGCCAATGATGGTACGCCCGGACGGCACTTCGGAATGGATGAGCCAGACCCATATCGGCCCAAGAATAGGCTCGAATGTGCCGAGCAGCGCCGCGATTGCCGCCGGGATCAGGCGCGCGCCGGTGGCGAAGAAGGCGAGGCCGATGCCGAGATTGACCACGCCGAAAAGGAAGAGAAAACCCATATCGCCGGCCGAGACCGAGAAGGTCGAGGCCTGTGACGCGGCAAAGCCCGCGGCCAGGATCGTGCCGAGACAGGTCGCCGGCGTCATGCGCACGCTGGCGAAGCGCCGGGTGATCACGGTGGCGATCGAGAACATGAATGCGATCAGCAACGCCAGCCCGTCGCCTATGGGCGACACGGCGCCATCGAGCGATTCCGACACCATGATGGCGACGCCGGCAATGACGGCGGCGATCGCCACCCAGGTCACGACACCAACCCGTTCGCGAAACAAAGCCCAGGCAAACAGCGCCGCCAGAAGCGGCACGCCGGCCTGCATCAAAAGGATGTTGGCGACGGTGGTGTAGGCGAGAGCCACGACGAAGGCGGTCGACGCGATGGCGAAGCAGAACCCGACCGCAAGACCGGGCAGGCCCATGTCGCGGAATGATTTCAGCATGCCGCGCCGACCGTCACGCCAGACCATGAAGCAGAGCAGGAAGGCGGCGGCCCACATGGAGCGCCAGAACACCACCGTCCAGGTGTCGCCGGCAGTGATGAAGCGGGCGATTGTGCCGCCGAAACTCCACATCAGCGCCGACAGGAACACCAGCAGGAAGCCGATGCGCTCCTCGCGCTGCGAGGCGGTCGATGCAACAAGGCTCCGTGATGATGCTGCGTCTGTCATGGGCGCGACTGTCGAGCTTTTGTGGACGGGACGATGCGCAAGGGACAACAAAATATACTCCGTTCGCGTAACGCAAAGGCGCGGGCCGGGCGTGATCCAGAGCCCGGCGACGATTGTGGCACCTCACGACCGCTCTATCGGAATCCACCGCGTTACTGGAAGTCGAAGGCACTCAGGCCGGTCACCATCTCGTCGAGGCCGAGCGGACGTGTCACCGGCGGTTCGGCACGCGCCAGACAGCCGACGCGTTCGCAGAGCCGGCAGGCGGGCCCGACAGGCGTCGCCACGACAGTGCCTGGTCCCGACTTCCCGGCAGCCGCGCCGGGCAGTGCCGCGCCATAGACGATGTCGTCGCGAAAGCCGATGTCGCAACCGAGCAGCAGAGTGGTGCGGCGCGGACGCTCGGAGAACGCACCCTGCGGGCCTTCCAGCGTGCGGGCAATGCACAGAAACTCGGCGCCGTCGGGCATTTCCACCGCCTCGACGAAGATCTGGCCCGGCTGGGTGAAGGCGGCATGCACGGGCAGCTTGGGGCAGCCGCCGCCGAAGCGGCTGTGCGGAAAGCCCTGGCTGCCGGCTCTGCGAAAGCGGTTCCCGGCATTGTCGACCTCAAGCATGAAGAACGGCACGCCCGGGGCACCTGGCCGCTGCAGCATGGTGAGCCGGTTCGCCGCCTGCTCGAAGGAGACGCCAAAACGGGAGCGCAGGACGTCGATGTCATAGCGAGCGCGAATGGCGGCAGCGTGAAAGGCCTGATAGGGCATCATCAGTGCATGCGCGGCATAACGGCCGAGCTCGAAACGGGCGAGCCTGCGGGCTTCGTCCGTGCTCAATTTGAGCGCCTGGATCTCGCTGGCGACCGCGACCGTCATGCGGATCAGGCAGGCCTCCATCGCCACTTCGCGCAACTGGTCGAACGGCGACAGCCGCTCGGACAGGAACAGGCGCTGCGAATGGCGATCATAGCGGCGGCGCCAATTGGGCATGGTGGCGACCGGCAGCACCTTGACCACGATGCCGTATTCGCGCTTCAGCCAGGCCTTGAGCGCACCGAACAGATCGTCACCGGGATCGAGCACCGCAGTGAACGCCTCGGCCTCCTCCTCGAGCGCGGCGAAATGGTTCGGCCGCCGCTCGAAGGTCTCGTGCACCTCGTCGATCGGCAGGCGAGCGCCGGAAAGCGCCGTCGCCCGCCCCTCCCGCGCCAGAAGCTCGTTGAGGTCGGAGAGCCGCTCGGCCTGCTCGCGATAGGCGCGGAACAGTTTTATGACCGCAGCCGAGGCATTGGGCGCCGCCTCCGCAAGCTCGATCAGCTCCTGGTCTCCAGGCAATTCGCCGACCAGCAGCGGATCGGTGAACACCTCCTTCAAGGCCGCGACCGACCCCCTAGCCTCGCCCTGCAGCTCATGCGGGTCGACCTTGTAGACGGATGCCAGCTTAAGGATAAGCTGCACCGTCAGCGGCCGCTGGTTGCGCTCGATCAGGTTGAGATAGGAGGGCGAGATGCCGAGCCCCTCGGCCATCGCCGTCTGGGTCAGGCTCTTGGCATTGCGGATGCGGCGGATGCGCGGTCCGGCGAAAATCTTCTGGTCAGCCATCATCCGTCCTTGACAGGATTTTACACGATACTCGCAACGATCTCACCTTCCTGTTTTTACAATATTGACAAATTTACAGTGCCTTTCTGTCAAACGCAATACAGATTTTCCCTTATGTTTGGCTGAACTTCCTGATTTTTCTGGCTCATTTTGCGCTGCAATGTAAATTCAGTCGCATAGCAGCGCCCCAGAAAATGGCGTTCCGACATCGTGCAGCAATCCTCCGGAGTGATCCATGACTGATTTTTACAACCTCGTTCCATCGGCGCCGGAAGGTCGCTTCGACGGCATCGAACGTCCCTATTCGCCGGAGGACGTGAAGCGGCTGCGCGGTTCGGTGCAGATCCGCCAGAGCCTCGCCGAAATGGGGGCCAACCGGCTGTGGAAGCTCATCCACGAGGAAGACTTCGTCAACGCCCTCGGCGCCGTGTCGGGCAACCAGGCCATGCAGCAGGTGCGCGCCGGGCTGAAGGCAATCTACCTGTCAGGTTGGCAGGTCGCGGCCGACGCCAACACCGCCTCGGCGATGTATCCCGACCAGTCGCTTTATCCGGCCAACGCCGCGCCGGAACTCGTCAAGCGCATCAACCGCACGCTGCAGCGCGCCGACCAGATCGAAACCTCCGAAGGCAATGGCCTTTCGGTCGAGACCTGGTTCGCGCCTATCGTCGCCGACGCGGAAGCCGGCTTCGGCGGGCCGCTCAACGCCTTCGAGATCATGAAGGCGTTCATCGAGGCGGGTGCCGCCGGCGTCCACTATGAGGACCAGCTGGCATCGGAAAAGAAGTGCGGCCATCTCGGCGGCAAGGTGCTGATCCCGACGGCAGCGCATATCCGCAACCTCAACGCCGCGCGGCTGGCAGCCGACGTGATGGGCACGCCGACGCTGGTCGTGGCGCGCACCGATGCGGAAGCCGCGAAGCTTCTGACTTCCGACATCGACGAGCGCGACCAGCCCTTCGTCGACTACGACGCCGGGCGCACCGTCGAAGGTTTCTACCAGGTCAGGAACGGCATCGAACCTTGTATCGCGCGGGCCGTCGCCTATGCGCCCCATGCGGACCTGATCTGGTGCGAGACCTCGAAGCCCGACCTGGCACAGGCCAAAAAGTTCGCCGAGGGCGTCCGCAAGCACCATCCGGGCAAGTTGCTGGCCTATAATTGCTCGCCATCGTTCAACTGGAAGAAGAATCTCGACGACGCCACGATCGCCAAGTTCCAGAGGGAGCTCGGCGCCATGGGTTACAAGTTCCAGTTCATCACGCTGGCCGGCTTCCACCAGCTCAACTACGGCATGTTCGAACTGGCGCGCGGCTACAAGGCGAGGCAGATGGCGGCCTATTCCGAACTGCAGGAAGCCGAGTTCGCCGCGGAGGCCAATGGCTACACCGCGACCAAGCACCAGCGCGAGGTCGGCACCGGCTATTTCGATGCGGTGTCGATGGCGATCACCAGCGGCAAGTCGTCGACCACCGCCATGCATGAATCGACCGAGCACGCACAGTTCAAACCGGCCGCGGAATAGCGGATCAGAAAACACCGAGGAAACGCCCAACAGGGCTTCAAGCACAGGAGAAGAGCAATGGCATCGATAAGCCGCGTCAAGGAACGGGCGGAAGAGCAATCGACCACGATGAGCGTCGACCAGCAGGCGACGATCCGCATGCTCGCCAACGATCTGCACAGGCTCAACCAGTCGGTGATGAAGGCGGTCGAGGCGGGCGTCTCGGTGGAGCTGGTGCGCTCGGCAAGGCACCATGGCGGCGACGGCAATTGGGGCGATCTGCTGATCCCGGTGATCGTCACACAGCAGAGCCATGGCTGATCGGAAATCGTTCGAACCGACCCTTCACCTGCGCAAAGTGTGCGCAGGTGAATTTTATTTTTACGCAATCAGATTCTGGACAGTTCAGTACAGTACTGTTGCTTGAATCCATTGTTTTCAGGGGCAAACCAGAGGCCTTTTATTTCAACTTGACATGAGCCACGATCTCACGCCAATTGTCCTCAGATTTCAACTCTGCATTGAAATGGGGGCGAACTTGGCCGACTTGGGTGCCCAGTGAATCGTGAGGGCGAGACCACAAGACATCCGAATCAGATTAGCCGGCATTCCAGCGCCGAAACGATCCGCGATCGCTCGCAAGTGCTCGTCGTCGGGAAATCGCCTATCAACCGTGTGGTGGTATCGAAGATCGTCGAGCGTTCCGGGCTCAGACCAATCTCGGAATCGCCCGATACGGCGGCGAGGATCTTGCGGTCGCTCGTACCCGGCGTGATTGTGCTGGACGGCGGCTCCGACAACAAGGACTGCGACAATCTGATGTCCGGCATCGAAACGTTGCGGCGGACTTCGGGGAACTCGCTTCCTCCCGTGATCCTGCTTTCAACCAAGAATGGCACGCCCGAGAGCCTGGGCCTGTCGAGCATCGTCGACGTCGTGGTCGCCAAGCCGATCACGCCTGAGCGGCTGCAGCCGGTGATCGATCGCCTGATCAGCCGGTAGAGCAATTCCTGGGAAAGTGCGCAACGTTTTTCCGTACGGAATTGCGCAAAAACAAAGAGTTGAGGCGGCGATCAGCCCGATTTCCCGATGCTTTCGACCAGTGCGGGCAACAGTCCAAGATCGGCTATCTGACGGAACCGCGGCTCGGCGACGGGCGCCTCGACATGCTCGAGCACCCAGGTCAGTTCGTGCGGCACATGGACACCCCAGCCGCCGGCCTCGATGGCCGGCACCACGTCCGACTTCAGCGAATTGCCGACCATCATGCTCTTTGCGGGACCGTCACCGTGGCGGCTGAAGAGGCGCGCATAGGTCGCGGCACTCTTGTCGCTGACGATCTCGACCGCGTCGAACAGATCGCCAAGGCCGGACCCGGCCAGCTTGCGCTCCTGGTCAAAAAGGTCGCCCTTGGTGATCAGCACGAGGCTGAATGTGCCGGCGAGCTTCTCCACCGTCTCACGCGCGTGCGGCAAAGGCTCGATCGGATGGTTCAGCATCTCACGGCCGGCATCGAGAATTTCCGATATGACCGCAGCCGGCACGCGCCCATCGGTGACCTCGATCGCCGTCTCGATCATCGACAGAGTAAATCCCTTGATGCCGAAACCATAAACGGCAAGGTTGCGCCGTTCGGCCTCGAGCAATCGGGCTGAAATCTGCTTCTCCTCGCCATGATCGGCAAGCATGGCCGCGAAGCGCTTTTCCGTCATGCGGAAGAATTGCTCGTTCTGCCAAAGCGTATCATCGGCATCGAAGCCTATCGTGGTCAAGGACTGCATGATCGTGATGGTTCCAGCGTGATGAAGGTGGCGATATGGACGTCGTTATCAGGCGCTGCTAGCAAGAGGAACATAAAGCGTGTGGCACATGCAGAAATTCAAGTCCCGGAAGGTTGACCTCGAGCGGCTTTTGCAGAGCTTGTGGGACCGCACGCCCACCGAAGTGATCAACAGCATTCGCGACCTCGGCGTCGCCATGGGCCCCGATGCGAGCGAGGCGCTGCTCGACAGCCATCCGGAATTCTTCGCCTACCGGCCGGCCCTGACCCAGATTTTCGCCGACATGGTCCATGCGCAGGACGTCGCAGAAATCGCGCAGATGTTGCAGCAGGACCTGCAGAGCGGAGAGTCTTTCGGACAGATCGCGGCAGAGAAGACCGACATTGGCGTGCTGTCTTCGAAAGATGCCTACAAACGCCTCGATGAAGTGTTCGATCATGCCAATTTCGATGACTGCCACCGCGCTGTCATGGTCGGCTGCGGCGGACGGCCATTTACCATGTTCCGCATTCACGACCAGACAACGGTTCCTGAAATTGTCGGTCTCGACATCGTCCCCGAGGCGGTGGAGACCGCGAACAGGCTCGCGGCGAAGCTGAACTATACGCGCTTGCGTGCGGAGCTTTGCAACGGTTGCCACTATGATTATGGCGCGGCGCAGATCGTCTATGTCGCCAGCATGGTTTCACCAAAGGCCGCCGTTGTGTCGCGCATTGCGGACACCGCGCCGGATGGTGTGCAAATCATTCTGTGGGAGCCCTGTTCCCTCGCTCGGCTCTGGTCGGAAAGCGCCTAACGAGAGCTCGATCCCCGCCTCGAAGTCATCGGTCGCACCAGTATCTCGCGCAACATGACCAGGGACGTGTTCGTGAGACGACGCGCAGCGGTCACGCACGAACCTCAGAGGTAAGCATGCCATCGTTGCGGATGAGCGACCAAGCGATATTGCACCTGGCGAGAGCATGGTGCTTTCTGCGCCATCCAGCGATCTGCATGCGCACATTCAATCATAGCGGCATGTTGCCCAATCCGGCGAGGCCTTCTACCTACGTCGATAAATTCCTGTGGCGCAAGATCTTCGACCACAATCCCTTCTTCGCCACGGCGTGCGACAAGCTCGCTTCGAAGGCATATGCCCTGTCCACATGCCCTGAACTTCGCAGCGCCAAGGTCCTGTGGTCCGGGCGCGATGCGAGAGAGATTCCGTCTGAGCTGCTGGCCGGTGACGTGGTGGTCAAGGCCAATCACGGCTGCCGCTGGAACATCATGATCCGCAACGGTCGCGTGGACAAAGCCAAGCTGACGCGAAGAACATCGCGCTGGATGCGCCGCCGCTATGGCAGGAAGTTCGGCGAGTGGGGCTACAAAGGCGCCGAGCGAAAAGTGTTCGTAGAGGAAATGCTGCTGGAGGACGGCCAGCCGATCCGTCTGGAATACAAATTCCATGTTTCGAACGGCACGACGGCATATGTCTATGCCGCGCGCCGGGATGAACATGGCAACGAACAGAAGTGTCATTTCGATCGTGACGGCATCTATGCTCCACCACCTGACGGCAGCGGCAAGCAGTGGGTGCTTATCGACCTGCCGGCCTTGTTTGTGCGCATGCGCGCGATCGCCGAAACGCTGACCGCGACATTCGATCATATGCGCTGTGATTTCTATGAGAAGAACGGCGACATCTTCTTTTCCGAATTCTCCGTCTATCCGCTGTCCGGCAAGGGCATAATCAACACCAGGCTCAGAGACTTATGCGGCGAAAACTGGATCTGCGTCAATCCTGGTTTCTAACCACGCCGCAGCGCGGCTGGCGCAGGCTCTACGCAGCGGCCTTGCGCCGCTGGCTGGAGATCCTGCCCGGCAAGCCCGCATGACGGCGACCTTCCACACCCAGGTCCTTTCACCGGCTCCCCTTCCCTTCCGTCGTGCCGCACGGCTATACTCCGAAATCCGCAACTCAATCTGGTGAATGATGCCGCCTGCAAAAAAGGAAGTCCGTCCGTCGAGCCGCGGAGGACGTGTCCGCACGCCTGCCTTCGTGAAGAGCCAACGTGGCGTCAAGAACTGGAAGGAAGTCAGCGCCTGGCTTGAATGGCGCGGCATCGAGGACATCGAATGCATCACGCCTGACCAGGCTGGGGTCGCACGCGGCAAGATGATGCCGTCGAAGAAATTCACCTCCAACACCTCGCTGGCCCTGCCTTCTGCCGTTTTCATGACGACGATTTCCGGCGGTTATCCCGAGGACGGCAACGGCTTCCACTATCCCGAGGATGACGGCGACCTCAAACTGATGCCCGACCTGTCGACGCTGACGGTGGTGCCTTGGGAGGAGGATCCGACGGCCGCCGTCATCTGTGACCTCGTGCATCAGGATGGCCGCTCGGTGGAGTTCACGCCGCGCAACGTGCTGAAGCGCGTCATTGCCGCCTATGACAAGCTCGGGCTGAAGCCAGTGGTAGCGCCCGAGATCGAATTCTATCTCGTGCGCAAGAATCCGGATCCGGATTATCCGCTGACCCCACCTGTCGGCCGTTCGGGGCGCGCGATCGGCGGCGGCGCCGGCTATTCGATCGCCGGCGTCAACGAATTCGACGAACTGATCGACGACATCTACCATTTCTCCGAAGGACAAGGCCTGGAGATCGATACGCTCATCCATGAAGAGGGTGCGGGCCAACTCGAGATCAACCTGCGCCACGGCGATCCCGTCGAGCTTGCCGACCAAGTGTTCATGTTCAAGCGCACCATTCGCGAGGCGGCGCTGAAACATGAGATCTATGCGACCTTCATGGCCAAGCCGATCCAGGGCCAGCCGGGCTCGGCCATGCATATCCACCAGTCGATCATCGACAAGAAGACGGGCCGGAACATCTTTTCGGCCGAGGACGGCTCGGAAACCGAGGACTTCTTCCATTTCATCGGCGGCATGCAGAAGCATGTGCCGAACGCGCTGGTGATGTTCGCGCCCTATGTCAATTCCTATCGCCGGCTGACACAGGCGGCCTCGGCTCCGGTCAACAACAAATGGGGCTATGACAACCGCACCACGGCGTTCCGCGTACCGCGTTCCGACCCGGCGGCGCGACGCGTCGAAAACCGCATCCCGTCCTCCGACGCAAATCCTTACCTGGCCTTGGCGGCTTCGCTTGCCTGCGGGCTGATCGGCATCACCAGGAAGATCAAGGCCGAACCGCCGGTGCTGACCACCGCCAATGCCGACGAGATCGACCTGCCGCGCAGCCTGCTCGAAGCCGTCGACCTGTTCGAAGGCGACGAAGAACTCGGCGCGATCCTGGGTAAGTCCTTCGCCGCTACCTACGCAGCGATCAAGCGGGCGGAATTCGAGACTTTCATGGAGGTGATCAGTCCGTGGGAGAGGGAATATCTGCTGCTGAACGTTTAGGGAATAGGGGAGTAAGTCAGTAGGGCAGTAGGGGAAGACTATGGCGAAGATCGAATCTTACAGAGATTTGGTCGTCTGGCAGCAAGCCATGGATCTTGTCGTCTCAATCTACGAAACGACAAAAGCCTGGCCGAAAGAAGAGCTCTATGGATTGACGCCTCAGCTGCGCAGGGCAGCCACTTCCGTGCCTGCCAATATCGCGGAGGGTTATGGGCGAGAAAGCCGAGCTTCCTATCAGCAATTTCTCAGGATTGCGCAGGGATCGCTCAAAGAATTGGAGACCCATTTGCTGATCGCACGGCGCGTCGGGATCACCTCCCACTAGGCAACCGAACCGTTGATGACTCGGAGTGAGAGCGTGGGAACGCTCTTGCGGCTTCTGATCCGCAAATTGTCGCCAGAATAGCTCTACCTACTGCCCTACTGCCCTACTGCCCTACTGCCCTACTGCCCTACTGCCCTACTGCCCTACTGCCCTACTGCCCTACTGCCCTACCGTGAGCATCATGCCTTACCAATCCCCGATTTCCCCCGGCCGTTCCTGGTATGAGGATACGGCCGGGCCACGGCCTGAATATCCGGCGCTGGACGGTGACCGGAGCTGCGACGTGGTCATCATCGGCGGCGGGTTTACCGGCCTGTCGGCGGCGACGCATCTGGCCAAGGCAGGAACCAATGTCGTCCTGATCGAAGCTCACCGCTTCGGCGACGGCGCGTCCGGACGCAATGGCGGCCAGCTTGGCACCGGACAGCGCGCCTGGGCCGAGGATCTCGAGGCCGAATACGGCTTGTCCCGCGCCAAGGCGCTGTTCGATCTTGCCGAGGAGGCGAAGGCGCATCTGCTTGAATTCGCCGCCGCCAACCAGATCGAGATCGACTACGTGCCGGGCCAGCTTTCGGTGGCGCACAAGCCGCGCTATGTCGACGACTACAAGGCGCATGCCGAGATCATGGCCAAACGTTTCTCCTACCCGCACATCTCGTTCATGGATGCCAAGGAAACGGCGGAGCGGCTGGGCTCGACCGCCTATTTCGGCGGCACGCGCGATACCGGCACCGGCCATATCCATCCCATGAAGCTGGTGATCGGCACGGCCAGGGTGGCGGCAAAGGCCGGCGCGCGGCTCTTCGAAAGGACACCTTCGACCGGCATCATTTCCGCTGGTGGCCAGGTCAAGGTTTCGACGCCGAGAGGTACGGTGAGCGCTCAGAAATGCCTGATCGCCGTTAACGCCTATGGTGGTACGCTCGAGCCGGTAAGCGCCGCACACATCATGCCGATCGGGTCGTTCATCGGCGCGACCGTGCCCTTGGGAGCGGATTCAGAAGTTCTGCCGGGCGGCGAGTCGGTCGATGATTCGCGCTTCGTCGTGCGCTATTTCCGCAAGTCGGCGGACGGCCGGCTGCTGTTCGGCGGACGCGAGATTTATGGCGTCAACGACCCAAAGGATATCCACATCCATATCCGCCGTCAGATCGCCGAACTCTATCCGGCGCTGAGCGATGTCGAGATTACCCATGGCTGGGGCGGCTATGTCGGCATCACGATGCCGAGAAAACCATTCGTGCGCGAAGTGATGCCGAATGTGATCTCGGCTGGCGGCTATTCCGGCCATGGCGTCATGCTGTCGAACTTCTTCGGCAAGCTCTACGCCGAGACCGTCGCCGGCAATCGCGACCGGCTGAAACTGATCGAGGACCTGAAAATTCCGCCATTTCCCGGCGGTCGCCGTCTGCGCGCGCCGCTGCTTTTCCTGGCGCTCAACTGGTTTGCGCTGCGCGACAGAATCTGATGCAAATCGCCTGAACGCGGCCCGCTTTGGGAGGAACGACACTCACGAAAATAGGGGCCAAGGGGCGTCGACTGGACCCTTTTCGACGCTGTGCGCTTGGGATCGCCACGGCCCCATGCGATCACGATCTCGTATAATATTGTAATATCCATGTAATATTTGTTGCCCGGGCGGGACATTGCGGAATTGCCGGCAAAAGCGCAGAATCTCTCACAGTGGCGCACTGATGCCACAATCGCGGGCGAAAGGTCCGCATCTGGGCGAATGTTCGGGGATTGTTGCGGGCCTTCCCGCGTTTTTGGGACCGATGCTGATCAAATGCATGATTTGCGGGATTTGATCGAAAGAACACCGGCCCGCTTATGGAGGTGGCAAGAGTGAAAGAGCCCTTCAGTTTCGGTGCTCCGGAACGTCGGCGCTTTGCCATGCAGTTCGGCTATGACATGCGTCCGTCCTTCTGGCAGGAAGTCCGTTCGAATTCGCATCTGGTGATTGCCGCGATCGGCACCGCCGCGCTGCTTGGCGTGGCTGCGGTCGCGCTCTGGCTGGCATTGCCGGCCAGCGAGCGGCAAGCGGTCGCCAGCACTGAACAGACGATTCCGGCCAACCCGGTGAAAACGACGAAGATCGCCCCGTCGGGAACGACGGTGGCCGCGGCAGCGGTGCCGCAGGTGACGCACAAGGCCGATCAGGTTTCGCGGGCCGTGGCTGTCGCCGAGGCCGCCATTCCCGCGCTCGCGGCCAATGACCCTCGCTGGACCGGCTCGCAGGCAAAAACCGTATCGGCTCCCGCCCCGGCTTCAGCCGGTCCGACCGCAGGCAAGACCGAACAGCCGACGGACAAACCCGCCGCCGTGGCGGCGTTTGCTCAACCGTCGGCCGATAACGATGCCGCAACCGAGCTGGCCAAGGTTGCCGCGCCGGCACCGGCAGCAGCCAGCAATCCCGATGGCGCACAGACTGCCGCCATTCCGGAGGTTCAGCCGCAAATACCGGAACAGCAGCCGGCGGCCGCCGAGGACAATGGCGGCAAGGACAAGGCCAAGCCGCACAAGGCAGCTGCGGCCGGCACCGGACGAATTCTCCGGCCGGTGACCATGCGCAGCAGTCCGAAGAAGAATGCAGCCGCTATCGTCACGGTGCCCGCCAAGACCTCGGTGCAGGTGATGAGCTGCAAGAAGTGGTGCCAGATCGTCTATAACGGCAAGACCGGCTGGGTCTACAAGAGCTATATCAAGACTGGCGCCTGACGTGCCGGAGCGTCCGGTGACCACGGCCGGCCCGCGGAGACAGGCCCTATCGCACCCTGCCGCCGAACATGCGTCGCAAGCGCTGCCATCTTTTGGCGCGCCTACGTTGCCTGACATAGTCGCCATGCTGCTCAAAAGGAACTTCGTACAGGCCGCAAGTGTCGCAGCCCTCCCGCTTGCCGCAGACGGGAATCCAGCATTTGACATCATACGTCCAGGCGAGCGCGACGCGCTCCAGGTGAAGGTTTGAAGAGCTTTTGAGGAGTATAAGCTCACCCGGCACCGCCGTGCGCTTGATGTGGTCAGAGACTTCCTTCGCCGTGCGAAGCTCGACAAATCGGCCGCTGTCGCGGTCAGCCTGCCCCGCCCCCGAGCGATGGGCATTGTCACCGCTATAGATCACCTGATCGGCGATTTCCCGCGCGGTTTGGTAGGCGTAGGCGTATTTCTTGGTCGAGCCGGAGTAATCCGAAATTTGGCCAAGCACGATGCGTTCTCGGCCAGCACTCGCCTTGGCGATCAAATCCAAGGCAAGATTGATCGAGTGCCAGGGTGCCTTGGCGGCATCGACAACGAATTGCGGACCGCCTTCGGTGACAAGCACGGCACAGCGATTTGCCAATGGCTGGAAAGTCGCCACCTGGGCGGCAACCTTGTCCGGCGGAACGCCGAGTTCGAGCGCCGTCGCCACGGCAGCAGCGGTCGGCAACCAGAAGTGTTCGGCTGGAAATGGCGTTTGAAGTTCAAGTATGCCTCCCCGCCAATGGATCGAAAGCGTCAGCCGATCCGGGTAGGCGGCGTGGATATCTGTCACACGATAATCGGCCAGTTGCGACGTGCCGAAGGTGACGACGCGGCATCTGGCGCCTTCAGCCATGCCGGCCACCAGGGGGTCGTCGGCATTGAGGACGGCAAGGCCGTCCGGCCGCAACGCCTCGACCAATGCACGTTTTTCGACGGCAATGTTTTCCACGGTCCTGAAACTGGCAAAATGCTCAAGGCGAACCATGGTGACGATAGCCACATGCGGCTGCAGCATTTCCGCCATTGGCCGGATCGTATCGATGCCAAAGGCCCCGGCTTCGAAAACGACATAGTCGACCTCGCCCGCTCGCTTCATGCGTTTGTAGAGCGTGCTGACCAGCGACTTGATGGTGTTGGCGAGAACTCGCGCATAGGTCGGTCCATGGGCGGCCAATATATGCCCAAGCAGCGCCGTGACGGTCGATTTTCCCGAACTGCCGGTGACGCCGATGAAGGTCGCCTTGCTTTTCGCGCGGGCGCGCCTTGCCCTGTAGGTCCTGACGCGCTGCCGCAGGTTTTCGCGAACTTTCCGCAATCTCGCGTTCATCGCATCGGCCCCTAGCCTCCGAAAGAACTCTAAGCGGTGGGAACCTCAAGTCAAATCGAAGCCGGTTGCGGTCGAATCGACGATGCCATTGCCTGGCTTGTCGAAGACGCGCTTCAGATGCAGCGGCCGCCATCGACCTCCAGCGCCACGCCGGTGATGAAAGCGGCTTCGTCCGATGCCAACCACAGTGCCGCATTGGCGATATCGAGCGGCGTCGACAGCCGGCCGAGCGGAATCGAGGCGCGGAATGTCTCGCGGATTTCGGGCGTATCGACGCCCATGAACTTCTCCAGCATGCCCGTCTCGCCGGCGACCGGGCAGAGGCAGTTGACGCGGATGTTCTTCGGCGCCAGTTCCACCGCCATAGACTTGGTGGCGGTGATCGCCCAGCCCTTCGAGGCATTGTACCAGGTGAGACCAGGCCGTGGCCGCAGCCCCGCGGTGGAGGCCGTGGTCAGGATGACGCCGCCACCTTGCCGTTCCATGATCGGCACGACCGCAAGGGCGGCATGGTAGATCGCCTTCATGTTGACGGCCGTGATCAGGTCGAAGGTTTCCTCGTCGACCTTGAGCATGTCGCCGTTGCGATGCGTGAATCCGGCATTGTTGACCATGATGTCGATGCGGCCGAAGGCGCTTCTGGCGGCATAGACCATCTCGTCGAATTCAGAGCGCAGCGAAACGTCGGTCTGCGTCCAGATCGCCGCCTCGCCGATCTCGCCGGCGACGCGCTCCGCGCCCTTGGCGTTGAGATCGGCGACAACGACCCTGGCGCCCTCCTCGGCAAAGCGCCTGGCCATGCCTTCGCCAAAGCCCGAGGCCGCGCCGGTGATGACGGCAACCTTGTTTTCCAGACGCATGCTTTTCCCGCTCATTGATGTCCTCGAGATCATTCCCCAGCTTGCACAATAGGCTGACGGCCGATGCGGTCCACACCGCGAGATTTCTCCCTTAGCTTTCGTCACATTCACGTTCTATGCTGCAACTGCGAAAGCTTCTGGAGTCTTCGTTCACCGACAAGACTCCGGCTGTCGCCAGTGTCAAGCGCACATGTGGACCCACGCATTATCCTGCGATTGGTCCTGATGTGACACCATGGCACTGGAAAATTTAAATCGATTAGAATATACCAGCCGCGTACTCGCGAGCGGCGTCAAAGCGGACAGACCATGACCAGCCAGATCATCCCCGTCGATCCTTTCGACTTCATCATCTTCGGCGGTACCGGCGACCTGTCGGAGCGCAAGCTTCTGCCGTCGCTCTACTATCGCCAGCGCGACCATCAATTCTCGGAGCCGACGCGCATCATCGGCACGTCGCGCTCGAAGATGAGCGACGAGGAATTCCGGGCCTTTGCCAAGCAGGCGATCTCGGACCATGTGAAGCCAGCAGACATCGACCCGAAGGAACTGGCAACATTCCTGGCCAGGCTAACCTACGTCGCAGCGGACGCGACCAACGGCGCCGGCTTCGACAAGTTGAAAAAGGCGATCGGCGACAGCGATCGCATCCGGGCCTTCTATCTGGCGGTGGCGCCGGCGCTGTTCGGCGATATCTCGCACCAGCTCAAGGAGCACAAGCTGATCACGCCGAACTCGCGCATCGTGCTGGAGAAGCCGATCGGCCGCGACCTTGCCTCGGCGCGCGCGCTCAACGACGCCGTGGGCGACGATTTCCACGAAAGCCAGATCTTCCGCATCGATCACTATCTCGGCAAGGAGACGGTGCAGAACCTGATGGCGCTGCGCTTTGCCAATGCTCTGTACGAGCCTTTGTGGAATTCCGCTCAGATCGACCATGTGCAGATCACCGTCGCCGAGACCGTGGGACTGGAGGACCGCGTCACCTACTACGACAAGGCCGGCGCGCTGCGCGACATGGTGCAGAACCACATGCTGCAGCTCCTGTGCCTGGTTGCCATGGAAACGCCGTCCTCGATGGACGCGGACGCCGTGCGCGACGAGAAGCTGAAGGTGCTGAGGGCGCTCAAACGCATCAACGGCAACGAAGCGCCGAAGCACACGGTACGCGGCCAGTATCGCGCCGGTGCGTCCGCCGGCGGTCCGGTCAAGGGATATGTCGAGGAACTCGGCAAGGACAGCACCACCGAGACCTTCGTCGCCATCAGGGCCGAAATCGGCAACTGGCGATGGGCCGGCGTTCCCTTCTATCTCAGGACCGGCAAGCGGCTGGCGACCCGCGTCTCGGAAATCGTCATCGAATTCAAGCCGATCCCCTATTCGATCTTCGGCGACAGTGCCGGCCCCATCTTCGCCAACCAGCTGGTCATCCGGCTGCAGCCGGACGAAGGCGTCAAGCAGTTCATCATGATCAAGGATCCGGGTCCGGGCGGCATGCGGCTGCGCCAGATCTCGCTCGACATGAGCTTTGCGCAATCCTTCGACGGCCGCGCGCCCGACGCCTATGAGCGGCTGATCATGGATGTCATCCGTGGCAACCAGACGCTGTTCATGCGCCGCGACGAAGTGGAGGCCGCCTGGAAGTGGATCGACCCGATCCAGAATGCCTGGGAAAGCGCCAGGCAGGAGGCGCAAGGCTATACGGCAGGCACCTGGGGCCCGTCGGCCTCGATAGCGCTGATCGAACGTGACGGGCGGACATGGCACGAGAGCAATTGAACAGCACCAGCTACAACTGGAATGCCTTTCCCGATCGCCCGGCGCTGGCGGCGGCACTGGCTGGGCGCGTTGCCGACCGCCTGATCAAGGCGATCGCCGAGCGCGGCGCTGCGTTGCTGGCTGTCTCCGGCGGCACGACGCCGGCAAAATTCTTTGCCGCGCTCTCGGCGGCGCCGATCGCCTGGGACAAGGTGATCGTGACGCTGGTCGACGAGCGTTTCGTGCCGGCCTCCTCGCCCCGCTCCAATGCCGGGCTGGTGGCCGCCAATCTGTTGCAGAACGCGGCCAAAGCGGCGCGTTTCGTGCCGCTCTATCATGAGGCCGCCGGCATCGAGGCTGCGGCGGCATCCGACGATGCGGCATTGCGGTCCCTGCCCTGGCCGCTCGATGTCGTGGTGCTTGGCATGGGGCCGGACGGCCACACCGCCTCGTTCTTTCCCGATGCCGACGATCTGCCGAAGTTGCTCGACCCGGCTACCGACAGGATCATCCTGCCGGTTCACGCGGCAAGTGCCGGCGAGCCACGGCTGACGCTCTCGCTGGCACGCATCATCGATGCCGGCTTCATCGCGCTGCATATAGAGGGCGAGGACAAGCGCACCGCTTTCGACGACGCAGTCGCGACCGAACCGCGCAAGCCGATACGCGCCGTACTCGATGCCGCTCCCAGACCCGTAGAGGTTTTCTGGACGCCCTGATTTCACGTTTGAAGTGGTCCCGGCAAACGGCGGGAGGATGTTTCCGGGACCTCGCCTGAAAGGACCTGATGCCATGACCGCAAGACGCGACATCGAAGCCATCACCGAGCGCATCCGCCAACGTTCGAAAGCAGGCCGCGAGGCCTATCTCGGCCGCATCGCCGGCGCATCGAACCAGACCGCCAACCGGTCGGTGCTATCCTGCGGCAATCTTGCCCATGGCTTTGCGGTCTGCAGCCCTTCGGAAAAGCTGGCGCTCGGCGCCGACAAGGTGCCTAATCTCGGTATCATTACCTCCTACAACGACATGCTGTCGGCGCATCAGCCGTTCGAGACCTACCCTGCCCTGATCAAGGAGGCCGCGCGCGAGGCCGGCGGCATCGCCCAGGTGGCCGGCGGCGTGCCGGCAATGTGCGATGGTGTCACACAAGGCCAGCCCGGCATGGAGTTGTCGCTGTTTTCGCGCGACGTGATTGCCATGGCCGCCGCGATCGGCCTGTCGCACAACATGTTCGACGCCGCCGTCTATCTCGGGGTCTGCGACAAGATCGTGCCCGGGCTGGTGATCGCAGCACTGACCTTCGGCCATCTGCCGGCGGTTTTCATTCCGGCGGGGCCGATGACGACCGGGTTGCCCAATGACGAGAAAGCCAAGGTCCGCCAACTCTATGCCGAAGGCAAGGTCGGACGGCCCGAACTGCTTGAGGCGGAGTCCAAGTCCTATCATGGGCCGGGCACCTGCACTTTCTACGGCACGGCGAATTCCAACCAGATGCTGATGGAGATCATGGGCCTGCACACGCCCGGCGCCTCCTTCGTCAATCCCGGCACGCCGCTGCGCGAGGCGTTGACCCGTGAGGCGACGAAGCGGGCGCTGGCGATCACCGCGCTCGGCAATGCCTATACGCCGGTCGGGCGCATGATCGACGAGCGTTCTGTCGTCAACGGCGTCGTCGGCCTGCACGCCACCGGCGGCTCGACCAATCACACGATCCACCTGATCGCGATGGCGGCTGCAGCCGGCATTGCGCTGACCTGGCAGGATATTTCAGACCTCTCGGAAGCAGTGCCGCTTTTGGCACGCGTCTATCCGAACGGCCTTGCCGACGTGAACCATTTCCATGCCGCCGGCGGGCTCGGCTTCCTGATCCGCGAACTGCTCGACGAGGGCATCCTGCATGAGGATGTGCAGACCGTGTGGGGCGAGGGCCTGCGGCCCTATGCGATCGAGGCGAAACTCGGCGCCGACGGCAGCGTGGTGCGTGAAGCCGCACCCCGTGCCAGCGGCGACGAAAAAGTGCTGGCGCCGTTCAAGAAGGCATTCCAGCCGACGGGTGGCCTGAAGGTGCTTTCGGGCAATCTCGGCCACGCCGTGATCAAGACCTCCGCGGTCAAGCCGGAACGGCGCATCATCGAGGCGCCGGCCAAGGTGTTCGACAGCCAGCAGGGCCTGAACGAAGCGTTCAAGGCGGGCACGCTGACCGGCGACTTTATTGCCGTCATCCGCTTCCAGGGGCCGAAGGCCAACGGCATGCCGGAACTGCACAAGCTGACCACCGTGCTCGGCATCCTGCAGGATCGCGGCCAGCGCGTCGCGCTGGTGACCGACGGGCGGATGTCAGGCGCTTCCGGCAAGGTGCCGGCGGCGATCCATGTGACGCCGGAAGCGGTCGAGGACGGGCCGATCGCCAGGATCCATGAGGGCGACATCATCCGCCTCGATGCCGATGCCGGAACGCTGGAGGTGCTGATACCGGGGACGGAATTCGCGCTGCGCCGCACCGCCGAAGCCGACCTCATCGGCAACGAGTTCGGCTTCGGGCGCGAGCTTTTCGCCGGCTTGCGGCAGCTGGTGGGCCGCGCCGATCACGGCGCCAGCGCGTTCGGGACCGCCTGAGTTCTCTCCAAGCCATACGCAAAAGGGCGGCTTCAAGCCGCCCCTCTTACGACCAGCGGAAAACGGCATCACGGCTGGACCGTGATCTCGGCGCGTTCGCCGGCTTTCACTGCCACCGGCATTTCCTTGTCGTGGCCTTCGTCAGACAGGTGACGGACAACCACATAGTCGCCGGCCGGCATGGTCTGCTGCCAGGTGTCGCCATAACTCAGGCCGAGTGACTTGCGCTTGCCCTCGATATCCTTTTTCGACGACAGCACCTCGATCGAATAGGCACCGGGGGCGGACATGGCCAGAACGCCCGCATCGAGCGTCACCTTCACGTCCTGATTGTCGCCGGCCTTAATGCTGAAGGGCTGCTCGACGACGGTAAGATCAAGCGTGGCGACCGCCACATAGTCATCGGGCGGCAGCCAGAACTTGCTGTCGGGGCCATAGGAATGTTCGACGCTGTCTCGGCTGCCATCGATCTTCTTCTTCGCCTTGACGATCTCGAAGCCGACGCCTGAATTGTCGGCCTTGTCACCGCCTGAGGTGTAGTAGGCATTGAGGAGGGCATGGCCGACGCCGACCACGACATCCTTTTCAATTGTCTGTCCGGCGGTCAACTGAATGGTGTCAGTAACCGAGCCGCTGCCGATCTGAACCGTGAGCTTCTGTTCACCCGCCGGGACAACGACCTTTGAGTCGCCATAGTGGGTGGTGCTGCCGCCCGGATAGGCAAAATCCAGACGGGCTTCGCTGCTGATATCGGCGCCTTGATAGGCCTTGGGATGAATGAGCACGGTGCCCGCGTTCAAGGTGAAGAGCGGCTTGTAGACCTGGCCGGCCTCGATCTTGATCTTCTGCTCCACCTTGGCTTCGTCATCACGCGCCACGACAACATAGTCACCGGGGTCGAGATTGCCGTTGTAGGCGCCATATTCGGTGGTGACGGAATCGCCGCGTGAACCGTCCGACTTCGCCTTGTAGATCTCCCAGGCATTGCCGTCGGTGATCGGCTCGCCACCTTCGGCCATCACCACGCTCGGCTGAAAATTGAACTCGGATTTCGCGGATGCCGGAGCGGGTGCCGGGGCGGGAGCTGGCTCAGGCGCGGGTGCGGCGACGGTTTGGACCAAGGCCTCCTGCAGCGCTTTCTCGTCGGAGGCCTGGATGTACTTGCCGCCGGTATTGTCGGCGAGGCAAGCGATCTGCTTGCCTTCGTCGACGGTCAGGCCGAAGCCGACGACGTCGGCGGTGAAATCGACACCGGATGCCTTCAGCTCCTTGCCGAGCGCGCAGGGATCGCCGCCGCAAGTCTCGAGCCCATCGGTGATGAGGACGACGGTCGCCTTGTCCTCGGTGTATTTCAGGGCTTCGGCCGCTTGCTTGACGGCAGCCGTCAACGGCGTCTTGCCGAGAAATTTCAGACTGTCGGCAGCGTCGGTGATGGCGCTTGCCGAGCCTGCCTGAGGCGGCACGATCAGCTGGATGTCCTCGCAGCTGCCCTTCTCGCGATGGCCATAGGCCATGAAGCCGATTTCTTCGTCGGGGGGAACCGATTGAAGCACGGTCCTCAGCGATTCACGGGCGATTTCGAGCTTGGGCTTGCCGCCGATCTGCGCCCACATCGAGCCGGAAGCATCGAGGATGATGATGACGCGGTTGGCGGTGAAGCCGGCCGTCGTCATGACAAACAGGAGGATCGCCGCAGCGACGCCTCGCGCAAATACCGCCATCGAAATCTCCTGAGTTAGCCCCCTCGTCCGCACCGGGAAGCTATTGGACGCCGCGTCCGGACACAAGCCCGGCATGCGCCAAGCCGCCCATGCGCCCGGCGCCGGATGGGGCATCGCCCCGAAGCGGCTCAGTAGGTGGTGCGGCGCTCTTCGGAAGGCGGCCGGCCAAACTGCAGCCGGTAGCTCTGGGCAAAATAGGAATGCGAGGTGAAGCCGGTCGCGATCGCCACATCAAGGATCGGCATGTTGGTCTGGCGCAGCAATTCGCGTGCCCGCTCCAGCCGCAACTGCATGTAGTAGCGGCCGGGGGTTACATTGAGGTGGCGCAGGAACAGGCGCTCCACCTGGCGTACGGAAAGGCCGGCCGATTTGGCAAGCTGCACCGCCGAGAGCGGCTCGTCGAGGTGATCGGCCATCAGTTCGACGATGCGCCGCAGCTTCTCCGACTTGCCGGTCAGGTCGCGCTCCGGCCCGACGCGCTGCCGGTCGCCAGCCGAGCGGATGCGCTCATGCTGGAATTGGTTGGCGACGCCATTGGCGAGGTTCGAGCCGAAATCGCCGCGCACGATCTCCAGCATCAGGTCGATCGAGGTGGTGCCGCCGGCGCAAGTGTAGCGCTTGCGGTCGATCTCAAAGACATTGCCGGTGCAATTGATATCGGGGAAGCGCTCCATGAAGCCGGCACGGTTTTCCCAATGGATGGTGCAGCGGTAACCGTCGAGCTGGCCGGCCTCGGCCAGCAGGTAGGAACCAACCGACAGCGCGCCAAGCGCATTGCCACGCCGGCCCCAACTGCGCAACGCCGCCAGAACCTTGCTCTTGCCGGGGAATTCCGTCGTCAGGCCGACCGAGACGAAGAGGATGTCGACGGGCGGCAGGTCGGCGACGCTGTAGTCGATCTTCAGCGGCAGGCCGTTGGACGCCATCACCGGATCGCCGTCGGCCGACACCGTGGTCCAGCCATAGAAATCGCGGCCAAGCAGACGGTTCGCCGAGCGGAACGTGTCGATCGCGGCCGCCAGCGAGAACATGGAAAACTTGTCGACCAGCAGAAAGGCGAACTGCCGGCCGCCCTGAACGGGATCAGTCGTGACCGGCCGTTCCGGGGAAATGGTGGGGTTAGGCAAAGCTGCGGCTTTCAGGGTCAACCCGGCTCAGAAGGAGGGCCGTTTCAACCCGGCCGCAAGGTAGGCCGAAGCTAACGTATTGGCCATCAGCATGGCAATGGTCATCGGCCCGACTCCACCTGGCACCGGCGTGATGGCGCCTGCCATCTTGACCGCTTCGGCATAGGCGACATCGCCGACGAGGCGCGACTTGCCCTCGCCCTTTTCCGGCGCGGGAATGCGGTTGATGCCGACATCGATGACGGTGGCACCGGGCTTGACCCAATCGCCCCTGATCATCTCGGGGCGACCGACGGCGGCGACAAGGATGTCGGCCGTGCGGGCAAGCGCCGGCAGGTCCTTGGTGCGGCTATGGGCGATGGTGACGGTGCAGTTGGCGGCGAGCAGCAGATTGGCCATCGGCTTGCCGACGATATTGGAGCGGCCGACGACGACGGCGTTGAGGCCGGACAGATCCTTGCCGCGCACGCGCTCGATCAGGAGCATCGAGCCGGCGGGCGTGCAGGGAACAAAAGCCGTGTCGAGTTCGCCGGTGCCGAGCTTGCCGACATTGATGAAATGGAAGCCGTCAACATCCTTTTCCGGCGCGATGGCCTGGATGATCTTGCCGGCGTCGATATGGGCAGGCAGTGGAAGCTGCACCAGGATGCCGTTGATCTCAGGATCGGCGTTGAGCTCCCCGACGATCTCAAGCAGCGCTTCCTGCGACGTGTCGGCCGGCAGCGTGTGCTGGAGCGAATGAAAGCCGCATTCCTTGGCGGTGCGGGATTTTGAGGCGACATAGACCTGGCTCGCCGGATCCTCGCCGACGATGACCACGGCGAGACCTGGCTTGGCGTTGCCTTTGGCGACCAGCTCGGCGGCCAGAGTCTTCACCGTCCGCACCACGTCTTCGGCAACGCTTTTTCCGTCGATCACTTCAGCCATGAACCACCCTCAACACCGTTTTACCCAACGCGCATTCACAAAACACAATGCGCGCCGGCACCATGCAGCGCGGCATTGTCACGAAAATTCCGGCACGCAATCCCGTCAAAGCGCCGTCCCATGCCGTTTACGCGAAACCGGGATGGTTTTGTTCGGCCTCGGCAACCTATCTTGTGGCTCAGAAGTAGCGGCGGCGGGCGCGGCTCTCGGCGAGTTCGCGGACCGCTTCGCGGAACTCCCGCAGGCTGGCGCGAATTTCGTCGATCGGCGCCTGTTCGGCACCTTCCTCGACTTGCGAGGGTTCTACCGGTGGCTGCACGGGGTAGGCCGACGGTTGCGGCGATGCGGGGGGCTGCGGTGGATACGGTATGTGCCCGGCATAGGGCGCCACGGCCTGGGTATAGGGGTAGCTCGCCGGCGATGGCGCCTGCCACGGCTGCATCTGTGGATACCCCGCCTGCTGTGCATTGGGATAGGGCGGCGGAGCCGGATAGACTGATTGCAGCGGCAGCAGGGGTGACCGCGACGGCGGCCCCATCGGCCTGGAATACGTCGTATCGAAGCCTGGGTGGAAAAACGGCCGCGGATAGTCCGACACCACTGGCCGAGGCATGAAGACTGAATCCGGATTCGGGTGGCCGGAGGGCATGGCGGCATCCGCCCCCCGCGCGTTTTCACCAAAGGTGGCTAACGCGCTGGAAATGCCGTCGTCAGCCTCGTCGGATGGCTTGCGGGACAGGGCATTGCGCAGCCTCGCCATCAACGCACGGCCGACACCGGAGGCAAAACCCAGGAGCCGGCCGGCATGCGCCATCCCGGCCCGTAACGGGCCTTTCGCCTCGAGCGGCGCGAAACCCTTGGAGATCACATTCATGTTGGCGGTGTTGATGTCCTTCTGTTCGCCGGTTTCCTCGGCGCGCAGCAGGAAGTGTTCATAGACGGAGCGCTTGGCGGCGGCCTCACGCTCCAGTTGGCGCATCGACACGAGATCGTCGTGCTGTGCAGTCGCTCCCGGCTGTCCGTCCGGCCGGAGACGCTCTGTTTCGACGGCCGGCAGTGTCGGGTCCGTCCGCGCCTCCCGCCGTGAACGGGCCAGGCGATGGCGCGTGGCGGCGTCTTCGCGCCATGCCGGATCCGCTCGGTCCCCTATCGAGACCAGGGACGCGTCCTTGCCGTCCTCACCGCGTATGGCCTGGCCGAGCGCCAGCAATGAAAGCTCGCGCCTCCAGTCTTCACGGTTTTCCCTGTCGACCATTATCTTGGAGCTTCACTCTTTGGCCGCCTGGCGGCGGCGGTCGGCCATTCGTTAAGCCACGCTAAACAAGCATAGGAAACAAAAGGTTAACTTTGGCAGGCCAGTGCATAAGCTTTTCATAACCTCAAGCACTGGAATGGCAGTGCATTCGGTCCTCGGAATGGCACGCTAAGCTTTCCCGCCTATCGCTCCCAGCACACGAACGATCGCGATGCGCGATCATCGCGTCCGTGCTGACAGGGCTTTCCCGCTGAGGCGCGAACGTCTATGCAGAGCCTTCCTTGGGAGGGTTCCATGACGATCAGGCTCATTCTCGCCGGCTGCGGCAATATGGGTTACGCGATGCTCTCGGGCTGGCTGAAATCCGGCAAGCTTTCGCCGTCGACGGTTTTCGTGGTCGAGCCCAATGCCGATTTGCGCAACCGCGCCGCCGCACTCGGCTGCGGCACGGCAGCGGATGCCGGCGGCATTCCAGCCGATGCCGTGCCTGATCTCGTCGTCGTCGCGGTGAAGCCGCAGGTGATCCGCGACGTCACCGCCGCCTACAAGCGTTTCGGCGACGGCCGCACGACTTTCGTCAGCATCGCCGCCGGCACGCCGGTCGCCACCTTCGAGGAGATCCTGGGCAACCGCGCGCCGATCGTGCGCTGCATGCCCAACACGCCCGCGGCGATCGGCAAGGGCATGATGGTGGTGTTTTCCAACCCCCTGGTATCCGACGGTGCCAAGCGTTTCGTCGCCGACCTGCTGTCGGCCAGCGGCAAGGTCGCCACTATCGATGATGAAGGTCTGATGGACGCAGTGACTGCAGTCTCCGGATCGGGCCCGGCCTATATCTTCCATTTCATCGAATCCCTGACCGTGGCCGCCGAGAAGGCCGGCCTGCCGGCGGCAACCGCCAGATTGCTCGCCATGCAGACCGTCTATGGCGCCGCCTCGCTCGCCGCCGAAAGCCACGAGGAACCGGGCGTGCTGCGCCAGCAGGTGACCAGCCCGAACGGGACGACAGCGGCAGCGCTGGCTGTGCTGATGGGCGAAGACCGGCTGACCAACCTGCTGATAGAGGCCGTCGAGGCGGCGCGGCTGCGGTCGATCGAACTGGGGAAGTAACCCTCAACCCGCGCCGTAAAGCATCTCATCCTGCAGCCGGCGCAAGGCGAACAGCTTCGTCGTCTGGTCGGGGGCGGCATTGTCAGTGGTCAGCAATTCGCCTTTGCCGACCGGCTTCAACACCTTGCCACCCTCGAGCAGGCCTACCGGCAGGGCGCGCCGGGCACGAGCTTCGTCGACGGTCATCGTCCAGGACCGGTAGCAGGTCTCGCCGATCGCATCGAATATCTCGCCGGGAGCCAGGTTCCGCTTGGCGACCGCGCAGACTTCGGCGACGGGCCTTGGCAGCGGCACCATGTCCGGCTTGCCGAAAAGCGCGATGCGGGCGGCGGTCAGCGGCACTTCAAGCGACGTCAAATGATAGGGGCGGAACAGGCTGTAGTAGGGGCCATGGCCGATATGCAAATCGTCCATGCGCTCGATGATGCGCGGATGCGTGGCCTCGACGATGACGAACACACCGGGCGCCACGCCCTTGCCGATGGTGTAATCGACGACGCTCTTTTTGGTGAGGAGCCCGCCATCCTCGCGCGGGATCAGGACTTTGGCTAGGTCGTCGCGGTCGGCCTTGGGGCCATGCATGCCGGGCACGTCGGGCACCAAGCCGGTGGCGTTGGCGATGGCGCACATCTCGACCATGGTCTTGGAGCCGTCGACGAACTCGACCAGCATGCGCGGGTTCATGTTGCGGCGGATCGCTTCCTCGCGATAGTCATCGGGCACGGCGTCGCGGTTGAGCGGGTTGTTCTTGCCCTTGCCGGCCGAGACGATCGTCAGGCCAAGGGCCGAAGCGAACTCGATCAGTTCCATGCAGCTCGACGGCTCGTCGCCGGCGCCGACCGAATAGACGACGCCAAGCCGGTCGGCCTGCTGCTTGAGATAGCAGCCGATGGTGACGTCGGCCTCGACATTCATCATCACCAGATGCTTGCCATGCTCCATCGCCATCAGGTCGAAATCGGCGGCGACGCCAGGCTTGCCGGTGGCGTCGATGACGACATCGATCAGGGGATTGGTGACCAGCGTCTCGTTTGAGGTGATGGCGATCATCCCGCTCTCGATGGCGCCGGTGACTTTCGATGCCGTGTCGGCCTCGACCGCCATCGCCTCGTCGCCATAGGCGATGCGGATTGCGTCGCGCGCCGTGTGCGGACGACGGGTGGAGACGGCGCAAACCGAAATGCCAGGCATCAGCATGCCTTGCGTGACCAGGTCAGTGCCCATTTCCCCCGAACCGATGACACCGATGCGCACCGGACGGCCCTCGGCGGCGCGGCTGGCAAGATCACGGGCAAGCCCGGTAAGGGCGACATTGGTCATGCAGGGATGTCCACAGCTTCTTGATTTGCCGCCGGATTAGCAGGGAACGGGCTCCGTTTGCCAACAAAACCAGTCTCGGCGGTCAATTCCGCCGAAATTGACCGGGGGAAAAGCGCATTTACCCCTGGTCGATTGGCCCAAAGGGCCTCACCTTCAACGCCCAGCAGGCAAAGGCGACCGAAGTACGGGGCTCGCCGACGGCGTCGACCTCATCGTCGCCACCACGCCGATCTCGGCTTCGGTGACCAAGCCGGTCATCAAGGGCCTCGCCTTCCTCACCGGCATCGGCAAGGACAAGGTGCTCGACGAGATCGAAGCGGAGCTGCGCAAGTAGGGCGCCGACGACGCGGTCCTGGCGACGGGCTTGGCTTCAAACCACCCTGACGTAGCTCGTCATGCCCGATTTCTGGTGCTCAATGATGTGGCAGTGCAGCAGCCAGTCGCCCAGATTGTCGGCGACGAAGCCCAGGCTCACCTTCTCGTTGGGCTGAATGAGATAGGTATCCGAAATCAGCGGTTGAACCGGTCGCGTCGACGACGACAGCACCTTGAAGCTCATGCCGTGCAGATGCATCGGATGCGATTGCGGCGTCAGGTTCTCCATGTCGATGATATAGCTTTTGCCGAGCTTCAGTTCGGCCAGCGGCGCGGTCGGGTCCGGCGTGTCGCCTGGCCACGGCACCTTGTTGATCGCCCAGAAACCGTAGCCGAGCGAACCGCAGATACCGTTGCTCGGAATGTTTTCGGCCGTGGCGCTGAGCGCCAGGGAAATATGCTGCGCGCTGGTCAGATCGACATCCGCCACCGGATTGACCTCCAGCGGCGCAATATCGCGGATGTCTCGCCTGAGCGAGCTGCCCGCCGCGCGCAGGGTCGTCAGGATTTTGGGCTTGGTGCCCCTGACATCCCGCAGGCTGACGACAGCGCCCTCCTCGTCCGGCATGCGGATGGCGAGTTCCATGCGCTGTCCAGGGCCAAGCAGCAGGGCATCGGGCAAAAAACGCTCAGGCACCGGGTTGCCGTCGAGTGCCATGACGTCAGCCTCCGCTCCATCGACTCGGAAGGCGTAGATGCGGGTGACATCGGTGATGGCGACGCGCAGCCGCACCAGCCCGCCGGCCGGCGCGTCATATTGCGGCTGGTCGTGCCAGTTGGCGGTGCGCACCGTGCCGTAGGTGCCGGTTCTGGCGGCATCGCGCGGCCGGAACTGGTCGATGAACTGGCCATCGTCGCCGAGCCGCCAGTCGCGCAGGTTGAGGACAAATTCGGCGTCGAATTTCGGATCGTTCGGGATCTCGACCACGATCACGCCGGTCAGGCCCTGGCCCATCTGCTCCAGCGTGTTGCAATGCGGGTGGTACCAGAAGGTGCCGGCGTCGGGAGGCGTGAAGGCGTAGTCGAAATGATCGCCGGTGTAGACGTAGGGCTGGACCAGGAACGGCACGCCATCCATCTTGTTCGGCAGGCGGATGCCGTGCCAGTGGATGGTTGTCGGATCATCGATGGCGTTGACCAGGCGCGCGGCGAAGGGCTCGCCCTTTTTCATCCTGAGCACCGGCGGCATGCCGGCGCGGCCATAGGTCAGCACATCCCTGGTCGGGCCAATGCCCATCAGCTTGGCCTGGATTTTCGCCGTCTGCAGCACCACCGGCTCAGGACTGGCGGCGGCCAGACTGCCAAGCCTGCCGATCGCGGCAAGCCCGACACCGCTCGCGCCAGCGACGGCGGCGGTTTTGAGAAGCCCGCGACGTGTGAGTAGAGTCATTCAGCGCTCCAACCGCAGGGGTGCCCCGCATCCAGTGCCGCCTTGGATCACAGGCGAGCCACCGGCGCAAATGCCGACACATTCGCACATTGGCGATTGCCTGTGCCATCGCCTCGAAGCAGGCGAAGACTGGATCGAAGCGGACCGGTCTTGCGCGCACAATATGCATGCCCCTTCCAGCGCGTGCGTTCGTCCTATTTGAAGCTGGCGATGGGCAGAAACTTCACTGCGGAGCCGGTGAAGCGGCGGTGGTCGGACGCCTGTCGCCGCGGCTGGAATCCATCGAGATAGACGTGCTGCGGCGCCGTGCGGATGAAATTGGCTGCAATGACGGGCGCCGACCCCGCCATGCCGCGACCCGCCCCGAGCGGCCGGCCGGCCGACGCAGCGGGCACAATGACCGGCGGGGCTTTGGTATCGAGGCGTGGCCGGACACGATCGGCCTTGGCGTTGGTCCTGGCACGATCTTCGGGTTCCGATGCGGGGACCGCAACCCGCTGGCCAGCCAGCCCATCGAGGTCGGCATGATGCCTTGCCAGCAAGGCAGCTATGGCATCGCCGGATCCGGCTTCCGGCCGAGGCGCGGCGCTTGTCCGCGGCCGCCATGTCGGCAAGGGGATATTGAGCGCCACCACGTCGGGCGCGGCGGTTGCGGCAGCGGCATTCGTGTTGCCCAAGGGAATTTTGGCATTGGCTGCCGCCGGCTTGGCAGCCGACAGTTCGGCCCGAGCCGCGAACGGCACGGTTTCGTGGCCCGGCGTTTCGGGGACCGGAACACTCGCCGTGGCCTCGGCGCGCGGTGCGAAGGCCGGCAGAGGCACCGCGCCTGGCTTCATCGCCATGACGATCGCTTCAGGCGTTTTCGCCTGCTGCTCGGCTGGCGCTTCTTCAGCCGGAGCGGCGGAAGCCATCTGGATATCCGCCCGCTGGGCTGCCTCCGGCGGCACGATGGCGATGCCCTGTCCGGCCGGCCTGGGTTCAACGGACTTCGGTTCAACGGATTTGGTTTCAACGGATTTGGCCGGCTTGCGTGGCGCCGGCATCGCTTCCGCGACATCATCCGCTTCGTCCGAGCTGCGACTGCCCAGAAGCGTCGCCAGCAGGCCACGTGCCGGCCTGCGCTGGCCGCCGTCGGCGCTTGCCAGTTCGATGTTGGGCGTGCCGGCTGCCTTGCGCGATTTGTACGCGGCAAACGCCTGCTCGTAGCCGGGCAGCGGCTTGCCGTCGCTCGGCACATGCAGCGTGTTGCCGTTCGGGAAGACCCTGGCGAGTTCCTGGCGGCTGATGCCCGGCCAATGCCGCACATTGCCGACATCCATATGGATGAAAGGCGAACCGGAGGTCGGATAATAACCGACGCCGCCGCCCTGCATCTTGAGGCCGATGTCGCGTAGCTTCTTCAGCGGCACATCCGGCAGGAAGAAGTCCATCGCGCGGCCAACCATGTGCTGGCTTTCCCGGGCCACGCCCTTCGAGCGGCCGCGCAGCATGGCGTTGGTCGCCGGCGAACGATAGGCGCTGACCACATGGATATAGGCTGTCGAGCCGCTGGCCCGATAGGCCTGCCAGACAAGGTCGAGCAGGCGCGGATCCATCCTGGTCGGCTCGTTGCGGCGCCAGTCGCGCAGCATGA
Source organism: Mesorhizobium sp. B4-1-4 (assembly GCF_006439395.2). Lineage (NCBI taxonomy): Bacteria > Pseudomonadati > Pseudomonadota > Alphaproteobacteria > Hyphomicrobiales > Phyllobacteriaceae > Mesorhizobium > Mesorhizobium sp. B4-1-4. The sequence continues at coordinate 3,440,608 of NZ_CP083950.1, forward strand.
AATTGATCTTCTTCAATCCCGCCTGATCATAGCGCCCGTTGCGCTTGAAGACGATCTCGGCCTTCTCGCCCGTATGGAGATGTTGGATCTTCAGGGCGCGCGTCTCGGCGAATGCAGTGCTGACGTATAGGCAAAGGAACGCGACCGCAATGGCCGGCAGCCATGTCCAACGAGGGGAGGCGCCGTTCTGTTCGCTTTCAATCACGTTCATGCCTTGCACATTGTTCTTGTTTCGGGCGATTTGACGTCGTCGCCGGATGCGGAGCCTTCTTTTCGAAGCTCTCGACCTGACAAGCAGGCTTGACCACGCAGACGGGCCATCCGTTCTACAACACGCCGATGAACAGCATCTTGGTTAACGAATCGTGTTCGTGCCCGGAACCGCTGTCCCGCAATGGCGGTTGCCCGCAATGGGATCTGCTTCAGCGAAACAGATATTTCGAGACTTCCGGATTGCCGCGCCGCCACATCACATTGTCCAGGAAGTAGTGGTGCACGTTGATGAATATCCAGGCGATGAAGAGGAAAAGCGATGAGCCGAGCACTGCCTTGTCGTAAGGAATGAGGTCGGCCAGCGCCATCGGCACCAGCCAGAAACCGAGTGCTCCCAGAATTGCGCCCACGATGATGAACGCCAGCACGCGCAGCCTGTACAGCGGTCCAAGAATGGACAGGAGCTTCAATGCCGGCTTCTCGACGGCATCGGCACGGTCGCGCTCGACATTGGTCTGATAGCGCCAGACCACCGCCAGGTACTGCAGGGAATGCATCGCCGGCACGACGAGCAGCCAGAGCGGGTTCAATGTCACGAAGAGGATCCAGGCATAGAGGGACACGACATAGGCGACAACGCCATTATAGGGCAGCGCGCCACCGTGCTTGCGCCAGCGATTGATGAACATCACGGCGGTTGCCGCCGAGGAGGCGGCGGCGATCGACATAGCAACGGTGATGAGCCATGGCGGGACCGCGAAGGTGTAGTAGTCCAAACCCCAGAACTGCCTCTGGGTGATGACCACGTTTGTCTGCAGCCATGCGAACAGCCACACGGCATAGCCGTTGACCAGCAACACCTTCTTGTCCTGATCGCCGAAGAATTTGCGCTTCAGCACGGCATCCACCATCAGCATGCCGTAGCCCTGCTTGACGTAGTGCCAGCCCACGAAAAAGCCCATCGCGTTGGTCGCATAGCCGAGCAGCCGGGTGTTCCCCGTCAATGAGCCATAGGCAAAGAAGGCAATCATCGCCAACGGGACGACGATGCCCGCCAAAATATAGCGGATCTGCAGATTGCGGCTGTAGCCGTCGCCGCACACCTTGCGCGCGAAATTGCGATAGAAGATCTGGTATGAATGACCAAAGTGCGGCTGGTTTATGAGATGGGAAAGCAAGAACATCGTCAGCGTCACGGCAGCTTCGTATCTGAGCGGCACAAAATACAGGACCGGCAGGATCAGAAGCGCGCTTCCGCCAAGCATGAAAAAGTCGATGAACGGGCCAAACAGATATTTTTGCGGCGCGGCCGCGACTAAAGCCGGGGCATCCGCCGAAAGGTGAAGTGCCATGCTCCCTTCCCCTGTGAGCGTTTACTTAGCCATCGACGGGCGCGCGCGACAAGCCGTCGGGGCGCGAAAACCACAGGGTTGCCGGTGCGATGAGGGAGACGGGCATGCGGGGCGCCGAACAGCGCTTGTGCGACGCACGCCGGGCGTCAAATCAGGTTAATTCAGGAAACCTGGGAGAAATCTGGTGCTGCGAGAGAGGATTGAAGCCTCCCGCATCGCCTCGCGGGCGTTGAAAACTTTAGCTATTTCGGCTTTCCACTGCCTTCGCTTGTAGTCGAAACTTGTAGCTGCCGCAAGGTGGCGAACAACCGACAAGGCAAGCAAAATGGTAAAGAACACAGCAGCAGGCACTTCCACGCTAATTAATCTCCCCAGTGTGACGATACAGGCCGACCGTCGAACATGGCTCCAAAAGATCCGGCGCGGGGAGCATGGCGATCCTGCATTACTCCTTAGCGGGCTCTCCTCAGCTGACCGGGAGCGGTGGGAAATTGGCGTGGAAAGCGCATGGCAACGCGCTGGTCACCACTCACAGATCGTTTTGAAACTTCCAAAGCCGTCCAGCCATCCGGAGGGCGAAGCGCCATCGACGGAATATTGGTTTGACCAAGAAACCGTTTGGCTCCTCCAAGCCCATATTGTCCGCGGTGGGAAACTGTATGTCATGGGCAGCAAGCACAACTCCCGCTACTACCCGGCAATACAGATCGCAGGACATGACAAACCAATCCCAGTTGATCGGTTAATCGGAGACCTTGGACCGTTTCACGATGCTAGAAAGGTGGTGGGCAGCGATTATCACGACCACTCCCGAGCGAGCATTAGGTCCGTGTCCGAGCGATGGGTCGCGGCGCAGGTGGGCCGTGAGCACGAGAGGGCCAACGTTAAGGCAGGGAAAGTCACCCGAGGCGCAGCCATCGAGGCATCCCTAAAGCTTTGGCAACAAAGCGTGCTGTTCCCCTCGCTGGACGACTACCGAGCGGCACTACTGGACGTATACGCCGTGCTGGACCAAAGGCACCACCTTGGCCGGCTTAGCGCCACCCCAGTCACATCCTCGTCCGCTGTCTCCATCCGACCTGCTGGGGATGATGCACTATGAGATCGGATAACCATCCCGCAAAACGGATATATCGAGACTCCATGCAGGCAAGTAACCTCTGCGCTGTTCCCGGATGTTTTCGCCCTTCAATGCTGTCGCAGGGAAACGGCCTGTCGCGCTATGTTTGCCGCTATCATAGTCAAAGGCGTTCACGCCACGGAAGCTTGTGGCACCCGTCTTTTCGGGCTGCCGACTTGAGGCCCTACTTAGATTCCGCTTCGCGATGGCAGAACGCTCAGTGCGGACCCTCCCCGACAAGCGTAGCGGTAAGGGAAATGGATTACTTGCTGGCTGGGTCCGGCAGGGCCTTAGCTGCGATGAACCTGCGCGGCCTCAGTGCTGCTACCAGAGCGCGGATTGCATTCGCTCGGCTAAGTGAGGCAGACGTTCCTGCAAGCAGGCTCGTGGCCATCTATTTGGCCGTGGCGGCCCTCATTGAAGACGACTGGGGAAGCCATCGAACTCGCGAGTTTCAGATCGTGCAAGCCGCCAAGGTCGCTCATCGCTTGGCCAGCGGAACCCACAAGCGCTGGATGATGTGGAATCCAAGGGGGGAAGACGTGCCGATTGCCATTCATGCCTACCCGCGATCCGCAGGACTGGTGCTCAGGAAGATCGGAGAAGCCATGGGGAAAGCTGTAGACCCGATTCTCGGCACGGCAGTTCCTGAAATCATCGCGCTGAAAGTTGCGAGGTTCGGCCCGCATCCATCGCATCGAACGGCGGCTTAGTGAAATTCGTGGGCACTTTATCGTGTGATCTCATAGGGCACATCAGGGACGCGCATGTTGAGCCCTTATCTCTCTCAATTACCCGTGTCGCGGTCCTGTGGTGGTGCTTGTGAAACAAGGCCTTCCCGGTCCTCATCTCCATCAATGCAACTTAGAGCTAAGGACTGAGCCCCGCTTAGCGAGTGGCGGCATTGATGGAGATCCCTTCCCCTCCTCCGACTACTGGTTCGATCCTTGGGCGACCTCGCAAGGCCCGCACCTTGCCTCTCTCACCGCCATCATCACCATGCAGGTGCTTCAAACTACCGCAAAGGGACCTCAAGCCCGCATCAGGCGACCCAAGCAGGAGCAGGTGGAGAGGGTGACCAACATCGTGTCCTGCCTAGTGGCCAACCTAGCGGCCATGCACCTAGGTGACCCGAAGCACAGGCGCATAGCCGTCCCCATGCACCACCGCCGTGCGTCCGCGTCGCGGTATGACCGCAGGGGCTTGGGGCACCTCCCTCATGTCATCGATGCCATGGCCGCCATAGGCCTTGTGGTTAAGCACCAAGCCCACATCAAGAAGCGCAGGACAGGCATAGAGGCAACGGGCAGCCTGCTCGATGCCTTGCGCTCGGGGGCACTGGCGGAGGTGGGCAGGGCGAGAGGAGAGGAGACCATATGGCTGACTGCAAGGATGGGGCGTGATGGTAGAGGCCAGAAGCTTCCCTTCGTGCTGATGGAATATGTGGACACCCCTGAGACCCACGCAATGCGGAGGGAGATGGAGGAGATCAACACCTTCCTCACCACTCAGGACATAGAGCTTCAAGGCCAGCGCCAAGCCGGCTTTAAGCTGACCCGCCGCTTCACGCTTCGCAATGCCACCGATCCGCAAGCCTTCAACCTTCATGGCAGGCTCTATGGCGGCTTCTGGGAATCCCTCCCCAAGCGCCTGCGGGCTGAATTGCGGATCAATGGAGAGCCCATCGCTGACCTCGACTATGCCAGCATGTTCCCAAGGCTCGCTTATGCGATGGTGGGGGCTGAGCCGCCAGAGGGTGACCTCTATGCCATCCCCGGCTTAGAGGCGCATCGTGCCGGCGTGAAGGCGGGCTTCGCCGCCATGCTGTCGTCATCAAACGAAATGACCCGCCTGCCGAGTAGCGTAAAGGATGCGCTACCGGTGGGCTGGACGGGGAGGAGATTGGCGGAAGCGATTGGGTCTAAGCATCCTGCCCTTGTGCCTCTCTTCGGCAAGGACATCGCGTTGGACTTGATGTTCACTGAAAGCTGCATCTTGGTCACCGCCTTGCTGCGGTTGGCGAGGATGGGGATTGCAGCCTTACCGATGCATGATGGGATGATGACAGCCCATTCGACATCTGACGCTGCTCGGACCTTAATGATGGAATTGGGGCGTCAGGCGTCGAGACTGAGTTTGCCCGTTGTGGTCACTCGGACCTAGCTAACGGGGCCGCTCGCAGCATTCGTTTATGCAGATTTTGCAAGCTTACCTTTTGCCTTCTCAATGTCCGAAGCTAACTTCGCGAACGACTCCTCCAATGCGACTTCCAGAGCTGAGGGTAAGGCAGTCGAAAAAGATGGACCATTTTGTGACAACAGTGCGCCCTATTCCCGCATTCTGAGCAATTGAGTGAACTATACCATTTCTTATCTCATAGAATTCATTCACATCGCGCCTCAGCGCTGCCGCAAACTGATCCTTTTTTGGGCTGCCCAATATATCTCTTACCGGCTTCGACCTATAGATTAGATCGGACAGACCCTTTATTCCAACCCTAGCGCAGACTTCCGCCATGGTATCAAAGCGCATGTTATTCTCGTGCTCAACAATTAGTTTCTTATGAAACGCCGCAACATTCGCCTCAACCGGATATTCAGTAAGAGACCTTAACAGCAGATCGGCTTTGTTAATCCATCCCGGAAAACCAGACGGACGTATTCGAGATAAACCGTTAGTCCCCGCTCTCCAGTAGCTATCAACTATCTTCTCTCGCAGATTATCGGGGAGATAATCATGGTAATCCATTACACCAGTGGCATATTCCTCAATCTGCTGACGCACATATTCTTCAAAATGGGCGGCAAGGAGAACAATCGCCGCGGCAGCCATGGTGTTCTTCCCGTCTGCTGGAAGAACTGGCAACGGCTCTTGTCCCACCAAAACGGGCGTCAAACCATCTTGTTGCGAGGTGACCTCGACCGTGACCAGAAGTAAATCCAGCGTGACCAATTGCCTCTTGAATTCTGCGGATGCGACTTTGAAATCAGGCATTCTGTAGAGCCGCGGCAAAGAGTTCAGTCATCTTTGAGATGCGTGCTTTGATGTCATTGGCTGTGTTCGCCCGACCGCTGAACTGCTCAACTTTCTCAGGAGTGTCTAAAGCACTCCAATATGCTGCCTGTATTTTTTCCTTGGCAGCAACTAGCTCGCTCCCCCTACTTAGGAAGCCATCTGTTGCAATCATAACCGCATCATACATGCTTTCGGAGGGACGTTCAGAGCCGGGGGTCAAGCGGAACGGGACCTCATCAAAAATATAGTTGGCTAGATTCAACACAGCATAATATCGCAGGACCAAATTCTCTGCCTGCCTTTCGTCCAGATTAAGGTTCTCCTCCATGCATTTGTCCAAGATAGACCGCATAGAACCTTTGATGGCATCCTGCTTCCTCAGGGCAAAAAATCGCAGAACAATCTGGCAGTCTCCTAGCGTTTTATAAAGGTTGTTTTTCTTTCTTTCTGGACTTTCATAATCCATACCAGGATTGTCTGAGTCGTATGGTGGTATTCCCCAAATTTTTGTAAAAAGTGGCAGCCTGGCGATCCTTATGATGGTGTCATTAAATAAGCCAGAAAATACGGCATTCCTTATCTCCTGAGCATTCAGCGGCTTTCCACCGGTGTTTAGCCTCTCGAAGACAAACTTCTTTAGTTCCAGAATTCGGTTGCTAGTAGCATCGCGAAGAGCTGCTCTAGACTCTTTCAGCAGAACGATTGCCGAAAGCGATGCTCTGTCTAGGGTGCGCTTGGTCCGGGGAGGAAGCGTTGCGTAGGTCCGTCCGTTGAGTGGCCCGAGAATGGTCAGGGATGAAAGCCTAAATTGATTAGAGAAGAATTCTCTCACGGTCAGCAAGCGCTGCTGTCCATCCATTACCTCGTAGCGGGCATAATCTCCCTCAAAGAGGAATATTGGCGGAACCGGCACGTTTAACAGAAATGACTCAATCAAAAGAGATTTCTGCTTCGTAGTCCAGCGCGATCTCCGCTGATACTCCGGTCTTAGGTTGACGGTTTTACTCTCGTCAATGACATCTACTATCTGGGGGAGAAGGAAATTATTTGTTTGGTAGATTGCGCGAAATGGCGATTCGACGATTGATTTTTCAATTTGATCAACGGTCTTAAACGATATGACGTCGAAATCCGAATCGCCTTCTGCCTCGATTTCTGGATTCAGCGCAAACACGCTCTGGGACTGCGATTCCAATTCTGACTCGCCAGGTATGCTCACTGGCCTTGTTTCCTAATTTTAAATTGCCACCATCAACTTGCTGGCTTGCCGATCAGAACACGGATTTTGGGGTCAAAAATATGAGGCGTCCTATATCGTATTCGAGTTGGATCGTTCCCCCCTCGGCATGCGTCGTTGGCAAGAAGCGGAAATGAACAAGCGTTTCTTCTCGGTGTCAAACCCTTGGCGTCGGGAGACCAATTTCGGTGGAAGCGGAGGTCAGTGTCGCAAAGAAAAACAATCTTGTTGCAAATTGCCAAACGTTCGTTAGGCTATTTGACACATCCAGTTGGAGCGTTTCACTATGGACCACCTTGCCGCCTCGCCTCGCTTTGTCTCCTACCTCCGCGTGTCAACCTTGAAGCAAGGGGCCTTGGGGCTGGGAATAGCGGCTCAACGCGAAGCCGTGCAGTCCTATGTGCGGGGAGCAGGCGCAGGTGGCACCATCCTTACTGAATATGTTGAGACGGAGAGCGGAAAGCGGAATGACCGTCCCCAGTTGCATGCCGCCATTGAGCACTGCAAGCTCGCTGGTGCCCGGTTGGTAATCGCGAAGCTCGATCGCCTCTCACGTAACGCGGCCTTCATGATAGGCCTTCGGGATGCTGGCGTAGACTTCGTGGCGGCAGATATGCCGCAAGCTGATAGCTTCACCGTGGGCATACTGGCGCTGGTGGCGGAGCGAGAGCGCGAGATGATTTCGCAGCGGACAAAGGCAGCCCTTGCAGCAGCGAAGCGAAGGGGGACAAAACTCGGCAACCCAAACGGCGCGGCGCACCTTGCGGGATTGGGCAATGTGGAGGCCGTTGCGGGGATCAAGGCCAAAGCCAATGCCGCAGCTCAGCGCTATCTCAAAACTGTTGCCAGCCTTCGCGCCGATGGCACTACGTCAGCTCAGGGGTTGGCTCGCGCCTTCAATGAGCGAGGCTTCAAGACGCCACGCGGGAGCCGGTGGAATGCTACCGGTGTGCTTCGGCTCATTGCGCGACTTGAGGGGAAGCTGCCGGCAGGCGATCCAAAAACTGCTTGAACTGTTCGTCGGACATCGTTGGCTTTGGCTTAGCACCGTCAGACACAGCGCTCTGAATCGGCAACATTCCGGTGTTCAGCATTGGACGGCAGCGGCTTATCCCAGCGTTGTCGACGCAACGTTCTAGTGTTCCGAGCCACCTGTCATGAACTAACACCGAATTGCCCCATACCTGCGCATCGTAGCGAAATGTCAGACTCAGCCAAAGGCCAGCAAGCAGGACCGCGCCGGGCAGCGCCAGTCGAAGAGCATTCTCAACCATCGTCCCCTCCAACCAATCGGTAAGGCCGCTTCCCGGGGTCCTCTACAGCGAACCGTGGCAGCCTGTTGATTTCAGCATCAAGCACCGAAGGGGGCCAATCACCATAGCCTTCCCGTGCATCTATCGGACCGCTGCCCAGCATGAAGTCCCGGGCCTCCTTGTCCATCCCAGAGCTTCGGCTTCGGGTAGTGAAGAGGTGCCGCCACGCGTGGTTCGGTCGGCCCAGAGGAGCCTCCAAGCCGAGCCCCTTCACCCACGCCGCCACCCGCATGCCGGCATCAAGGGCCCTGTGCTTACCTTTAAGGCTGCTCAAATCGGTCACCTTCGGATACGGCTCATAGAACACCGGGCCAGGTCCTGCATCTCTGAGCATTCCGAGTAAGCCTAGTTCAACAAGATGCTGGTGAATGCCTACTGCCCAAGCCTTGCCGCTCTTGGTGCTTCCGTCTTCCGGAGTGATAAGGAGATAGGGAGTTCCGCCCGCCTCAATAAGCCGCTTACCCTGAAGCTGCGCCACTTCACTCACTCTCAAGCCGGTGTAGGCTAGTATCCACGGCACCCAGAAAAGCGCACGCTTGTGCGGCGCGGAGAGTGCTTTTTGTGATCCGCCAAAAGTGGCCTTCAGGATGGCAATCGCCTCTGTCTCCGAATATCCTTTCGACCGTATCGGAGCAGGCAAAGCGCGATTATCAACTATGCCCGAAGCGGCGTTGAACGGGAGGTCGAACTCCTTCACCCCATGGGTGAGGACGGCCCGGACTGCTGAGAGGTATCTGTCACTTATCGTCTTAGGCGACAGCCCGGTTTCCATCAAACTGTCCCGCCACCGCCGCACGTCATCCTTGGTCACCCGCCGGGCGTCGTCATGGCCAAGAAAGGCGGAGAACTTGTCGAGGTAGGCGCGATTGTCCGTGACCGTTTTCGGACGAATGTTTGTGGTCTTGGCTTTGTGATCCAACAGGCGCCCTAGCGAGAGGACTGTGTCAATCGTAGGGCTGGCCGGCAGTTCGAAGGAGGGGATGCCACCCAACCATTCCGGAGGCCGGTAGTTTCCGTCTAGTCACCTGAATCTGAAGTTCGGTTCATTGTCTTCTGGCAGAAGCGCTTGACCGACGCGAGGATTTGGTCGGCGGATTTGACCCATTTGTATGGGGTCGGGTTCTCGTTGTGGGTTTCGATGAAGGCGTCGATATCAGCTTCCAGTTCTGCGGTGGAACGGTGTACGCCGCGCTGCAACTGCTTTCGCGTCAGCTCTGCGAACCACCGCTCGACCTGATTGATCCAGGATGCCGACGTTGGCGTGAAGTGAACATGCCAGTGTGGACGGCGCGCGAGCCAAGCCTTGATCCTCGGCGTCTTGTGGGTCGCATAGTTGTCCATCACCAGATGCACGTCCGGGCCATTGGGCATTTCGGTGTCGATCCGCTTCAGGAAGTCGAGGAATTCGGTGGCCCGGTGACGCTTGTAGCAATGACCTATCACCGCCCCAGTGGCAACATCGAGCGCGGCGAACAGAGAAGTCGTGCCGTTGCGAACATAAGTATGAGTACGCCGTTCGGCGACGCCCGGTGCCATAGGCAGAACCGGCTGCTCGCGATCCAATGCCTGGATTTGCGATTTCTCATCCACGCATAGCACGATCGCCCGGTCCGGTGGTGACATATAGAGGCCGACGATGTCCTGCACCTTATCAACGAAGAGCGGATCGGAGGAAAGCTTGAATGTCTCGGTACGATGCGGCTGCAGGCCAAACGCGGTCCAGATCCGACGGATGGTGGTATGAGAAAGGCCGCGGTCGGCTGCCATCGAACGGATGGACCAGTGCGTGGCATCCTTGGGAGTGGTGTTCAACGTACGCTCGACGACCTGAGCAACCTGGGCATCGGAGACAGTTCGCGGTCGACCGGTACGATATTCATCTGTCAGCCCTTCAATACCATCCTGTACGAACCGACGGCGCCACTTGCCAACCGTGTGCTCGTGAACACCCAGGCGTTCGGCAACGTCTTTGCTTTGCAAACCCTGCGCGCACAGCAAGACCATCCGGCATCGATCCGACAAGGAGCGCGGCGCCTTATGCCGGCGCACCTGAGATTCGAGGAAACCTCTATCCGCGTCGCTTAGAACGACAAGGTCCGCCTGCCTGCCAGCCATGAATCAAACTCCTGCTCTTGTGACAGAAGCCAAACAAAATGAAGCTTACTTTTGTTCCAGGGGACTAGGTAGGCTTCAAGTTTTTCCCATGCCAACCCGTGAAACTTAGCGAACTGCCCCATTAGCTTCGCCTTGCTGGCAGCCGAGACGACGAGGCCCTTTGACTTCAACGCGGCCTTCGCGCGGAACTGACTTTTTGCGCTGGGAAACGCCCGGAGCGCATACTCCAACGTTTGCAGAGCGGCCTTCGAGGGGCCCGGTGGTTCGTTTGGCAACAACTCTGCTACGCGCTTTTTAAGGTCAATGAACTTCAGAGGTGCAAGGGCGGCCTCTAGTTCATGAAGGCGCAAGCTCTGGCTGCCCTGTAAGCCGAGCGCTTTCCGCATCGTTCGGAAGATGCTGTTCACCCAAACGGTCGGCGCGGCAACCTTATCCGGGTTACCTTCGTTTTCCTGGAGGAATGTGACGGCATCCGCCCCCGCTAGCGCCACCGCGTTCTTGTGGCTTATCTCCAATGGCCCGCCGTTTAACAGCTCGCGACATCTAGACCACATCGCCTCTATCTCAAGCGAGACTTCCTTAAAGGTCCGCTCAGCTAGCTTTCGGTCTTTGGTGCCAAGAGAGCGGTGGATTTCTCCCGTAAGCTTGATGCCCAACTCCGCTAATCGGGCTCTGTCCCTGAAGAGATCGGGAGGTGTTGCCTTGCGAAAATAGAGAATACCCGTTTTCGGATGGGGCCATGGACCCGTCATCACCCACCTACGCCGCGTTGCCAATCGTGCTCTCCATTGTAGCAGCCGTCTTGTGGGAAGCTACGGAAAAAGCTAAGTTATTGACGCTACAGGCGAAGGAACTGGTGCTGCGAGAGAGGATTGAACTCCTCAAAATTGCACCTGGAAGCCTTGAAAACCAAGGGATTCAGTCGCCGCTGAAGACCTCTTGTGTACCAGTGTTGTGGCCCATTCACAAGGGCCGAAGAGCTGCTAGCCGCACTTCCAAACGATTGATCACGGCTTGCATCAGGTCGGCGGAATCCCTGGCCTCCTTCGCAATGTCCATCCTACGGGCACCCTCGGCAGCGGCCATCACTTCCATCAGCTTACGACCGACCTCCGCCCCGGCCGTCTCCAACTCTTCCAAAGTCCAAGCTGGATCGGGGAAGAGCAAGGCCACCTTGGAAAGGGAAGAGACCCTCTCCTGGAGGCGCTTGATGGTGCCGGGCAAGTCTCTGATCGGCGCTGCAAGTTTCCCCATTGCTGTCTCCGGTTGTTTGCCTGCCTTAGCGTAGAGGGAAAGCGAACGGGCCAGCCCGAGCGATGATCGTGGTTTCGCCCGCTCATTTCGGAGGATGACTATCCCTTCGCAATCCGGCTCTGCCACCGTTCTTTCAAGTTCGACATCTGCTCTGCGTATTGTCTGGCCTGTTTGGCGACATCCGGCTTACCTACCGCTTCGGCGGCGGCAGCGAGCCGGACGAGTTCCTGGCCGTGCTCAACGACGGACATCTGCTGCTCGCCGGGAGTAGAGTCCGGATGGGGAAAGAACCAAGCCATCTGCAGGTTCGCAGCCCGATCGGCAAGTTGCTTCAGATTCGCGGCGAGTCGGTCGGTCCGTGTTCCCGTTTCCATTGTTCAATTTCTCCTTCCAAGTCTTATCGTCCATTTAGCAACACGGGTGTTCAGAAACAGTAAAACCGGGGGCTATTCTCGAACTTCTCGCATATACGAGGCAGCCATTATCCCGGAGCGATGGCCGATCGTGCTCGAAAGCCTCTCCAGGCTTGCGAACGCAGTCGGAGCGACCCTATTTGCGGTCGATGGGGCGCGCGCCCGGCGCTACGTTTGTGGTACGAGGAGGATGACGACAGGGCCAGAGACTGGAGGGGAGATCCGCATGTGGCTGAGGGTTGACGAGAACACTGACGTGCTCACGTCCCTGTCGGAATGTCTGCATTGTGTCCGGCGTGCCAGCGACGAACCTGGGCTTTGGAAATGGGCCATCCACTCCCTCCATAGCGCGCTTCAAGGAGCGATGGTCTGCCACCTCTCTGGAACGGCTCAACTCGGGGCACAAAGCGATCGATGCGTTCGCAAGATTCTTGATTGGCACGAAAGGGACAGGCGAGGCGAAGTCGAAAGGGTTCTTGTCCGCGAGGACGAGTGGGGACCGATATTCCAACCAAAGAGACAGGAGGATGCCTTCCCGGAGGAGCGTCTTGCTAGTGCGCCTGATCTCTTCGAACGCCTGCATAACGATGTCAAACGAGTCGAGGGCGGCGCGGGCGCGCTCTTAGCGCTGTTACCTCATCACCACCGCTCGTTTGGCAAGCTTAACACGCTACGGAATGATTTCGTGCATTTCACACCGAAAGGCTGGTCGATCGAACTTGCGGGCCTTCCGCGCATCTGCGCCGATGTCACGAGCGTGATCGATATAATTGCCGCTGATCCATGGCCCTTCCGGCATATGCATGAGAGGGACCGGGGTCGGCTCGCTACACTCCTTGGCGAATTGCGAATGGCCCTGCAAACGTTGGGCAATGCAGATCAGCCGGCATAGGAAGCTATTGCATGCCAATGGCACTGGCGAGCCAACGGAGCGCATGTTACACGAGTCACTGTGTTACAAGGGGGGCGACGATCGGCGCTAAAGATCCATCGGGCCACGTGAGTGATGAAAAGGCACGCATGGTCCACATTCGGCTTGACGCAGACCTTCATCGGGCGCTCAGGCTGATCGTCGCCGAGCGTGACACAACTCTTCAGGAATGGATTAGTCAGACACTCAAGAAGGCCGTCGCTGATGAGCCTGTTATGCGTGTCTCCAGCAAAGGGGGCCGATAGTGGCGAAAAGTATCGAGAACCCGGCAGCTAGCGATGTCATGGTCCCCTTTGCGGATCTGCATCTCGATCTCCTAAATCCCCGTGTCCCGACTGAGGCATTCGAAACTGACGACGAAGTCGTTCGTTACCTTGTTGACGAGTATGATGTCGAGGAACTCGTACAGTCGATTCTGTCTTCGGGGTGGATCGATTACGAACCGCTAATTGTCGAAGACAAGACCAACATTGTCTATGAAGGAAACCGCCGCCTCGCCGCTCTGCGTCTTATTGCCGACGAAAAGCTCCGGGAAGCGATGAATTATCGCCTCCCCGTTATAGCGGATCCGCAGCCGTTGCCTGTGGCTGTCCGCGTTCGATACGTCCCGAACCGTGCAGCCGCGCGGCGGTTTATTGCTTTTAAGCATATCAATGGCCCGTTCAAATGGGACGCGTATGCCAAGGCGAAATACGCAGCCGATTGGTTGAAAGAAGGCGAGGACGTGGAGGTTGTCAGCAAGATGCTGGGCGACAATCACAACACGGTTCGCCGTCTAGTCGCCGGCTATCGCGTTCTGGAGCAAGCGCAAGCGCAAGGCTTCGATCTAAATGATCGGACCAAGAAGCGGTTTGCGTTCTCGCATCTCTATACAGCAGTATCCAGACCCGCCGTGCGGACTTATCTGGGAATAGACGATGACGATGACTCGCAAACCCCTGTTCCAACCGAAAACAGCGAACAGCTCGGTCAGCTTATGTCGTGGCTCTATGGTCAGGAGTCAAAGAAGGAGTCGACCCTTATCGCAAGCCAGAATCCAAACTTAAATCAGCTTGTGCGCGTTATGGAGAACAAGACTGCTTTGGCCGTCTTGACTACCACCCGTCGACTCGATCAGGCATTCGAGCAAGTTGAGCCGCCATCAGTGCGCTTCAAAGAGGCGCTTATCGCGGCATCCAGAGAGTGCGAGAACGCGCTTGGGCTTTCAGCGCACTTTGAAGGTGACGATACGCTCCTTGCAATGGGCCGGAATCTGGCGACGACCGTTCGGAATTTGCGCGATGCGATGGTGAAGAAGAGCCTCGGCCAAGACGAGGATCTGTAAGGTGCACATCAATCCACCTGACCTAAATTCGCGGCGTGCGCGATTCGCTGATTGGCTAGAGCTACTCGCTTTAACTAGTGCCGCCGGGCAGGTGTCCATTTCAACGCTTAGATCTCAGTTGCGTCGCCTTTCGGACGACCGCACATCGGCGAAGGAACTCGATGTCGATGCCGACGACAGTGGCGAGCCCGAAGTGACCGACCGTGCTGCCGATGATCTTGAGGAACGCATTGTCGAGGAAATCTCACTTCGGGTGGAGACTATTGGTTCGGCCTACCCATTCCAACTGATGGTCAACGGCAAGCTCGGTGAATCGCAAATTCTACTCCGGAAGCCGACTTGGAATGAGGCCAAAACAGGCGAGCTTTTTTACACTTTTTGCCTTCTCGACTCCGGGATACGCGAAGACCTCATAAGTGTTCCGAAAGCAGAACGTGGCTTTGTGCAAAGAATTGGAAACATATTTCAGATATGTTCGTGTATAGCTGTTGGCGGATATACCGACGCTCAAGTAGTGTCGTTCGGCTTCCCAAGAGCAACTGGCGACGGCTTTCTTCCTGCCTTGCAGGCAGCCTGGCTTCGCTATGGTTCCTACTGTGTCCGATCAGACATTCCGTATGGATTTGACGCCAAGCTCAAGGATGGCGGCGTCGATATCATCGCATGGCGGCCGTTCGACGATGGCAATGCCGCAACTTTCTTGATGTTCGTGCAAGTGGCCTCTGGGCTAGACTGGAAGGACAAGCCAGTCGCGAACGATGTGAAGGCAATAAAGCAGTGGTTCGTAGACGGGGTATTCGAACACTTTGTGCCAGCGATATGTATCCCCTTCCCGCTCTGGTTCGATCTCGACGAGCCACCCAAGGATGCTACTGGCAAAAAGCTACCCTTTAAGAATGGCATTCTTCGCCGCTTCGTCGTCAGAGAAAGCGCGTTTGGCATCATATTCGACCGAGGTCGTATCGCTAACTCATCCGCCCGAGCGTTAAGCGCCCCTGGGGGCCCTAGGGCAGGCATAGATGGGGCTGATCGAGTGAGCGAAGTCGCAGCTTGGGTTGATGAGGTAATGGGATCTCTCGCTGAAAAGAGGGTCGCGGCATGAGACATCCGCTCCATGCGATTTGCCCCTATTTCGCGATGTTCCCAGAGAGGTTCGTTGCCGAGCAACTCTTAGCCTACACACGACCGAAGGATTTGGTCTTCGATCCCTTCTGTGGGCGCGGAACCACTGTGCTTGAGAGCCTGCTCAATGGCCGCGCGGCTATTGGCTCGGATATTAATCCCGTGGCTGCTTGCGTTGCGGGAGCCAAAGCCCAGGTGCCCGAACTCCAGGCAGTACTTGCTAGGTTGAACGCGTTGGAGGAATTATTCGAGGCGATTGACGAGCGGGCGACACCGCCCTCTGATTTTTTTGCCACGTGTTTTCATGTCAAGACGTTTGCCCAAATCGCATTTTTACGCGAGCGGCTGACTTGGCAAGATGATCCGACGGATCGATTCATAGCCGCCGTTATCTTGGGGGTTCTTCATGGCGAGTCTCATCGCTCGGCGATGTGCCTCAGCAATCGCATGCCCCGGACAATCAGTACCAAGCCAGATTACTCCGTGCGATGGTGGCGAGAGCGCGGTTTGGAACCACCAGAGCGAGACGCCTTCAAAATCCTTCGTCAAGCAGCTAGTTTTCGATATTCAAAACTGCCCCCCAGGGCCCACGGTAAGGTTGTGCTCACAGACTCCCGAAAGGCAGCTGAAAGGTTTGTTGAGCATAACGGCAAGGTTGCGCTTGTGGTCACCTCCCCACCCTATCTGGATACAACAGACTATTCCGAAGACCAATGGCTTCGGCTCTGGTTTCTCGGTGGCTCGGAACGGCCCGTCCATCGCCTGAATCGGGATGATCGACATACTGTGCCGACAGACTATTGGAGCTTTCTCTCAGAAGTTTGGAACGGCACCGAGCCGCTGCTGCGAGAAAGCTCAACAATTGTGATTCGGATCGGCGGGACTCGGCTGGCCAAAGACGCGTTGCTGGAAGGCTTGCAATCTGGACTCTCCGAAGCAATGAAACGTCGTACAGTTCGGGCCTTACACAGTGGCCGCTCGTCCGAAATCACAAAACGCCAGACTAATTCCTTCCGCCCAGGAACCAAACCTGAACGCCTCGAGCATGACTTTACCTTCCAAGTTACCTAGTCGACCGCCAAGCAATGATTGAATCTGCCTTATCTCATTGGCAGGCTGAGTGTGTATGACGGCATAACTGTCGTCAGACCGTCCACTCGTTGTCGGAAGATCCAGTTAAATCCTCGCCGCTCCTTTCAAACTCCGCATGCCTCGACCCGGCGACCTGAATTCATTGGCGAGGCCGGACGACATGCTTTTTGGAGAACGAGGGGAACGCGAATCCGCGTTCCTCTCTCCCTCACCCGAGACTAGTGCCGTTGGCTCATGAACTCGCTGTCGCCTGTCACGATCGCGATGTTTCCGACGACCGGATAGGAGATCGATTTCCCGATGAGGGAGGTGTTTCTCGGCAACCCAACAAGCCTTCCTTCCTCATTGCAATACGCGACGCATTTCTGCGGATTTCCATGTTCGTCGACGCATTCCTCGAAATGGCGATTGGTTGGTAGCGGCAGCTTTTCTATGTAACCACCAACGGCTTCCTGAAGCTCTTTCAGTGACGGCCATTTGGTCAGGGTGCGTTGTGTAATTTCACCGCTCGCGTAGGCGACGATCAGTTTTCCGTCCATTGTTGTGCTCCGAAATTCATTTTTCCAGCGTCTCTAGCGACAACGGAGTCTCGAATCCGTTAAGGCCAGGCGCTTCGCGAAACGGGTCCAGAGTTTGAAGCGAACGAAGCGCTGCCAAGTGGGCCTTGTATCGGACGGAACGCCTGAAACTAGTCGACAGTCGCCCCTCACTTTGGAAGGCCGCCACGCAACCTGATGACGGCCCGGCTACACAAGTGCTGGATTCCCCAAGATGAACGCGGCAGCCTTGCTCGCTTGCGCCGCAGCCTTGAAGATCGTGCGGCTGTCGGCCTTCAGGCACTTCAGCCAACTGGCGATGTTGTCGGCATGGTCGGCGCGCGGTGCTGAACTGATGCCGATATCGGCGCAAAGGAAAGCGGCTCCGAGTTCGGCGACCAACTCTTCGATGGCGTAAGCCTCGCTGCTGAAGCTCCGGACATGTCGCGGGCGCAACGATGCACGGGTGCGGTCCAGTGTGCGCCAGCTCGTGGAACAGAGTGGAGTAATAGGCCTCCTTGGTGAGGACGTTGGCGTTCCGTTGAACGCCTTTCGATCCGGCATCCGGATCATGTCCAGCGACGGCACGTAACATGCCCGGCTGCCGCTGCTCTCGATTCGAACGCTAGTCGCTCGCACGACGGCATCGCCGCCTTGAACAGAAAAGATATGGCGCACTGGCTCAGGGACCGACGCTAGTGGGCCTTGTCGAAACCAGGCTGACGGCGATCCGAAGGCAGCTTCTTCGGCGGCTGTCGTCGGGGGAAGGCAGGCTTGAAGACAGGGGCAGAACTCTCCGTGTCAGGCGACTCCATGGGGGGCGGGTTTGGAACCGTTATTCGCTTTGTGAGCGCCAGATGGATCTCACGGCTCGACAGTCGCGATGCTGACGTGGGCAGGGCCGGAGAAACGTCCGCTTTGGCGGCTCCAGTCGCTCCTGAGCCCGGTTCGTTCGGATTTGTCGAACGATTTGACTGGTCGGCGCGCAGCCTATCGAAGGCAGCCTGTGCTTTCGGCGAAAGAACGTGATTTCTGACCTCGATTCCACGTAGCATGCAGGCGACCGTCACGGCATCTTTGTAGGCCTGATCGCCATGAACCTCGACGCTTTCCCATCCGTGGCGCTCGGCGGCTGCGGCTGTCTCCGCTGCGGCCGTCCAGGTGATGCGTCCCTTCAACGAAATTGCATCGCCCCGGTCGATAAGAGCCGTACCATCCGCAAGATTGATCCAGAGAAGGTCTCGCTTCTCGTCGAACCTGACTGACGCGATCGACGGAATGGCCTCCGCGTCGATCCATCCGCTCCGGTGCCACGTGCGAAGTATTGCGGCGCGGCGGTCCTTCTTGGATGACGATCGCTGGCCAGGATTGGCAGGAACGATCTGGCGCTGACGCTGCGCGCCGACTCGCGTTTCCAGATGCCTGAGCTCCAGGGCAGCTTCGATCTCCTCTGCCTGGGCTGCCTCCCACTCCCGTCTCCTCCTCCGATGGTCCTGAAGCGCCGCCAGCGCTTCGGGCATCTCGCTGGTTCGTTCAAAGAATCCGAAGTTCCATCGTGGCAGTCGCGGTTCAGGGTCCGGTAGATCTCGTTCGGAATTAGGCCGGGCATCTCCGTCATACGAGAAGCCATGCTGCTGGCAGAAGGCGGTCAGTTGGGCGGCAAACAGCTCCCGGACGTTGCGGCCGTTGCGCTCGCGGAAAAGGTCATTCCAGCTTCGATCCTTTCGCGCGGAAATGTCGTCGCCATCGATCGAGCGAAGGGTCGCAAGGCCGTGAATATTAATGTTCCTGCCGCCGTCGCTGGCGGCAACATCGTGAATGTCGATCTGGAAGATCATGCCGCGCTCAACGAACGGTCCATAAACATGACGAATGCACGGCTCCCACAACGCCTCCGGAATCTGCCTCGGCATGGAAAAATCGACGATCCGCGCTTCCTGAGCGTCGATCCGCCTCTCAACCGCAGCCGCTCGCTGCCAGAGCGCTTCAGGGTCGTGGGCCCAGTTCGGCGCATGATCCGGCACGAGCATGATGGTGCGGACGTGCTCTTTCCGCTTCCTGCTGAAATCGAACGAGCGGCCCTCGTGATCCACAGCCCTCCCGCACGACTGATAGGCGGAGCGTTTCGCTGCTGAATGACCATCGCTGCGACTGACTACCCCGAGCTGGACACGAAAGAAATCAGCCATCGGCGGCCCCTTCGTTGTCGGACGGGCTGCCGCCGAAATCTTTTTTCGAGCCACGTCGCGACAGCGATGTATAGGCGAGCCTCATCCTCTTTTTCCCGGTTCTCATCGCTCAACGATGAGCTCGCGTTTGCGCCGGCGCAAACGCCGACAAACAATAGTCCCGGAGCATTCAAAACCCGGAGGGACGATATGGCCGCTGATCTTTCTCAAAAGTTGGAACTGGCACGGGCGCGAGAGAGAACCGCGCGGGCCAGAACGGCACGACTGCGGCGCTCGCTCGATCGTTCCAACAGGAAGACGCAAAGCCAACTGAAACACACGCTCGGCGGGGCAATCCTGGCGCTGGCCGAAACCGGGAGGGGCGATCAGATGGTTGCGGGCTTCCGCCGCTGGCTCGATCGTTACCTTGCCCGGCCGCAGGACCGTCAGGTTCTCCGCGATACGCCGTTCGCGCTCGACGCAAAGGAGGACGGCCATGGGAACGCATGACAGGCTCGTGAACCTCCGCGATGGCGCTCCGTCTCGGCAAGTGTCGAACACCGCCTTAAACCCGAACTCTGTCGCTTCCGGTCATGCGAAACGGGAAGCGCGACGCGGCTGCGGCGCGGTTGCGAGGACCCGAGCCCAGCGCTACGCAACCAGGCGTGGTATGCCCAAGGCGCTCTGGCCCTTCATCGCGGCTGCAATCTTGATTGCCCTGATCTTCGATCGGCAGATGAAACCCGCCCTGTCTTGGTCGAGGGCTGCCCTCCCGACTGACGATACCGAGGTCGAGAAAGCAGCTCAGACGGCCGAGACGAGCCTTGACGAGGAACAGGCCCTGACTCCTTCCGAAACGGGCAGCGCGCTGCACGGGGAAATGCAACCGCGTTATCGTCCGCCCACCGACTTCCAAGCGAAGCATGTTTCTCAGATGGTCGACTTCCTCATTCGAAATAGAGGCAACCTGGACAATCCAGTCATCCGGCAAAAATGGGGTCACATTGACCGGACATCGATCCCGCTCGCGATCTACCTCCGCGAAATGGAGGCAGTCGACGGCTGGGCCGATCTGGAAAGAGACATCGTTGCAGTCAGCCCGCGTCCGCTAACGTCGGTGACGGACGGCACTGACATGCCCTCGTCGATCCGCCAACGGAAGATTCTGGAGCTCATTCCTGAATGGACCCTCCACGGGGGCAAGCTGCTGAGTCCGCCGAAAACCGAAACTGCTGCCCCGATAGTCTCTTCTGATCTCGATCCCGAAGATGATCCTTCTCCGCCGACAATGTCCTAATAAGTTGCGGCAAGTCAGCAGTTCATTCAGGCGAGACCGGAGCTGGCCAGATAGTCCGTGCCGTCTCAAAAAGCAGGGCACCACGCTGAAGGATCGATTCCTCATCCCAGTGCTCGTAGTGATGTAGCTCGCGATTTAGCGTCAGCGCTGCATGGGCTCGAACCGCTGGCATTTTCGACGGGAAGGCACTGTTGGATATGCTGGCGTTCAACTTGTGTGTCAAAAGGGTCAAGTTGCCGAGCTTGTTGATAGCCCGCTCCCGGTCCATCTCTCGCGATGTGTGCTCAACGTCTACCTCACCCTCTTCAAGGTGATCGAAGCCAGGGACAGGCCAATTCTGCCGCCACTTCTGCGGCATGATATGTTCGAGGGTCAGATCGCTCTTGATGGCGATGATCTCGCCATCATTTGCACGTTTTACATGCTCGATGGCCTCGAAGAGGTGACGAAGCCGGGGTTGACGACTTGCCTTATATTGATCCCGTCCAAGCCAGCTGTCTTTCCATTCCTTGTCGGTCGGCCAACGCGTGACCTCTGCTTGACTCGATGAAAGCGCCTCATGCAGCATCGCTAGCGGCTCGCTACCCGCCGCTCGAAGCTTGGCGATAATGTCGACAAAGAACCTGTTATAATTTGCGGTTGGCAAGCCGCAGATGTCGCGGCGAACTATGTATGATTCTATGAGCGTCAGTGCGGTCGCGATTCCTTCGGGCAGGCCAGCCTGGGTCGCGAGGTAAAGCACCAACGGCATAGCAGTAGACACGTCGAATGCTTTTGCGAAGCGGCCAAAACGACCAAGCGGATCGTCCGGCGACTGCTCCGCTATTCGACGATAGATGGCAGCGCTAGCCTGAATTGCCTTGAGTTCTTCCTCGATCGAATCGAAGGGCTCATCTTCGAGAATCCATTTTCGGTAGGATTCGAACAAATGGTCGGCCGATACGAGATCGGATCGCATCATCGCCAAGTGATCAACGAAAAGCCAGTCAAGGCGCGATCTGGTTTGCCGCCCTCGCGTGTCGCCTTCGCGCCAGAACCACCGATCCAGTGGCAGCCAGTATGACTGGTAAAGCTTGTCAATGTTGAGCGAGCCTTTGGTCTGTCCTAGCCCTTTCGCACGCTGGAAAATAAAGTTTCGCATGAGGTCGCCTGCCGTTAGGTCGACACCTCGGCTGTTAAGCGTTTCAAAGATGGTTTGCGCGTCGTCGCCTCCTTCCAGTTCGATGGAAACCACGGCAAGGCCGGATCGAAGGGCTTCGAATAGCTTTTCCATGCGGAACGCGCTGAATGCCCCGTCGACAAATACATGCTGCTCGATGCGAGCTCGAAAAAAGGCATACGCTGCAACAGACGGACGAACCACGCCTTGTTCGTCGTCTGGAATTGCGAATACCTCCCCAAGTTCACCGCTCGGATCGACGATGTTGATGAATGAAGAACGATCAGTCATGGATGGCCACAGCTTGAAACGTTCGACCTCCGACGTTTCCATCACGCCATCGTTGAACAGATATTTCGAGACCTCATTCGCATATTCAGAAGACAGGGAAGCGGCTACGTCGCGCAAGGCGGACAATAAGAGCTGAAAAGTGGTCAGCCGTTGTTGGCCATCGATGACCTCGAAAGCTTGGACCTGCTTACCGAATGTCTTCATTTGAGAGATCACGATTGCGCCCATGAAATGGGGGGCCGAGAGTTGTCCGGCTTTTTCCAGGTGTCGTGCAGCGCGATCGATATCTTCCCATAGGAGTTCAAGCTGGGGCGTTACCTTCCATGCGTATTGCCGCTGATATAGCGGAATAAGGTAGCGACGCTTCCCATCGAAAAGCTCAATGATTGTCCGCGTAAACGGCCGCATAGGATGTCCCCCAAAAATTCGGCATCCCACGGCGCGCGAGATACCCTAATCTGCTTCTACGTTACTTCACCAGTTGCCCGGCTTGCCCGTACGCCGAAACAAGCGATGCCAAGGTCGCGCTCGGTTTCACTGCACCATACGGCACGAGTACGTAAGTCCACGGCTTCCCGCCCGTATCCTTGGCGTGCTCACTGGCGTGGTGCACCCATTTTCGCGTCGCCTTGGCCTTGGCCTGTACAACCGATCGGACATCCTGATCGGGCTTGCCTGACGGGCGACTGGTATCTTTGGACCATCGACCGAACGACGACACCACCCAGCACCGACTCGTCGATAGCTCTGGGCACGCCTGACGCGGGAGTGGAACCAGCGCGGACCAGTCAGCGGGCAGCCGACAGAATTCTCGGGTTTGCCGTTACGAAATCGAGACCGCAATTTGCAAAATCCGCATCGTGCGACACGATAACATATCCTTTGTCACGGCAATGTTCCCTCAGCATTATATCACTGAAGTCTATTAAGCCTGATGCTGCCTCCGATATCACATCACCAATATCAACCTGCGCGCCATTGACCGCTTCGTACTCACCGTCAGCGACAATGGTTTCACAGACATCAATCATCGTTTCCATATAATCTTTGAACTCAGAACTCTTCCTATATTTCTTATAGTGCGAGAATTTTTCCCCATTTTGAGCTGTTTCTTCGAATGACTTCCTACGCATTTCGTACTCGATTTTGCAGCACCTGTTAAAAAATTCGCCAAGAATGTAGTCTGTCACCACAATCACATTGTCGCTATTTCTGATTTCGTTGAAGAAGGTGCTGTACATCTCGGATTCATCAGGTCGGGGATCAAACCCTTCAAGCGAAATCCAAACATTGGTGTCGAACACGACCCGTCGACCCGCCAGTCGACATCCTTTGCGCGCGTCAAAGATCGTCATCGTTCTGTCCGGTCGCTTCCTTGAACACACGCGCCACCCGGTCTGCGTCCTTGAAGAAAAGCTTCGCGCGATCCACGACCAGTTTCAGCCGCGTCAGATGCCAAGGTTCAGCGTCGACTGGCGGGGCTAGATGCCGCCGAACATGCTCTTCTGAAAACTCGTTGTAGAGCTGCCCGACTGCAGCGTTCAAAAAGGCGGTCGTCATTCGAGTCACCCCAGAGAACGACAGGACAACCCGATCTCCGGCGACGACGTGTTCTCTAATGATCGCGAAAATCTTGTGTCCATCGGAGGCGGACACACAAATCCCGCCGCCCAGAATTGATGAAATCGGAACGGTCACGTTCTTCATACCGCATGCTTACCAAATGTCGCGAGGATGGGGAGCCTTCGCCAAGTCATATTGCTTCCTATCGGAGGTTACTATCTCAAATATGACGGCCGTCCCGGGAAAGGGCGATGAGAGTATCGCCTTCGTGACATTTCCACCCGATTGACACCACACCCCCGCATTCGACACAACCGTGATTTTTCCCCCATTTAACCGAACGAATTCCCGGATGAGTTTGAGGCCCAAACCACCTGGCAAGTCACCTGATCGCGTGGTGCTGCCAGGTTGCATGGCCCAGTCGATCGCGTCATCCGGACGGATGTCGCGTCCCTTCGCAGCCCGGAAAGCGCCGTCGATCCCTCTTCCTCCATCGGCTATCGAAAACGCGATTTTCTCGGTCTGTGGATAGAACTGACCACCTACGCAGACCTGACACTCTGAATTCGAGTGGAGCGAACAGTTCGCGAAGATTTCATCGAGCCCCTCGTAAAATTTCCCTCGAAGAGCATTAGTCATCTTCGGCATCTCTCGTCTTTCTAAGTGCGTGTTCGTGTACCGCGAGAAATCAACTCCACCATCGAGCGAAAATTCGCTTATCGGTATGGTTGTCCTGTATCTGTCCTCTACTGTATTGGACAGGAATCCATTCCTCTGAAGTACCGCCTGCACGCGATCGTTGAGGGACATCAACCCGATCGTATTTCCTCTCGCCTGTGCATGTCTGACAATAATAGCGAGTAGTGGACACAGGTGCGCATCTATCCATCGGACTGTTTGAAAGTCGATCTGGATTGACTCTCCGCGCATTCCAGAGAGTGAACTGTTCAGCTTTGAGAGCACCTCGAACCCGTGAGTCTCAGTCCTGATATCCCTCTGATAGACTGGAACAACCTTAAAAAGGCGAGACGTGCTAGTGGTCATATGAGGGCGACCGCTTGGGAGTGGGCCGAAACCAACGATGCCAGCGTTGCGCTCGGCTTTACCGTGTCGTGCGGGATTAGCACATACGTCCATGGCTTTCCGCCCGTATCCTTGGCGTGATCGTTGGCATGATGAACCCATTTCCGGGCGGCCTTGGCTTTCGCTTGAACCACCGGATCGCTCATCTCGTTCTTCGCCTTGATCTCGACGATGAACTTGTCCCTGTCCGTCTCTACCACGAAGTCCGGCTCGTATGACTGCCCGGCCGCATATTCAATCCGGAACTGGCCGATGCCCGGCTTCATCCACCGCAGCACCCCGGTTTCGCTCTTCGATTCCAGGATCACCGCGAATTCGCGTTCAGTGTCGGAATCGAATTTCTGGTACGGGTAGCAACATTTCGCAAAGCCTTCGAAGACATGCTTCGGAGTTTGGCTCAACGGGTTCACAGGCGTTCGGAAATCCCGAACGAATGCCTCGCTCGGCACGTTGAAAGCCTGCGGCTTCAACATGATGAAGCCTCTGGAGACGCTCGCCCGATAGTCGGTCGCCGTCTCCCAATAGTGCGTCTGCATTTGCCCGAAAATGAACCGGGCCAAATCCTTGCCGTGAACGATCAGCACGTTCTCCACGTCTTCCGGCGTGGCCAGATACGACTCCAGCCGCTTCACCGTCTGACCGGACAGCTTGAAGAGGAGCTCGCTCTGGGTTTCGTAGTCCACCTGCGGCAAATCCATGAGGTGCCGGACAAGGTAATTCTCCAACCTCTCTTCTTTCACACCCTCGGTTGTGCGCGCAAGGAAGGCGCGGGATTCGTCGCGAAGCCGCTGCACCATGATCTGATCTGACAGCGGCTGCTTGGCGATGGCTTCGAGATTCGAAAGATCGAAGTCGTTGAAGCCGAAGTTCACTTCGCTTGTCGGCAGCACGACAATTTCTGGAATCGAAATGGTGTGCATGACGAGCTGTTTCGTCACTTTGGCGACGGTCGCGGCGACGTCCGTTTTTCGTTCGAAAGTTTCGAACGTTCCCTGTTCGGGTGCCATCGCTTCCTTCACGATCCGGGTGATTTCGGCCTGAACTTCCGGAGTTTCCAGCTTCTCGATGCCCGTCTTGATCCGGCGCTCGAACTCCCGCTCGATCACGTCCCAGGTAATGCGCGCAACTTCCCGCTCCTCCTGCGTCTCGAAGACGTAAGGCTTCTGTTCAGATTCGTCGAACGTTCCAGCCGTTCCAGTGAGCAACGTTTCGACATTCGAAGGAGCTTGAACGACATGCGCTCCGATATCGGACACGTCGCCGTTCCCGCCGACGATGACCGTCTTGCGAATGGAGATGAGGGAGTCCGGATCGCGCGCTGCCTTGATCACGTCGTCGAAACGGTCATGCGCAATGATCGTCAGACGGTCGACGGCTTCAACACCCGTCCGCTGACCGTAAGGCAGCCGAAGGCCCCGGCCGAGCGTCTGCTCAGTCAGGATGTCGGATGCGGACGCACGGAGCGGAACGATGGTGTAGAGATTGGTGACATCCCAGCCCTCCTTCAGCTTGTTTACGTGGATGACGATGTCGGTTTGCGCATCGTGTTCGAGCGCGACAAGCTTCTCGGTCGCTTCTTCGGTCTCCTCGCCGCGCGTTCCCGAATGAACCTCGATCACGCGGCCCCGGTAGCGTCCTTGGAAGAAATCATCCGATTCCACATATCGCCGTATTTCGCTGGCGTGCATGGTGTCCTGCGCCACGACAAGCATGAAGGGATGCACAAGCTTGCGGCCCGTCTGCTGCGCATAGATCGCCAGTTCCGCCTTAGTGTGCTCATGGCAGTGGATGCCGTCCTCCAGCTTTATTCCTTCAAGCTGTTCCCGGGTGACGCTGTCGACGCGGAAACCCTCCCGCGTTGCGACGGCCGGGTCCTTCACATAGCCGTCGGCCATCGCCTGACCGAGCGGGTAATCTACAACCACGTTCTTGAATGCAACCGATTTGGCTCCGACCGAGCGCGGGGTCGCAGTCAATTCCAGGCCGATAACGGGTTTCAATTCTGCGATGGCGTTCATGCCCGCCTTAGCACGGTAGCGGTGCGCCTCGTCCATGAGAAGCACGAGGTCCGGAAGGCCGGACAGGTACTCGAAATAGGACTCACCGATATATTCGTGCAACTTGCGGATGCGGCCTTGCTCCTTGTTGATCTTATCGACGTTGAAAATGAAGACAATGGCGGTCTGGCCGAGGAGGTCGCCGCGAACCGCATAGCCGCGCTCCCAATTGTCGCCCGTCTCCACGATGGGCGGGAGTTGCGCGAATTCGGCAATTCCTTTGAAGACGTATTTCTGGGAGTTCTGCTGACTGAAGTCCGCGACGAGTTTGTCGTAGATCGTCGTGTTCGGAGCGAGGATGAAGAAATGTTTCGAGCGCCCCGTCAGATAGAGATAAGCGATGAAAGCGCCCATGAGGCGCGTCTTGCCGACTCCAGTTGCCAGCGCGAAACACAGCGACGGAAAGTCCCGCTCGAAATCCGTCACCGTGGGATAGGTCGCCTTGATGGCATCAAGCGCGGCGACAACATCCGTGCCCTTCGAAAACTCGATCGTGTCGAGCACATCGGCGAGGATGTCGAGCGCCTCGGCCTGCGGCGTGCGCAGTGAAAGCCGCGCCTTGATCTGGTGAAGCTGGCGCTGCAACATCACTTGCCTCCAGCCGTATCGAAGAGCGGCAACGTCGCTTCGGCTTTCCCGCGCTTCGGTTCCCCGACATTGTCCGCGGGCTCCGCCGCCTCCACGGAATCCACCTTTTCCGGGAGGTTCGCGATCCGGAGGGAATAGTCGTCCCGACCCCATTCGCATTTCGCGAGGATGGAATGGGGTATCTTCTTTACCGTGAGGTTCGGAAAGCTGTCTTCCTTCGCGTTGAACGCCTTGCAGCACACCAGCAGCGTCCGCTTCGGCCCGACTTCCTCGGATAGCTTCTTCAGTGCGTCATAGGTCAGCGACTGCGTAGTCACATAGATGAAGTCGGTCTCAGTCGAATGGCCATGCCGCCAGTATTCGGCGGGGTCTTGGCTGGGCGAATAGGTAAAGCCCAGATGCTTGCACAGCGCCTCCGCCAACATTGCGGCGTTGTATTCCTTAGCGATCACCCAATTCCCGAAACGGTCCTTCTCAAGGAGAGACGGCGCAAGCCGATAGAAACGGAACCCTCCGCCTCCCTTCCATCCCGTGGCCTCCGTCACGCCGCCCGGATCGTTGCCGTCGACCACTTTCCTCAACCGGGGGACAATGTGGGTGACAGCATGGTCGCCAAGTTCGATCATGATCCAGCGGCGGCCCATCTTGTGGGCAACCGCGCCCGTGGTTCCTGAACCTGCGAATGAATCGAGAACTAGGTCGCCCGGATTTGTTGCTATCTCTAAAACACGCCGGATAAGCCTTTCCGGCTTGGGAGTTATAAACAAATCACTCTCAATCGTGGATAGAGATCGAACCTCGGACTTGGCCTCGGCATTATGCCCAGCATCTTCGTAAGTCCACCAAGTGGAAGGAACTACGCCTCCTTGCACGTCGGTCAAAAATCGCTTTTGTGCCGGGATATTATCACCGTTTTCTCCCCACCAGATTTGCCGATCAGCATCAAGTGCATGAAAACGACTCTCTGAGACGCGCCAATATGTTCCTTTTGGTGGACCTTCGATGACTCGCCCAGATGGACTTTCTATCGAGTAAAGCCCCTTGCTGTAAAAATTTCTTGCGTGAATCGGAGTCGCCTTCCATACACCTCTTTGATCATTGTCTTGGTTCTTATACGCTGCGTCCTGTTTCTCTGTTCTTGGCAAATCATTTCTGTGCCAAAGACTCTCGTCTTTTGCGTAAACCAAAATATGATCGTGCATTCCTGAAAAATGCTTCGCAGAATTCTTAGTAGTATAAATTTTTTGCCAAGCTATAGTACATAGAAAGTTTTTTCGACCAAAAATCTCATCACACAAAACCTTCAGGTAATGCGCTTCATTGTCGTCAATTGTAATCCATAATGAACCATCGTCGCTGAGTAACCGATGAATCATCTGAAGGCGATCGCGAATCAATGACAGCCAGAGCGAATGCTCAATGCCGTCGTCGTAATGCTCGAATGCGCTCCCGGTGTTA
Source organism: Mesorhizobium sp. B4-1-4 (assembly GCF_006439395.2). Taxonomy (NCBI): domain Bacteria; kingdom Pseudomonadati; phylum Pseudomonadota; class Alphaproteobacteria; order Hyphomicrobiales; family Phyllobacteriaceae; genus Mesorhizobium; species Mesorhizobium sp. B4-1-4. The sequence continues at coordinate 3,469,309 of NZ_CP083950.1, forward strand.
TATGGAGGATCGATAAATACGCATTTGACCCGCGCAGCGTACTCAGCCTCCAGTGCTTTCAACGCGAGCAGGTTGTCACCCTGGATCAGGATGTTGTCGAAGATGTCCGCTTCGGGTCCGCGCGCGCTGGCGTGGTGGGATAGCTCGGCATCCTCGATCAGAATCCTTGGCTCCAGCCTCGGCCGCTCGTCCTTGCCGATCCAAGTGAGTTCAAGGCGCGTTTTCTTGCTCATGCCACCAGTTCCCAGCGGATTGTCATCAAGGGCGTGATTTTTGGAGTGATCGCCAGCTTCGCGGCGACATCATTCAATTTGTCATCGATCTCGCTGCGGATTTCTCGAAGCTTCTTGAAGCTGTCGAACACAAGATCATCGCGTTCCTGTTCCAATTTCTTGATGCGGCGTTCTTCCTCGATCTTGTCCGCCAGCGGGATCGACTGGTTACCGCGAAGTGCTCTTTTGGCCGCCTCGGCTTCCGCATGGAGCTCCTTCGCCCGGCGCTTGTTGGCACTTTCGAGGTCGTCGGCGTAGGCTTCTAGCTTCACGGTTTCCTCGTCCAGCCATCTCCGGCTTTCGTTCTCGGCTTCCTGCTGCGCCGTCTTCATGGCCTCCCCGTCGATGGCCGCCATGCTGTCCGCCGGATAGGCGACATCCACCGTGCTGGCTATGGCGGGTACATGGAACAGCTTCGCCGCTGTTTCCTGAGCCAGCGCTTTCCCGTCATCGGTTGCGGCGGCGACAATGATGCTGTCACGCGAACCAACTGCTGTTTCTGCCCGCAGCAGGGAAACCTTCAGCCATCCGGCTTTTCCGGAAAAGCGCTCAAGATCGGAAAGACGAGGCTGGTCGTCGTTGCGGTACGTCTTGTAGTCAAAGATCAACTTTGCTTCAGGAAGGTCGCGGTTCCGGGCTGTTTCGACCAGACTGTCGGCCAGCGTTCCGTCGCCCAGCCGGAAAAATTGCCAACGCTTTTCGTCTGCCAACGGCCACGCGGTAGACCATGTTTTTCCATCATGCTCAAACCGGGGAACGCCGTCGCCATAGAAGGTCGCCTGAGGCAACTCGGCGCGCGCAACAAGCCAGAGGCGGCGCTCGAACTCTGACATGGTCTGCCTGATATCGGTATCGCGCTGCTGCAACATCTTCACGATCGACTCATCGAACAGATCGAAAAGATTCTGGCGCGTTGCTGCCATGTCCTGGCTGATCTGCTCCTCAAGCTCCGCCTCCAACTTCTTGAAGGCCTCGTTTACCTGTTCCTCGGTCCGGCAACTCTGGACCACCGCAAGCACCTTCTTTTCGAAATCGATGCCGGACTCGATGGAACCGAGAACCTCATCGCTGGCTCCGAAAACGCCCTGAAACAGATGGAACTTCGTGCTCAGAAGTTCGTGAATCCGCTTCTCGGCCTGGTTCTTTAGGTTCAACATGTTGACGACGGTCACGTCGATGGCCTGTCCATAGCGGTGGCAGCGGCCGATCCGCTGCTCGATGCGTTGCGGGTTCCAGGGCAAATCGAAGTTGATGAGGAGGGAGCAGAACTGCAAATTTATGCCCTCCGCGCCGCTCTCCGTTGCGATCAGGATGGCCTTGTCGTCGGACTTGAACGCGCTGACGATCGCGCTCTTCATGTCGGCTGGCTTCGACCCTGAAACCGCGTCTGTGCCTGCCTTCTCCTTCGTCCAAGCTTTGTAGATCTTCTGACTTTCCGGATCGGAGTTCGAACCGTTCATCAGCACGATCTGCCCGGCATATCCATTCGCGGACAGGATTTCGGACAGATAGCGCTGCGTCCGGATGGACTCGGTGAAGATGACTGCTTTTCGTCTGCCGCCCAGCTTCTCGACCGCATCAAGCACTTCCGGGAGCTTCCGGATCAGCATGTTTCCCTTGGAACTGGGGCCAATAGACCGGGCAAGAGCGACATAGTCCTCCAGTTCGGCAATTTCCGCCGCCAACACCTTCGGATCGATCGCGCCCGGGGACTTGCCGTCTTCCGCCTCGTCGGTGCCGCTGCCGTTCTCTTCTGTGGACAGGACTGCGTCGTCGGCGATTTCTTCCCGAACTTCTGCGGTGTCGTCGATGTCGGCAACGACGCTCTCGTCGGCGATCTGGTTGCGCTTCAGCCGGGCGATGACGTTTTCAAGGAACATGGTGATCGCGGCGATGGAAGAACCCAGTGTCTTGCGGGCCCCGATCAAGACTAGCTGGTTCGGCTTTGACCCGAAGGCTATCGAATCCTTGCGTTGCAGATAGGCGGAAACGCCGTCGTAAAGCTTCGTCTCTAAATCGCGCGGCTCGAAATCGAAGGTGACCGCCACCCGCTTCGTATAGTTGACATGCCCGGCATCCTGCACCGTCTTGCGCAGATGTCGCTTGTAGATCGGTGACAAACGCCGTCGCAGCCCCGACAATGACAGCCTATCTGATGCCCGACCGTGCATCGCTCGGAAACTCTGCTCATCGCCGAAGAAATTCTCATCGATGACCGACACCAGCCCGTACAATTCCATGAGGGAATTTTGCAGCGGCGTGGCCGTCAACAGCACCTTGAAACGGGAGGCAAGAACGTCCCGGAGCTTCTTCGCCTGGGCGGATTGCCCCTTCTTGTAGACATTGCGCAGCCTGTGCGCCTCGTCGATGACGACGAGATCCCATCCAACCTGGTGAAGCTCGTCGTGCTTGCGCGCGGCATACTGATAGGACGTGATGATGATCGAGGCGGGGTTATCGAATGGATGTTTCTGGCCGCTCTTCACTGCATCGCGATGCGTCTTTGAATCCAGGATGACACTTGGCAGCGAGAATTTTTCCTGAAGCTCCTGCTGCCACTGGGTTCGCAGTGATGCCGGGATAATCAATAAGACGTGGCGACGGCGCTCGGCCCATTTCTGAGCGATGACGAGACAGGCTTCAATGGTCTTGCCCAAACCGACTTCGTCGGCAAGAATTACGCCCTTGGACAACGGCGAATGGAGTGCAAAGCGCGCGGCCTCGACTTGGTGCGGTTTCATGTCGACGCGCGCGGTGGAAAGAGACTTGGCGAAGGCTTCGTCGTCCCGTCCTTCCAGCATGATGCGATTGGCAAAGTATTTGCTGTGGTAGTGCGTGTATTCCGTCATATTCCCCAAGCCCATTGTCGCACGGCGGATCAACTGGAACCGTTGATTCGCGCAATCGCGATGGCGGACAACCCTAACGGTGTTGCGCTACTTCACTAAGTTTTTTTGTCAGTGTCAGTGAAGTTGATCAGGGAAGCTCCTCCCTTTCGCTCGCATCCCGCAAAATTCCCGCGAAATGATCGATCTCTTCGATCAGCTTCGGGCCGTACCGGGCCATCATTTTCCCCGCCGCCGTAGGGGCCTTCCGTTGCGGTCCTGTGAACAGCCCAACGCCCAAGAACTCCTCCATGCGCCTGACTCGGTCGGTGATGACGGATTTCCGAATGTCGCGTCGTTCGGCAACACGTTCCCGCGCGCCATTTTCATTCGCAACGGCCTCGGCCAGAACCTCGGCTGTCGTTTGGAGGTCGATCAGCCGCATCGACTCCGTCGAAGCGGCGGTTGTTTTTTCCTTCACTGTGCCCCCTTGTACCCGAACCCCGGTTCTCACGGTTCGGTCTAGCACTGCGGTTCTTTCCCCTTCCTTTAGGAGCATATCTTTCTACTATATAAGGGAAACGGGACAAGGCTATGTAGAGCGGAACTCAATTACCTGTATTTATGTAATTTATTGGCTTCGTGCCGCGCGAAGAATCCGAACATGCCGACATCGGAGGGCATCGCTGTGACGGTCGACTCGCGAAATCGTTCGGATTTTTCGAATGAAAATCATTCGAGAATGCCGAACCGTCATTCATTCAAAACGGCGTCTGGTTGTAGGGATGATGAGTTCCCCATTGGCTGGGTGATAGTAAGCCCGTTCCGCATTGACGGGATGATAATAGGCCAGTTCCCGAGCCGTGGGTGGAGTCCACTCGCCCGAGCATTCCAACTCCCGTAGGCGCTTGCAGTGCTTAAGCGCCTCCCAGTTGACCTGACTGGTCTCGTGATCAAGCTCCATGAACTCCATGAAGATCACGTCCCTGAGATATGCACAGTGGGCGAAGCTCTCGGGAGCGACCTCCCGCAGTCGGGTCATGAACCCCAGTTCGCGATCAGCATCGTCGAAATAGTCAGCGGGATGCCCGTACCGTGCCCACGCCTGAAGCCTCATGACCTTACCTGCGACAAATCTTGCTGCTCTACGAACCTCTGGATCGATGATCTTGTCCGACAAGGCAGCGAGGTTTTCTGCGAATCCGTCACTGGAATAACTATCTATTGCGCGTTGGAACCAGGGATAAAGCGGCCGTCTATCTATTAAGGGGTGAGTCAATTCCAAGAACGGTTCCAGGTTCTGGGCTGCCACGAATTGACCCCATAGGCCCATTTCAAGAACGATGAGCACACGCGACAACCAAGGATCGTCCCAAAAATAGCTGTGCGCTTCGTCAGTTACTTTTGGCAATCGGACTTCACGCGTGCCCCGGAGCCGCCGCTCGTCGTCGATCCAAATCAGCGTGTCCTTCATTCCGTTGAACTCGCGTCCCCGGCGGACGGCTACAACATCCCCCTTCACGAAAAAGTGGAGCCCGAGACCATGTCGGTTGATGGCGGTGAGATACTCACCCAGCCTCTTACGCCGCGTCGAT